>JAGWOZ010000170.1 GCA_028870715.1 Betaproteobacteria bacterium | reverse complement strand
CATCTCGGGGGTTTGGCACCCGGACCCGGACAGTGCCCAACGTCGGTTGGCCTTGCTGGCCACGCGCCCGCCGTTGCCTTGGGATGTCCTCGTACGCACATCCGCCTACACGGGCGCTTTAGATGATCTGGCGCGGGTTTGACTTGTCCGCGGCAGCCGCGATCAGGGGTAGAAGGCATACAGCGTGTAGCCGCTGGCCTGGTCCTTGCTGAGGTGCAGATTGAGTTGGATGTTCAGCTCGGAGCCGCCAGCCAATCCGTGCAGGATCTGCTGGCGAGCAGCGGTTGCCTTGCCAGGGAGTGGGCGAAGATAGTCCTCAGGCTCAATGACTTTGCGCGCGACGATCCGGTCCTGCGTGTCAGTCAGCGTGAGTTCCAGTGCGGGATAGGCGACGGGCTCGGCGCTGCGGTTGCGCAGCGAAGCCGTCAGCTTGAGGACGCCTTGCGCGTCAGGCGCCATGGAAGACGTGTCGATAACGAGCGCCTGCGGCCGGCGCGGCGCCGCGAGCGTGCAGCCGCTCATCGCGCAAAGCCGGGCCAGGGCTGGCTGCGTCTGAGGCCAGCGAGCGGCGATCGCGTCCCGCCATGTCCATGCCGCCTGCGTGGCGCCGGCTGCGACAAGCAGTAGGGAAAGCACCGCCAGCAACGCGCGGATGGCAGGGCGTTGCCATCGTTCCCGGGCCCGCGCTTGTCGCAAGAACTGCGGTTCGCCCAAGGGCGTGACTGGTACGACATCCAACACCGACGCCGGAGAGGCCGAAGGCGCATGTCCGTCTTCCTCGTCACGTGGCACCGGTTCATTCCGGGCAGGCGCCAGTGCCGAGTCATTGCCTGCGGGCTCAGCACGCCGGCTGCCTTGCGCGTCGGCATCGAGCGTTGGCTCGAGTTCAGGCTCGAGTTCGGGTTCGGGTTCGAATTCGTAATGGAGCGCAGCGCCGAGGTCAAAGCGCGACTCTTCACCCAGTTCCTGATCCGGCGCAATGTCAAAACTTGTTGGAGATTGGCTTTGCGCATGCCCAGTATCCAGGGGCATGCGGTGTGGATGCATGGTGTTCAGGTCATCTTCGCCAGGCTCCGTGTTTGAGCCGAGGGGCAGCTCTGCGCTGACAGGAGGCGAAGGAAGCTGCACCAAGGCCGCTTCCATGGGGCTCTGGGGCGATGATGCAGCCGTGCCACCATCCACGGTTGCCGGAGCCAGCGCTGGGCTTGCCCCGTGCAAGGCCGCTTCAGCCTCGGCTGAAAATGTGGCGAGATCGTCTTCGGTGGCGGGATGCGCGCGAAGCAACTGCGCCGCGGAAGGACTTGAAGACGGCGAAGCTTGCGCCTCTTGGTTATGTACGGTCCCGCCGGGCTGAATGGCAGCATCGGCGTTGGCAACAGGAGCCTTTGCAATGGTGCCATCCAACGTCAAGCCCAAAGCGGTCGCCTCGCCGGCAAGCGCCTCCAGCAGCCAGTCGCGATCGTCTTCGGCCGCAAGGGGCCTCAATCCGAGGTCGGCGGCCGCAATTGACCCGATTGCCCCAGTGGCCTCTTCTTCGATCGGCTCGTCCTTCGCATCATGCGATGCAGGTACCGGCGGGGGCTTGGGCGTGAGGGGTGCATAGGCGAACGCCCCAACCTGCCAGGGTGAAGCGGTAATCGATGGCACCGTGCCGAGCACGCGCGGCGGCGCCGCAGCTGCGTTGGCCGAAGTCAAGCCAGCGAGGGGCGCCGGATCCGTGAACGATGGGGGAGTCGGACTGTTGCTGTAAGCGCCATCGGGCACGTGGCCCAGCGGGGGCGCGTCTTCGGCAGGGACAGCGGAGACTTGGGAAGACGGATCGACGCTGCCGGGCGCCGGTTCAAACGTGAACTGGTGTTCGGCAGCATTGAAAGCCTCACCGCAGCGCCCACAGCGGACCCAGCCTTGGCTGAGCAGCAACTGGTCACGCACCAGCCGGAAGGCGGTTTTGCAGTGGGGGCAGCGTGTGGCAAGGGACATGACTGGACAGTATAAGAAGCGGCCGACAGAAGCGGCCGGCCAACAGGAGGCCGAACCGGCCCTAAGTGTTCACACTCGGGTGGCACCGCTCACTCGTGCCCATATGCCATGCCTGCAAGGCAGACCCAGCCATCCTGCTCGCCGTAGATCTGCAGATGTGCAAAGGGCGCGTAGACGGCAATCAGTTCCTCAGCCTGGCGACTCAGGATGCCGGACAGGACAAGCCAGCCCCCGGGCTTGGCGCGCTCGGCCAGCATTGGCGCTAGCAGTCTGAGCGGCGCAGCCAGGATGTTGGCCAGTACTAGGTCGAAACGCTCGGCAGGCAGAGCGTCCACATGGCAGCAGCGCTGCAGTTGCACAGCGTTGGCTTGTGCGTTGGCCAGAGTTGCATCCACCGCAACGGGATCGATATCGACGGCGGTTGCTGCTTGCGCGCCGAGACGCGCAGCGGCGATGGCCAGGATGCCGGAGCCGCACCCGTAGTCCAGCACCGTTAGATTGTCAAGTGGCGCATGCTTCACGAGCCAGCTCAGGCAGAGCTGGGTCGTGGGATGGGTGCCGGTGCCAAATGCCAGACCTGGATCGAGCTGAATGACCAGCGGCGCATCCGCAGGTGCCGCATGCCAGCTCGGCGCGATCCACAGGCGGTCTTCAATGCATACAGGTGTGAACTGCGATTGAGTCAGGCGAACCCAGTCCTGCTCGGGAACATCGATTTGGTGCACGCCGGACAGGTCACGCAGCAGTCCCGCACTCAGCAAGGTGAGCAGCGCCGCGTCGGCCTGTGCCTCCGTGTCGAAAAGCGCGCGCACCAGATTGTGCTGCCAGGCAGAGCGGGGCGCAGGCATACCGGGTTCGCCGAACAAGGCCTGCTCATCTTCAGTGCCGGCTTCCCGATCTTCGACTCCAACGCTCAGAGCATGCTGTTCGAGCAACGCATCCGATAGGGATTCGGCGAGGTCATCGTCTGCAGGAATTATGACTTCACGGTAGGCCATAGCGCGAGGGGCCAGATCGTGGCAGGCTTGAGTCCAATCGGCGGATGGGAGGGACAGGCAGGGCGCTCAGACCTGGCGGGCTGCCATGTACTCTTCAAGGTAGTGAATATTGGTGCCGCCTTCCATGAAGCGCGCGTCCACCAGCAACTCGCGGTGCAGCGGGATGTTGGTTGCAATGCCGTCCACGACCATTTCAGACAGGGCCGTGCGCATACGCGCCAAGGCCTGCTCGCGCGTGGCGCCGTGGACAATGATCTTGGCAATCATCGAATCGTAATTCGGTGGCACAAAATAGCCGGTGTAAACATGAGAATCGACCCGCACGCCTGGGCCACCCGGCACGTGCCAAGTGGTGATACGTCCGGGGCTGGGAACAAATTTCACCGGATCTTCGGCGTTGATGCGGCATTCGATGGCATGGCCATTGCAGCCAATGGAGCGCTGGCGAAGCGTGAGCTTTTCGCCGGCCGCCACAAGAATCTGCTGCACGACGATGTCTACGCCTGCCGTGAGTTCCGTCACTGGGTGCTCCACCTGCACGCGGGTGTTCATTTCGATGAAATAAAACTCCCCGTTCTCATAGAGAAACTCGAAGGTGCCAGCACCCCGGTAACCAATCTTGCGGCACGCATCGGCGCAGCGCGCCCCAATTCGCTCGATCAGTCGCCGGGGGATGCCCGGCGCCGGAGCTTCTTCCAGAATTTTCTGATGGCGCCGCTGCATGGAGCAGTCACGCTCGCCCAGCCACACGGCGTTGCCGTGCTCGTCGGCAAGCACCTGAATCTCGATGTGGCGCGGATTGGTGAGGAACTTCTCCATATACACCGCGCCATTGCCGAACGCGGCCTGTGCCTCAGCCTTGGTCGTGGCCACGGCGTTGAGCAATGCTGCTTCTGTATGCACGACTCGCATGCCGCGCCCGCCACCGCCGCCGGCCGCCTTGATGATCACCGGGTAAGCGATCGCGCGAGCCATGCGGGTGATTTCCCGCGGATCGTCAGGTAATTCGCCGTCTGAACCGGGCACGCAGGGCACGCCCGCCTTAATCATGGTCTGCTTGGCGGACACCTTGTCGCCCATCAGGCGAATGGAGTCCGGACGCGGCCCGATGAAGGTAAAACCCGACTGCTCGACTCGCTCGGCGAAATCCGCGTTCTCCGACAAGAAGCCATATCCAGGGTGGATGGCCTCGGCATCGGTGACTTCCGCAGCCGAGATGATTGCCGGCATGTTCAGATAGCTTTGCGCCGAAGGCGGCGGGCCAATGCATACCGCTTCGTCGGCGAGCTTGACGTATTTTGCATCGCGGTCGGCCTCGGAGTAGACCATCACGGTCTTGATACCCAACTCGCGGCAGGCACGCTGAATGCGCAGCGCGATTTCACCGCGATTGGCGATCAGGATTTTTTTGAACATGGGTGATGGGGTAGGGCTATATGGCCATGCAGAAGGGACCGCGTGCAGGACGAAACGCAGTTGTCATTCCAATACAAAAAGCGGCTGGCCATACTCGACAGGCTGGCCGTTTTCGGCCAGTATTTCTTTCACGACGCCGTCAATGTCCGACTCGATTTCATTGAGGATCTTCATGGCCTCGACGATGCACACCGGTTGACCCTGCTTGACGGAATCTCCCACTTCGACGAACGCCTGGGCCCCCGGGGACGATGCACGGTAGAACGTGCCAACCATCGGAGACTTGATCACCTTCGCGCTGGGCGCGGCAACTGGCGCGGCGGCAGGCTCCGTGCCGGATCCGGAAGGCGCGGTCTGCGGCGCAGGCATCGGCGCCGTGACGTACTGCACCTGGGCCGGCTGGAGCGGTGCAGGTGGCGTCTTGACGATGCGGACTTTGCCTTCCGCTTCGGTAATCTCAAGCTCGGAAATATTGGATTCCGAGACCAGGTCAACGAGCGTTTTCAGTTTGCGCAAGTCCATGATATGGATGTGATCTGTGGCGAATTGGGGTTGAAATACTACCAAATTCAAGCTTTTGCCGACAATCTTTCCGCTGCGAATCGCAGCGCAAACCCGTAGCCAGCCGCTCCGCACCCTGTGATGACGGCTTCGGCAAGATCGGAAAAATAGGAGTGCTGGCGAAACGCCTCGCGGCGATGCACGTTCGAAAGGTGAACCTCGACAAACGGGCGGTCAAGAGCGGCAAGTGCGTCGCGAAGGGCGACGCTGGTATGGGTGAACCCAGCAGGATTGATGATCACGAAGCCTGTTCCGTCTTCGCGCGCCGTATGGATGCGGTCGATGAGAGCGCCCTCGTGGTTGCTTTGGAAGGTCTGCACCTTGACCCCAAGCTCTGAGCCCAACTTGCTGAGACCTCGATCGATGTCGGCCAGTGTTGTGACGCCGTAAATCCCCGGCTCGCGCGTGCCAAGCAAGTTCAGGTTGGGACCATGGAGGATCAGAACGCTGGGAGGATGCATAGATGGTTGTCAATAGCGCAAGGCGCGATTTCAGGGATTTGCGGACACGATCGTCTGCAGTGCATCGTAGGACGTCTGGCCAAGGTGCTGGTACACGACGCGCCCCTGCCCGTCAATGACCACAGTGAAGGGCAAGCCACCTTGAGCGTCACCTAGCTCCGTACTGAGAGCCGCACCGCTCATCCCGCCGAAAAGTACAGGATAGCTGACTGGATGGTCTTTGAGGAAGCCGCGTACTGCGGTTGGATTATCGATTGCGATGCCGAGCATTTGGATGCGGTTGCTGGCATGATCAGTATAAAAACGGGAAAGATCGGGCATCTCTGCGATGCAAGGCGGGCACCAACTGGCCCAGAAATTGACAATCAAGGTCTTGCCTTTGTAGCTTGCCAGTTTGACCGACTGTCCTCGAAGGTCGTCGAGGGTCGCGCTGAACAGCGCATTCGTGTTGCCGTGGGGCGGAATTTCCCCGGGGGTCTTTGTTGATGCGAGGGCGGCGGCTCGGGCCATCACCCGTTCGGCGTCCGCGTCGGACTGTGTACGCAGGCCATACCAGTAACCCCCTGCGGCGCCAACGGCCGCTGCCAGCAGGGCAATCGCCAAGGATGCTGAAAATTTCATCGTTCAATGTCTGGATTGGAGGTGTGGGCAGGCCCGGCTTGCACCAACGCACGTACTGCTTGCAAATTTCCCCGCTCGGCCTGCTTGCCGGAGGAGCGGGGATTGCGCAGCAGCACGCCCCGCTCGTCTTTCAGCGGGTACAGGCTGAGCGCAGCAGCCACAGTCGGTGGCCGTCCTCCGGCTTGGGGGCCCGGCAGAGGCCACGCGAACTCCAGGCGCTCCACGGGTTGCCGACCTGCATAGTGCGCGGCCTCACTGGCTCTGTATGCGATGTCCCGGTTAATGCAGTGGATCTCCACCGCTTTGCTGTCGTCGGAGAACAAAAGGACATGCAAGCCAGAATGAGCAGTCGCTGTGCCGTTCCATACGGCACCCGCGAGATGCGGCCTGAATTCCGCAAATTCCTCCATGAGGCTCAGCGCGGCTCTGCGCAGATTCCACAACAGGCGCGGGTGATCGTCGCCGTGAAACAGCGCGAGGTACAGCTTGACCTGATCCTGTATGTCTGCATTGTCCGGTTGCACGTCCACACGGGCGCCGGGTCCAAGAACCTGGCGCGTGGCCTTGCGCTTGGCATTCGCGTAGTCCAGCCCGTCTTCCACGATCAGTCGGGCCGCCACCGCGGCGAGTTCGTCCCGTAAGGCATCCATGCAGGACAGTGTACCCGCCGGATCTGAGCCACGCGCCCGGTGGGTATGCGGCCGGGCGGCGGCTCGCTATTGCAGGATCGAATGCTGATCGCAGCGCGAGGCAGGCTTCCTACAATGCACCCATGCATATTCACATACTCGGCATTTGCGGCACGTTCATGGGGGGCATCGCCGCGCTGGCCCAAGCGAGTGGACACCAAGTGACGGGCTGCGACAGTCATGTGTACCCGCCTATGAGCGACCAACTCGAGCGACTGGGGATCGGACTCATCGAAGGGTACGGCGCCGACCAGCTGGCGTTGCGGCCCGATCTCTGGGTGATCGGAAACGCGATCTCGCGTGGCAATCCGCTGGTGGAGGCGATTCTGGATGCGGGTTTGCCCTACACGAGCGGCCCCCAATGGCTTGCTGAGCATGTTCTTCGCGGGCGCTGGACTCTGGCCGTGGCGGGCACCCATGGCAAGACGACCACGACATCCATGTTGGCTTGGATCCTGGATTGCGCGGGCCTGCAGCCAGGCTTTCTTGTTGGGGGCGTGCCGGCCGATTTCGACAAGTCCGCGCGGCTTGGCGAGGCGCCGTTTTTCGTCATCGAAGCCGACGAATACGATACCGCGTTTTTCGACAAACGCTCGAAGTTCGTCCATTACCGCCCACGCACGGCCGTGCTCAACAACCTCGAGTATGACCATGCGGACATTTTTCCCGATCTT
>JAGWOZ010000169.1 GCA_028870715.1 Betaproteobacteria bacterium | reverse complement strand
AATTTGAACTCCGCCCGAGCGGCCCGCAGCAGCGCAACATGGGCCGCTTCGCCAGCGCGTGCCGGGTTGTCTTCAACGAGGAACTGGCCTTGCAGAAGGAGCGCTACGCCCAGGGCGAGAACAAGCTCGGCGACGCAGGGTTGTGCAAACAATTCACCGCATGGCGCCAAGGCGCGCCATCGCCATCGGGCCGGGTTGCGCCGTGGCTGGCCGATGCACCCGTGCATGCGCTGCAACAGGCGCTCAAGGCTCTGGAACGGGCCTATGCCAAATTCTTCGCCAAACGCGCGGACTTTCCCCGCCCTAAGAGGAAAGCTTGCCATAAGGTCCCGGCCTAAGCGAGAAAATAAGTCCGCAAGCCCCCCAAAAGCATGTTTACCGCGATTGCCGTGAGAATCAACCCCATGAGTTTTTCCCCGGCTCGCATGACCGAATCGCCGACCCATTTCAGCAGGGTCTCCGCCATCAGGAAAAGGCTGCCTGTAACGACGATGGCTGCTGTAAGAGCGGCCACCCAAGTCCACAATTGCCCGGGCTGACGGGACGTCAGAAGCAGCACGGCAGCAAGCGCCGAGGGCCCGGCGAGCAGCGGGATGGCCAAAGGGAAGATCATGGGTTCGCGCCCATCGCCCCCACCAAAGATTTCTGCTGTCGTGGAGAAAATCATCTTAATGGCAACCAGAAGCAGAATCACTCCGCCAGCAACCTCTAACGAAGGTTGACTCAAACCGATGACGCTGAGAAAACCCTTCCCTCCCCACATGAACGCGAGAAGTACGACGTAGGCGATCCCGATTTCGCGAAGCGCAACAGGAATCCTCCGTGCTTGGGGCAACTCTCGCATGATGGCAATGAAAAACGGCAGATTTCCAAAAGGATCGAGGATCAGCAGCAGAAGGATGAAGGCGGACCAGAAATCATTGTGTAGCACGAGCTTTAGCCCCGGGGGTGGTGGTGGGCATGCAATTGCTTGAGACGTTCACGCGCGATATGCGTATAAATCTGCGTCGTGGAAATGTCAGCGTGCCCCAAGAGGAGTTGCACCACGCGCAGATCGGCACCGTGATTGAGCAGATGCGTGGCAAAGGCGTGGCGAAGGGTATGTGGCGATAGTGGCGTATCGATGCCAGCGCGCAGCGCGTGACGCTTGAGCAAAGTCCACACCAACTGCCGCGTCATCCCGCCTGTAGCACGCCTGCCGGCGTGCGCGCTGCGTCTCGTAACAAACAAATAGGCGCTTTCACCGGCATCGAGCAAGGCTGGCCGTGCAACTGCCACATAGCGCCTTAACCAGTCCCCTGCCTGTTCACCGAAGGGCACCAACCGATCTTTCCCCCCTTTGCCAGCCACCACGCGCACCACTGCGTCCGACAAGCTAAGGTGCACGATTTTGAGCGCGACAAGCTCGCTCACGCGCAGGCCACTGGCGTACAGGATTTCAAGCATGGCGCGGTCCCGCAGACCCAAGGGCGTGGTTGCATCAGGCGCCTGCAAGAGTGCTTCCACCTGTTGTTCGCTTAATGTCTTGGGCCTGCGCGGCTGCTGTCGTGCGCGTTCCAGTTTGAGCGTGGGGTCGTCCCCCCGCAGCCGCTCACGCAAAGTCCACCGAAAGAATTGCCGCATACTGGCCAGACGCCGGTTGGATGCGGTGGCCTTGCTACCGGCAAAGCGGGCAGCCAGATAGGCCATCAAATCCGCTTCGCTCGCCGCGAGCAGCCCCTGCCGGCCTGATTTCGCCAACCACCGGGCAAACAGCACCAAGTCGCTACGGTAGGCACTCAGCGTGTTGGTTGCCAAGCCCTGCTCGAGCCATAGCCCGTCGCAAAAACGCTGGATCACGTCCGCACACGCCGACGGCGCGGGAGGCCAGTCGGCATGCGCCGCCGCACGGCCGCGCCGAGGCACGCGCACTTCGGGCGCATTGCCGAGGGCAACCTCACGTGCCGACACCGAACCGGCCGCGTACGGCGGTCTGACGAGCGGATCATCTCGAAGCGGCCCGCCCATCAAGCACCACCGTCCGACCGATTCGCCCTAACGAAGGTCAGAACGACTCCCTCATGTTGCAGCAACCACCGCTTAATGCGCAACAGCTCTCCGCCAGGATCGAGCGAATGAGCGAAGCCGCCAAGCCCCGTTACGGCCACGACGCGGTGGCAGGGAATCACCGGCGCATGCGGGTTCGCGGCGCACGCTTGGCCTACCGCACGCGCGGCGCTGCCCAGTTTGCGGGCCACCTCGCCGTAGGTTCGCGTTGAGCCACAAGGCGTCTCGACCAGCAATGCCCAGACACGGCGCTGAAAAGGGGTTCCTGCCGCTGCAAGCGGTAGATCGAATCGATGGCGTGGATTGCCACAATAAAACAATAGTTGCGCCAGCACTTCACGGGCCAAGGAGCTCGCCGGAGGGACAGGAGGTGTGGCATCCGGCAGATACTCCAGCTCCTGCACTTCGGCCGCAGTGCAGCGCAGCCCCACTTTGCCAAAAGGCAGTTCAAGAACGGCATCCCAAAGTGGCTGGGCAGTGCCGTTCGCACGTGCACGGGAAGAAACTGCAGGCATGGACATCGGGTAATGCTAATCCCGCCGAAGACGATCAGGACACGTATGCTTACCCAATGCTACGCAACGCGCTCCTGCTCTTTCCAGATTTCGCCCTCATCGTGCTGGGCTTCGCAATTGCCCAATGGACAACGCTAAAGCGCGATGTGTGGGTGGGCGTAGAGCGACTTGTGTACTACGTGCTGTTTCCGGTCCTGCTGTTCTCGACAACGTGCCGCAGCCGCTACACATTATCGGGTGCGGCAGCAGTCCTTGTAGCCGGCATTGGCGCCCTGCTTTGTGGGATCGCGTTCGCGTATGCCGCCTTCTGGCTCAAGTCCGACCGACGATGCACGGCAAGCGGTGTGCAATGCGGCTTTCGTTTCAACTCTTTTATCGCGCTGGCTGTGGCGAACAGTCTGGGCGGCGCCCAAGCGGTCTCGCTGGTGGCCGTGCTGATCGCTTTCGGGGTGCCACTTTGCAACGCGGCCGCGGTGTGGGCATTGGCTCGACATGGCCAGCGAGGCTTGGCGCGCGAATTGGCCCGCAATCCGCTTCTCGTTGCTACCGCAGCAGGACTTGCGGCTCACAGCTTGGCTCTGAACCCTCCCAGTCTGGTGCTTCCAGTCCTCGACCGCATTGGCAGTGCCTCGATCGCGATGGGATTGATGACGGTGGGCGCCGGCCTGCAGATCCGCGGCATCCACCGCGAATGGCGCTTGACGGCATGGCTGATGGCAGTGCGCCATGCCCTCATTCCACTCGTCGCGTGGAGCTTGGCGCATATGCTTCATCTCAACGCGCTGGATACGCTGATCGTGGTCATGTTCGGAGCTCTGCCTACTGCGTCCAGCGCCTACGTGTTGGCTTCGCGCATGGGTGGTGACGGGCCCTACGTGGCCGGCCTCGTCAGTCTATCGACCCTTCTCGGCGCTCTATCGCTGCCGATTTTTATGGCACTGGCGGCGAGGGGCTGAGGCTCAGCGCCGGCTGCTGAGCCAGCGCCCAAGCGATATGCTCGGCCACGACGGCCGGCGAGCCCGCAAGGGCCTGCTGCAGGGCAGCAGCGATGTCGCGCTGTAGCTCGTGCGCGGCTGGCAGTTTGCGGCGTGCGTTGCCCAGTGTCACCGCAAGGTTACGCCGAAACCGCGTATAGCCGATGCGCCGAATGGCGCTGCCCTCGGTGCGCTGCATGAAGTCCGCCTCGCTCCACGCCCACAATTGCAATAGACCTGCGGCATCAAGGCCATGGCGCGGCGCGAAGTCGGACAGCGGCGTGCGTCGCGCATACTTGTTCCAGGGGCAAACCAATTGGCAGTCGTCGCAACCGTAGACGCGATTTCCCATCAACGGCCGTAATTGCTCCGGGATAGGGCCATCCAGTTCGATGGTCAAGTAGGAAATACAGCGCCGCGCATCGATCACGTACGGTGCAATGATGGCGCCGGTGGGGCACACGTTGATGCAACGCGTGCAGGTGCCGCAATGCTCGGATTGCGGCTCGTCCACCGGCAGGGCAAGGCCAACAAAAATCTCGCCAAGAAAAAACATGGAACCGGCCTCGCGTGTCAGTAACAGCGTGTGCTTGCCGCGCCAGCCGAGCCCGGCGCGCGCGGCAAGGGCCACTTCAAGCACTGGCGCCGAATCCGTGAACACACGCACAACACCAGGGTCAGCACGGGTGCGAATAAAGTCGGCGAGCGCCTGCAGTCGTTGGCGCAAAACCTTGTGATAGTCCCGGCCTCGTGCATACATTGACACCACCGCAGCCTTCGGGTCGTCGATGCGTGACCACTCCATCTGCCGCCACTGGGAGGATGCCTGCGCGGGCAAATAGTCCATGCGCGCGGTGATCACACGCAGCGTTCCCGGTACCAGCTCTGCGGGGCGCGTGCGCTTGGTTCCGTGACGCGCCATGTAGTCCATCTCGCCGTGGTAGCCCGCCTCTAGCCAGCGGCTAAATCCGGCTTCCGCCTCGCCCAGGTCCGCATCGCAAATGGCGATTTGCGAGAATCCCAACCGGCCTGCTTCGCCCCGAATGGCCTGCGCCAAAGTTTGCAGCTGCGCACTCGACAGGGCAGGTGACTCGGACTTATTCGGTCTTTGGAGGGTCATTTCGTCATCCTAAGCCGGCATCCCTGCGAACCCTGATTCATCATTCTGGCATTCTCCTCCTCACCCAAAGCATCTGCCCATGACCCTAAGCCTGCACTGCGACAGCGAACACGACACGTCGGTCCTGGGCGCAAAACTCGCTCAAGCATTGCTGCATCTGCAACTTCCCGGGCTTCTCATCACCTTGCGCGGTGACCTCGGTGCGGGCAAAACGACGTTGGTACGCGCCATCCTGCGTGGCTTGGGCGTCACAGATCGCATCAAAAGTCCCTCTTATGCATTGGTCGAGCCCTATGCAATTGACCGAAAATCTCTACAATTAAAGGGAACTCTTCAGACGCACGCCTATCATATTGATCTGTATCGATTTTCACAGCCTGATGAATGGGATGAAGCAGGCCTGCGCGAACTGCTCGATGGGCATAGCTTTTGTTTGGTCGAGTGGCCCGAGCGCGCCCCAGCCCTTTTGCCTCGGGCGGACTTGGAAATTGTGTTGATTCCGGCCCCCATCGGTCGGGATGTGCAGTTACGAAGCGGCAGCCCTGCAGGAGCTGCCTTGCTCAATCAATTGGTGCTCGTGCAAGCGCGCACCTGAAGTGCACCAGGTGAAACCTGGCGCACGACGCCAGGGAGTGTCCGCCATGGGTGCTGATCGCCGCCAGTTCCTGATCCAAACATCAACCCTTGCCCTGCTGCTGACCACGCCAGTGCTAGCGCGTGGGGCTACGATCCTGTCAGTACGGGTGTGGCCCGCTGCCGAGTACACCCGAGTTACGCTGGAATCCGATCAGGCACTGACAGCCTCGCATTTTCTTATGGCTGATCCGCCACGCCTGGTGGTGGATGTCAAGAACCTTGAACTCAGCCCCCAACTCAAAGAGCTTGTGGGCAAAATCAAGCCCGGTGACCCCTTCATCAAGGATGTGCGTGTCGCCCAGTACACCGCCGACGTGGTGCGCATGGTGTTCGATCTCAAACAGGCGATCAAACCTCAGGTATTCAGCCTTCTTCCCGTAGCAGCGTACGAAAATCGCATTGTGTTCGACCTTTACCCCGCGCATGGGGATCGCCTTCTCGCGTTCATGGACAGGCAAGCATCGCAGGTTGACACGCTTGGACCCAGTGATACTTCCGGGGCTGCCGTGAAGGCGACGCCGTTGACTGGGTCAAGTTCGCCTAGCAGTCGAAACACCCTCGCAGACGCGCCACGTGTCGTGGCACAGAATCAACAGGACACCCTGAGCACCTGGCTAAACGCGCACCGCGACGAACTCGATCGCCAGACCCCCCGAAACACAACCGTGGCCAACGCCACAAGGTCAGATCCATCCAGCGACATCCCGATGCGTCGCGACCGGCGCAATTACCGCAGTGTGCTGCTGGCTATCGACCCCGGTCATGGCGGTGAAGACCCTGGGGCCACGGGCCCCAGCGGAATCCACGAAAAGGATGTCGTCCTCCTGATCGGACATCATCTGCGTGAGTTGGCGATGAACACGCCGAACATGCGCGTGATGATGACTCGCGACAGCGACTTCTTTGTGCCGTTGTGGATGCGCGTGGAAAAGGCGCAGCGCGTGAACGCCGACTTGTTCACGTCCATTCACGCTGATGGCTGGTTCACGCCGGAAGCACGCGGTGCCTCTGTTTACTGCTTGTCGCAAGGTGGCGCGTCAAGCGTGGAGGCGCGGCTTATGGCACAGCGCGAGAATGCCTCGGATGCGATTGGCGGCATCGACATCAACTCGCGCGACTACCAGGTCGCCAAGGTGTTGCTGGACATGTCCACCACCGCGCAAATTGACGCAAGCATGAAAATGGCTGAACCTACGCTGGCAAAAATGGGCAGCCTGGTGCACCTGCATTCGCGTCAGGTCCAACAGGCAGGCTTTGTTGTCCTCAAGTCCCCCACGGTGCCGTCAATGCTTGTGGAGACCGCGTTCATCAGTAACCCGGAAGAGGAAGCCCGCTTGCAAACCCCGGCCTATCGCAAGCAGGTGGCCCGTGCGATTTTTGAAGGCATCCGTGAATACCTCACCACCAATCCTCCCTTGGCCAGACGTCGAACGCTGGTATGACCCCCTGCGGCGATCGGTGATCCGAAAACCACGCCTGTAGGCATTGGGCCATGCGCAAACCCTTCAGCAGCATAACCCGCCGTGAACGGCAAGAAGTGGATGGGCGCGGCATTCAGCAGGACATGAGGCCCATGGCGCTTGCGCTGCTGAATGCCTCCTCAAAGCCCCAGACTTGAAGGCGCGCTTAGATCATGAATTCTGTCAAGCGCAGTGCGTAGAGTCTTCGACATCAATGGATCACCTTCCAAATGGCCCCCGGGAATCCAATGCACTTGAAGGGATGGCAACCTGCGGCGCACAGTGAAGACGTTTTTCGGCGGGCACACTGCATCAAAACGTCCGTGGACTGCCACAATAGGCCACTCGACTTGCCTTAACCGACGAACGACGAGGCCAAGGAGATGTGACCCGAGCCAGCATCGATGCGCCAAGTAATGCGCTTGGACGCGATACTTGAACACCAGCACCCGCTTCGCCTTCACGTGAAGTTGGCGCGCACGCCAGCTCTTGCGGACAAGGAGCTGGCGTTCATAATTATTCCAGGCGACTGCAAGTTGCTCTTGTCGCGCAAGTGTTCCTTTCTGGAACACTGTTGCACAACGCTGGAACAGTTTGCTCACCAAACCACGGCCTGCCGCCCTGTTAAGCGCTCGCCACGCCTGCGGCGCTTTGGTGCGGCTCCAAGCAAAAAATCGCTTGGTTTCTTGCCCGGACGTCA
>JAGWOZ010000168.1 GCA_028870715.1 Betaproteobacteria bacterium | reverse complement strand
CATGTTCGCCATTGGCTATCTGCTCCTGATCTACGACCTTGCCATGGTCGGAAGGCGCAAAGACACAGAGCAAACCCTCGAGGATGCCGTCCCCCCACTATTGGCAGGTGCCAGATCGTGAATGCGCAAGCGGTGCTGTCGACCGCCCTGTTGCTCGGCCTGTTTGTGATCTTTGCAGGGCTTTATGCGCTGCTTTATGCAGCTGGGCGCATGCGCGGAAATTCACGATTCACGGCGGCCGGCTATCTGTGCTACGCGAGCCAGATCGCTACGGTTGCCCTGCTTTGGCTCAATACCCCACTGGGCCTTCCGTGGAAAATTTTGATGGGCGCCACCGCGGCCGTCTGCAGCTTCATCCCAAAGCTATCTTGGCGCTATATCCAATCGCTTCATGAAATTTGAGAGAGATAAAAATGCGACTTTTATTTAACCTCATCTGTACAGCCATCGGACTTGGGCTTTCGTATGCCGCGGTTCTCGATATTGGCAGTCTGCAGAGTTCGGGTTGGGTGGCTTATGTGGCTGCCGTCATCGTCCTCGGATTGAGTATCTGGACGCGAACACGCGATTTTGCACGCTGGCCTGGGACGACCAACATCGTTGCGGCCATCGTGGCGATTCTCGGCGTCGCACTGTTCCAGATTGGATTTCTCAATGGAACGGTGGCGTTCTGGGCGCTCTTCTTTGCGGGCAACGTCATTTCTGTTCTTGCTTTGTGGGCTGCAATTTATCGTGGTGGAGTTTTGACGCAAAACGACTCGAGCGCGGCGCCTGCGGAAGGATAAACAGTCCTTCAGACGATGGATGTTTGAGGTCCGCCCCCGCGTTTGCGGTTATCTGAACGGAGTCGAAGGTAGCGTGTCACCGCGCTTTGCCAGTTTCCGCGCGGCAATGGCAAACAAGCCAAGCCATTGAAGGGTCGCGGGCGGCGCCCCGGAGAACCGGCCGCATGGCTGGCCCCTGCCAAGGCGCCAAGAGGCTGTTCGACCCCGGGGTCGTTGAGATCGCTGCAAACCTCGGCGCGCGTCAGACGATGGCGCATCCATGCACCTTGATGGGCAGCATCGCTGTCGCGGTACGCGAACCTCCTGCGCAGCCAGTCTGATCCCGGCTTGCTGCGCGCCCACAGCAATGCCTCGATCATCGGCCCCCGGCGCCGGGGTGGCTGGGCGTGCTCAACATCGCGCGCAGCCGCCTGTCGATCACCCTAGGCGCCGTGTATGTCGGCTATGGCTTTGCGGTGAGCCTGATGCTCGTGCAACGCCTGTTTCGCCGCCTCGAATACCAGACCTTCATGCTCCAGGAATAAGCATCGCGGATCCAAAATAAGCGCTGGTGCGTCCATCTTCGCGCCCAACCTGCGCGCCCGTCAGTGTTTGTGCCGGTGATGAATATCGGGGTAATGCAAATGGGTGTGCGTCAGCGGCTCGTGACGGTGGGGATGCGCATGCGGTTGCACGCCATCCCAGACAAAGTCATGCGCATGCTGGTGGTGCTCGTCGTGCCAGTGGCGGTGCGCGTGTTCCAGCAGTTCGTGCGTGTGTTCATGCGCATGCCGCTCCCTGATGTGGAGCCAGACGCCCAGGGCCATGAGCAGTGCCGCCACCCAGAAAAGGGCGGAGGGCATACTTGGCCATAGAGCCAGCGAAATGACGACCCCGAATAGCGGCGCCACAGCAAAATAGGCTCCGGTGCGCGCAGTCCCGAGCATGCGCAGTGCGACGACGAAAAGGGTCAGGCTCACGCCATAGCCGAGAAACCCCACCAGCATGCTGCTCGCCATGGCCGGCAGGCCCGGTATCGTGGCTCCCGCGGCCAACGCCAGGCCCGTGTTGCAGGCCCCTGCCAAGAGGCCCTTCAAGCAGGCCACCAGCATCGCATCATTCGTCGATACCTTGCGCGTGAGGTTGTTATCGATTGCCCAAGCCAGGCATGCACCGACGATGAGCAGCGCGCCCGGAGACAGCTTCGCCCCACCCGGCTCCCAGGAAAGCAGGACGCCACCGGCGACGATGGCACCCATGCCGAGGACGATTTGCCGATCCGTGTTTTCCTTAAAGACAAGCCAGGCCATGGCGGCCGTGAGCACGCCCTCAACGTTGAGCAGCAGTGATGCCGTTGCCCCATCGATCTGCGTCAGCGCCCACATCAGCAATGCCGGTGCAATGACCCCGCCAAACACGATGGCACCAAGCAGCCACGGCATCTCGCGCGCGGGAATGCGCAGTGCTCCCGCGCCCTCGGCGCGGCGAATCCTCCGCACAACCAACAGCAACCCCAAGCCAAGCCCGCTGCCGAGATACAGCAAACCAGCCAGCAGCAAAGGGGGCACATCGCCCACGAGCAACTTCGCAAGTGGCGTGCTCGCACCAAACAGGAGTGCGGCGCCGAGTGCCGGGGCGGCTGAACGCAGGGACATGGTGAAGCAAAGGCGCTGAGGAACGCAATCGTTGAGGGCTTCCCGCATTGTCTGCGATTGCCGCAGAGGCACAGCGGCCACGACAAGAACAAAGCCCTGCATGGAGGGCGTCGACCAACGGTCTCACTGAGTCCATGACACGATGCAAATGCCGGCATTGCCTGGCCTTCACGGGGTGCGTGGGCCGATGAGCTTGCGCCGTCTCGGCTCCTGGCCGCGTGCGCGGCAAGCCCCTGCGGGTGCGGCATGCCGGGTGGGCTTTCGCCACATGGCGCACGCGCGATGCGCCCAAAGACCGTGTGTTGAGCCGCGCGGCCACCCGATCCTTGGCCGAGGCGCGGAGCAATCAATGTCCCCAGTCGTGACCGATTTCACACTTTCGCTGCTTTTTCCGCACTGCGTGGGTGGCGGCGCCCGCGCGTTTCGGCCAGAATGGGCTGAGTCCTTCAATTCATTCCTGCAGCGCCGGCGCCTGATATTTCCATCGAAATCTTGGAGCCTCGGCACCGCAACATTCCGAACAACCCGCATGACTGTCATTGGCGAGGCCCATGATGCAAATTCTGATGGAGTTTCTGCAACTCACGGCCGATGAAGTGCAGGCCTTGGCGGCGTGCGCGCCGCAACTGCTCAGCAGGCTGGAGGCGTTTGCGCAGACATTTGCCGCGCAAATCGAGGCGCAGGCCGCCGACGAGGGTGCATTGGCTGGCCTCGGCAAGGATCAGCGCCTTGAACTGGCGGCCATGCAGGCCGATCATTACCGCGAACTGCTGGCCTCGGAGTACACGCCGCAACTGCAGCACCGCATGGTCGAGATCGGGGCCCTGTACTACCGCTGGGGTCTGCCGCCCATGTGGATCATGACCACGTCGTCGCTGTTCGCCGCCGAGTTCGAGACGTTTGCTGCTGATCTGTCGCTGGCTCAGCGCCGCCCGCTCATGGGCGCCTTGTACAAGCGCTTGCGGCGCGACGAGGCCTGGCAGATGGAAGGCTATCGACAGGCCACCGAACACGTTCGGCGCCAGCTTGAGCGCAGCCCCTTGCGCGACGCCCTCACCGGTTCGCTCAACCGCGATGCACTCCAGGAAATGCTGCCCAGCGCCCTGGCTCGCGCGCGCCGGCATGGCAGCAAGGTGCTGGTGGGATTGCTGGAATTCGATGACTTCAACGCTCTGACCGCGGCGCAGGGCAACGCGGTGGGCGATGCGGTGCTGCAGCAACTTGCAGACCGGCTGCGCAATGCACTGCGCAAAACCGATCTCGTGGTGCGACTCGAAGGCGACCGCTTTGCGCTGGTGCTCGAGGATATTTACCGCATCGAGGCCGTCGCTCCCTTGCTCGGGCGCCTGCAGATGGACTTGAACCTGCCCTACACGCTGTCCGATACGGTGCTGTGGCAGTGTCCGCTGAGCATCGGCATCACGGTGTTCCCCGATGACAACGTCGACGCGCCGGATCTCTTGCGCCATGCCCAGCAGGCCATGTACAACGCCCGCACCAGCAAGTCGCACCGCGAGTGCTTCTGGTCCTTCTATGGCCGCGAAGTCGACGCGCTGATGGCTGCAGCTTGAGGACGCGAGCATTGAGGGCCCCCATTCCCGACGCGCTGCTGGCGCAGGCGTTGAACGCGATGTCCGAGGCATCGCTGATCACGGATGCCCAGCAGCTGGTGCTGCATGCCAACGCGGCCTTCACGGAGGTTACGGGTTATGCCGCCGAGGAGATTGTGGGGCACGATTGCCGCCTGCTGCAAGGGCCTCAGACCGACCCGGACACGGTGCGGCAGATTCGTCAGGCGCTTGAGCAGGGCAAGACGTTCCGCGGTGAAATTCTCAACTATCGCAAGAATGGCTCGCCATTCTGGAACGCGCTCACGATCACCCCCATGCTGGACGCTTCAGCGCAGGTGACGCACTTCGTCAGTGTGCAGCGCGATGTCACGCAGCAGCGCATGTTGCGCGACCAGTTGCACCACCAGGCGTGGCACGACCCGTTGACGGGTCTGCCCAATCGCCTCGGATTGTCCCAGCATGTCGGCGATGCCATCGCGCGTGCCAAGCGCAGCCACACGGCGCTGGCCATGGGCATGATCGACCTGGATGATTTCAAGTCCGTCAACGACAACTGGGGCCATCTGGCCGGCGACGCGCTGCTGCGCGAACTGGCACGCCGTCTTCAGAGCCGCCTGCGCGCCACCGACTTTCTCGCCCGGCTCGGTGGCGATGAACTCGTCATCGTGTTGGAGGGCCTGGATGTGGGCCGCACCACGGATGAGCTCACCGCCCTGGCCCATCGTCTTCACGCTGCCGTGGAGTCTGCCTTTGATGTCACGCCAGGGCAATCGGCCGAAGTCGACATGCGCATGGGTGTGGCGCTGTATCCCAGTCATGGCGACGAGCCCGATCATCTCCTGCGCCTGGCCGATGCGGCGCTGTATCAGGCCAAGGCGCACAAACATGACGGGTCCCGCTGGTGGCGCGCCTGGGGCGAATCCGAGCCGCTGGATGCGGCGCTGTCCGTGCACGACTCCGGGCTCGACCCCTACGGGTGGCAGGCGTCGGCGCTGCTGGAAGAGATCCGCCTGCCGCTGCACAAGGTGGTCACGCAGTTCGTCAAACGGTTTTACGCAAGCATGCGCCAGCGCAGCGAGCCTGCGGCAGTGTTGAATCAGCTCAGCGCTCAAGAGCACGCCCACCTGCAGGCATCCCAGGGCGAGCACCTCTTGCAGCTGCTCGCCCCGACCGTGGAGGAAGCCAACCACCGCCGCAAAGCCCTGCAGCTGGGTCGCATCCATGCCCTCGTCGGGCTGGGGTCCAGCGAGGCAGTCCTGGCCATGCAGGATTACTCCAGCTTGCTGCACGGCATGGTCCAGGCGCTTGCCTGGCGCGTGGAACGCCGCGGCGCCCTCTTCGGGGTCATCAACGAGCGTCTCAAGCGCGAAATGCAGTGGGAGCTCGAGGGCATGAATCAGGTCGATCAGTCCCGTCGATCGGCGCTTGCGTTGATGGAGGCGCAAGCGGACGCGTGGACCAAGGCAGGCGACTTCATCGATTCGGCCCTGTCGGCGATCGTTCAGCATCCCGAGGGGATTCAAGGCGTGGCCTACCTGGAGCCGAGCAGCGAAGACGGCATCGTTCTGCGGCGCTCGGTCGGCTGCTCGCGGGCGTACTTTGCCGATCTGGCCAATGCCGGGGTCGAGCTCACCTTTCATGCCTCGAATCCGAGCCTGAACCAGACCAGCGCCGTCAGCGCCTGGCTCAGCGGCGAGATCGTCACCCGCACCAACTACGCGCTGCATCCGGGCTTGAGCGCCATCCAGCCCATCGCGCAGCAGCACGGCATCCGCAGTTCGGCCTCCATCCCGCTGTCGGGCAAGGCCGGCAATCCCGCAGCCGTTCTCACGCTGTTCGGCGCGTATCCCAACCAGTTCGAGTCATGGTCCGCCCAGCTCTGGTTGCGCTCGCTGCAGCAGATCTTTCAGCGCCATGGGGCGCAGGTTCAAGGTGCACCCAAGATCGCGCTGTCGCGTGAGGACCGCGAACGCTATCGCCGACTGCTGCATGGCGATGGGTTGCGCATGCACATGCAACCCATTGTCGATCTGTATACCGGGCGCTTCGTCAAGGTCGAAGCCCTTGCACGCCTGGACGATGGCGGCGAGATCATTTCGCCCCTTCGCTTTCTTCCCGCTTGTGGCGAACAGGATCTGGCATGGCTGTTTCGTACCGGCCTGGCCCAGGCCTTGCAGTGGCTGCGCACCTGGGAAGAGGCCGGCTTGCTTCTTGATTTGAGCATCAACCTGCCGCCATCGGTCCTTATCATGCACGAATGTCCGTCTTGGGTGCAGCAGGCTCTGCATGCCGCCCAGGTCGTGCCGCAGCGGCTGACCCTGGAGCTACTGGAGTCCGAAGAAAGCGCGGACATCAACCGGCGTGATGCAAGCGTGGCCGAACTTGCAAGCCTTGGCGTGAACCTGGCCATGGATGACCTGGGCTCGGGCTACAGCAGCCTTCAGCGCCTGCAGGCGCTACCTTTTCACGCCGTCAAGATCGATCAATACCCGGTGCGCCGTGCAGTAGAGTCTCCGGAGAAGTCCATCCCCTTTCTCGGCGCGCTCGTGCGCATGGCGCAAGGCATGGGCATTCGCGTTGCCATGGAGGGGCTGGAGACACCTGAGCTCGTTGAAATGGCCGCCGCCCTGGGTGTGGATTGGGGGCAAGGCTATGCCATCGCCAGGCCGATGCCGCCACAAAACGTGGTGGATTGGGCGGCCCAGTGGGTCTGGAGTCTCAACCCGGACAAGCCGCAACATGCGATGGGACGGCGCGCCCGGGCGTTCAGCCGCGAATCGCTGTCACTTGATTGGAAGCGAGCCATCGAAGCCCATCAGCGCTGGCGGCAGGACTTTGAAAGCAGCATGTTCGAGGCGGGCAAGCCGCTTGAGTGGCAGATCACCTGCCGTGACGACAAATGCCACCTCGGGCGCTGGCTGTACCGGCACCGCAAGACGTGCGGCGTGGAGCAGCGTCCCCTGTTCGATCGCGTGGTGGCCGAGCATGCGCGGTTTCACACTATGGCTGGCCACCTGTTGCGCCGTGTGCAAGAAGGCGAGGACCGGCAGTCCGTCATGCTTGCGTTGCGTCACGGCGCCCTCCCCGAGGTGTCCGCGCGCCTGATCGGATTGCTGCAGGAACTCGGCGGTCTGGTGCCTGATGGAGCGGCCGATGCCGGCGGCACTGCGCCGCATGCGAACCTGGCGGCCCCCCTGGAGGCGCGCTCGCTCAGCACGGCATCGTCGTGATGGCTCGCCGTTGTCGCCTCCATTCGTTGGACCCTCACCTTGACCAGATGCGCGACAAGCCCGGTCCTTCAGGGTGGGGAAGGATAGCGCGGATGCCACAGGCATCCATCGTCTCTTGAAGTAGCGCCCGATTAGCTGTATATTAAACCAGTTATGAAGCGACTCCAGGCGTTCAAGTTCGAGCTTCGTCCAAACGGTCAGCAGCAGCGCCAGATGCGCCGCTTCGCGGGCTCGTGCCGGTTCGTGTTCAACAAGGCGCTGGCGTTGCAGAAGGCGCGCTTCGAGCACGGCGAGAAGAAGCT
>JAGWOZ010000167.1 GCA_028870715.1 Betaproteobacteria bacterium | reverse complement strand
CCGCGTCGCGCGGATCAAGGCGTCGGGAGCTGTGGCCCCAACGTCCTTGTTGATGTTGAAACCATCGGGTTGTACGCCAATTGAAATCACGTCCGCCCCAAGCTCATGGAACACGGACGGGGCAATGTGATAACCGGCACCGTGCGCGCAGTCCACCACCAAGCGAAGGCCTTTGAGCGTGAGATGGTTCGGGAATGTGCTCTTGCAAAACTCGATGTATCGCCCAGCGGCGTCATCGAGCCGTCGCGCCTTGCCAAGTTGCTCAGAGGGCACACATCCCTCGGCCTCGGGCAGCACGGCTTCAACCTCCTCCTCCCAGCTGTCGGGAAGTTTGCTGCCGGCGGCGGAGAAGAACTTAATGCCGTTGTCAGCATAGGGGTTGTGAGAGGCGCTAATGACTACGCCCAGATCCAGACGCAATGCGCGCGTCAGGTATGCCACACCGGGAGTGGGCAGCGGGCCCACGAGAACCACGTCGCACCCAGCTGCTGCAAAACCGCATTCCAGCGCCGCCTCGAACATATAGCCCGACACCCGGGTGTCCTTACCAATCAGCACGGTCGGCCGCGTGCTGCCGCGCTGGCGTAACACTTTGCCTGCTGCATGCCCCAGGCGCAGCCCGAATTCGGGAACAATGGGGCTTGTCCCCACGCGCCCTCGCACGCCGTCCGTTCCGAAATACTGTCTGCTCATTGGTTCTTTACCTTGTGACTCGTTCTGTACTTTTTCCGTAGACCTTGCCGCCAAAGCACCAAACGGCGGCCTTCTCAGGTTCAGCCTCGCATCGCTGCCCAGACCTTCAAGGCGTCAACCGTTTCGGCGACATCATGCACGCGTACGATAGCCGATCCAGCCGCCACGCAGGCCAGGGCTGCGGCCAAGCTACCGGGCAGCCGCTCCGGGATCGGGCGGCCGGACGTGCCGCCGATCATGGACTTGCGCGAAATGCCGACGAGTACCGGATAACCAGTGACGGTGATGGCCTCCAGGCCGCGCGCGAGCGCAATGTTGTGCTCAAGGCGCTTGCCGAAGCCAAAGCCCGGATCGAGGCAGATGCGCCCTGCGGCAACGCCCTGTGCCTGCAACGCGTCAGCCCGTGCCAGCAGGAATTCACGGACCTCGGCGACAACATCCGTGTAGTGTGGCGACTCCTGCATGGTGGCAGGATCACCGCGCATATGCATGAGGCACACGCCGGCATTGGACGTCGCAACAACGGCCTCCGCCCCGGACATGCGCAGGGCGTACACGTCGTTGATGATGTCGACGCCAAGCTCGAGCGCCAAACGCATGGTTTGCGGCTTGTAGGTGTCAACCGAGATCGGCACGCCCCAACGCACCAGTTCCCGCAGCACGGGACTTATGCGTTGCCATTCCTGCTCCTGTGGCAGCGGACGAGAGCCCGGGCGAGTCGTCTCCCCACCGATGTCGAGAATGTCGGCACCTTCATCCACAAGCCTGCGCGCGTGGCCGATCGCTGCATCAGCATTGGCATAGCGTCCGCCATCGGAGAACGAATCTGGCGTGACGTTGACGATGCCCATGACCAAGGGCCGTTGCAATGCCAGTCTAAAGCGCCCAGCGGACCAAAACAGAGCCATCAATCTGAAAGATCACGCGCGCGGGCAGGGGTGCATGAAAACGGCCCGGATGCTTCCGGGCCGTTCGCAGGATGTCGCGCGCAAATCACGCAGCCGAAGCAGTTGGTGCGTCCGCTGGCAAGCCGCTTGGGCGACCACCTGTGGCGGGCGGTTGGCCTGTCGTCGTCGCGCCAGGGGGACGGGGTGGGCGCGGCGGGCGACCCGCCATAATGTCATCGATCTGCTCGGCGTCAATGGTCTCCCATTCAAGCAGAGCCTTCGCCATCGCATGCATCTTGTCCTTGTTGTCTTCAATGAGCTTGCGCGCCAAGGCGTACTGCTCATCAATGATGCGACGAATTTCTGCATCGACTTTTTGCATGGTCTGTTCAGACACATGCGTGGTCCTGGTGATGGACCGACCGATGAACACCTCTCCTTCGTTTTCCGCGTACACCATCGGCCCGAGCGAATCCGACATCCCGTAGCGCGTCACCATGTCGCGCGCCAACTGGGTGGCACGCTCAAAGTCATTTGAGGCACCCGTGGTCATCTGATTCATGAACACCTCTTCCGCGATGCGCCCGCCGAACAGCACCGAGATCATGCTGAGGATCCGATCCCGGCCCATGCTGTAGCGGTCCATCTCGGGGAGCTGCATGGTCAGACCCAACGCCCGGCCACGCGGAATGATGGTGACCTTGTGCACCGGATCGGTCTGCGGCATCAAGCGCGCGACGAGCGCATGGCCAGCTTCGTGATAGGCCGTGTTGCGGCGCTCCTCCTCAGGCATGACCATGGACCGGCGCTCAGCCCCCATCATGATCTTGTCCTTGGCACGCTCGAAATCTTCCATCTCCACCAAGCGCCCATTGCGGCGCGCTGCGAAGAGTGACGCCTCGTTCACCAGATTTGCGAGATCAGCACCTGAGAACCCTGGCGTGCCGCGCGCAATGATGTCGGCGCGCACATCGGGCCCCACCGGAGCCTTGCGCATGTGGACGATCAGGATTTGCTCGCGACCGCGGATATCGGGCAACTGCACATAGACCTGGCGATCAAAGCGACCCGGGCGCAGCAACGCGGGGTCGAGAATGTCCGGACGATTGGTTGCCGCGATCACGATCACACCCAAATTCGTGTCAAAGCCGTCCATCTCAACGAGCATTTGGTTGAGCGTCTGTTCGCGCTCATCGTTACCGCCGCCCAAGCCCGCGCCACGATGGCGCCCCACGGCGTCGATTTCGTCAATGAAGATGATGCAGGGTGCGTGCTTCTTCGCAGTCTCGAACATGTCACGCACGCGCGACGCACCGACGCCCACGAACATCTCGACAAAGTCCGAACCCGAAATCGAGAAAAACGGCACCTTGGCTTCGCCCGCCACACTTTTCGCAAGCAAGGTCTTGCCCGTACCGGGCGGCCCGACCAGCAGGACACCACGGGGAATACGGCCACCCAGTTTCTGGAATTTCTGCGGGTCACGCAGGAAGTCCACCAATTCCTTGACCTCTTCCTTGGCCTCATCACATCCAGCGACATCAGCGAAGGTCACCGTATTGCTGGATTCATCGAGCAGTCGTGCCTTCGACTTTCCAAAGCTGAATGCTCCGCCGCGGCCTCCGCCTTGCATCTGGCGCATGAAATACACCCACACGCCGATGAGCAGAAGCATGGGGAACCAAGAAATCAGAATCTGCATCAGGAAGGACTGCTCTTCGCGCGGTGCGCCTACAACCTGCACACCATCCTTGATCAGATCGCCGGTCATCCACAGGTCGCCGGGAGACGTGAGTGTGTAGCGGCGGCCTTCGGTGGTCGTCACATCCAATGTGCCGCTTTGATGCACGATGACCTTTTTCACGCGGCCCTGCTTGGCTTCTTGCATGAATTGGGTGTAACTCACCGAATCGGTCGGCGCCGTGCGGTCGAACTGCTTGAACACGGTGAAGAGCACAAGCCCGATCACCAGCCAGATTGCGACCTTGGAAAACCATTGATTGTTCAAGACGGACTCCTGGAACTCCAGCGTGGAGCATACGATTGCTGCACTAGCCTCAATCTGCGCCCGATTCTAGGCGAATCAAGTCTTGAGGCCTTGATTTCGCGCATTAGGCACACATGCTCCAAGGGAATAATTGGCGAAAACTATTGGTCTTTTATATGCAATAGCTCATTCAGACTTCACTTCGGGTGATTTGGGGTACAAGCCGAGGATGAACACCTCGGCCGAGCGATCCCGGGAGGCCTTCGGCTTCATGGTTTTGACCGTCTTGAATTGCAGCTTGAAGCGGTTGACGATTTGACTGAAGTACCCCGTGTGGAAGCTCTTGATCAACAATGCGCCATCGTCCTTCAGCCACTTTCGCGCGAATTCCAGCGACAAATCAGCCAGATGTTCAATGCGCGCCGCATCGGCCGAGGCGATGCCCGAGAGGTTGGGCGCCATATCCGAGAGAACCACATCCACCCCACGCCCCTGAAGTGCGGCTTCAAGCTGGGCCAGTGTATCCGCCTCGCGAAAATCCCCCTGGATAAACTGGACACCACTCACCGGCTCCATGGGCAGCAGGTCAAGGGCGATGACTTCGCCCTTGAGGCTCCCCTCACCGTCGGCCAGTTTTCTGCTCAGGTACTGCGACCAAGCCCCTGGGGCGCTGCCCAGATCCACGATCACTTGTCCGGGCCGCAGAAGTTTGTGGATCTCGTCGATCTCTTGCAGCTTGTATACCGCGCGGGAGCGAAAGTTCTCCTTTTGCGCCCGCTTGACAAACGGATCATGCAGGTGCTCGTTAAGCCATGCTTTCTTGAAGCGATTCTTTTTCATCAGTATTGAAGGCCCCTGTCGGAGACCCTGTTTAGCCGCGCTGCAGGGCGCGCATCGAGAAGACGGATAATTCGGCCATGACTACCTTACTACTCACTCCCGCCGACCGCAGCGTTAAACGTGCGCAAGCGCACCCGCTCAAACCCACCGTGCTGATTGGCGACCAAGGTCTCACTGATGCGGTGGTCGCGGAAATCGACCGCGCTCTCGCTGCCCATGGCCTGATCAAGGTTCGCGTGGCGTCAGACGACCGACAGTTGCGCGCCGACATGATGGAGCGCATTTGCCACGACCTGAAGGCCGCGCCGGTGCAGTCGATCGGAAAAATCCTCGTGTTATTTCGGCCTGTACCCACCGAAGCGCATGCGCCCGCTGCCGCCAAGGGCGGCAAGAAGGCGGCGCCCAAACAGGTGAAAGTGGTTGTCCCCTCCTCCAGCCCCACGCACCGCGCTCGCGTCAAGCGCGTCACTGTCCTCGGCAATGAGCGCCTTACCGCCACGGGCAAAGTCAAGCGAGCCAAGCCGCGCCAGTCAAGCATCAAGAAAATCCGGTTGGGCTGAGGCTACGATCACCGCCCGACCCGGGCCGCCGAGTCGGGCAGAATCCAGACGTAAGCGAACACGCAGCCCGCTTGGAGCAGGTACGCCACGCTGGCTATTGCATGCCAGACCCCGGCATCGGATGCGTGCGCTGCCGCAGCTGCCATGAGGTGCGGCACGATCCCAAACTCCCCCAGTACGGCGAAGAACAGCCCACCGAGGACCAGGAAGAACGGTTTCGACGCCGCCAGCGGTTGCGCATGGTGACGCTCCAGAATCATCAGCAAGCAACCGAGCACCAAGGCCGCCAGCGTCATCAGATAGAACATGCGACTGGCAACGGCCGCCCCCTGCATCCGGTCCGGCAGCACCGCAAAAGCCGTGGGGGCTCCGATAAAGCCCACCGCGGCCAAGCCACCAAGCCATAGTGCGGCGAGCACCCAACGTGCGCGCAGATTGCTCATGCGTATCGAACCTTGACAATCTCGTAGCCGCGCACACCTCCGGGGGCCATGACCTGCGCAATGTCGCCCTCTTCCTTGCCGATCAGCGCACGCGCGATTGGGGAACTGACGGAAATCATGCCGTGCTTCAAGTCAGCCTCGTCATCGCCGACGATCTGGTAGACCACCGCCTCACCGGTTTCCTCGTCGGCAAGTTCCACAGTGGCGCCAAACACCACCCGACCATCGGCGTGCAACTCGGCCGGGTCGATGACCTGCGCTGACGACAGTTTGCTCTCAATTTCAGCGATTCGGCCTTCAATGAAGCCTTGGCGGTCTTTTGCGGCCTCGTATTCGGCATTTTCGGACAAGTCACCCTGCGCGCGCGCTTCCGCGATCGCCTGGATGACCGCATGGCGATCAACGGACTTGAGGCGCTGCAGTTCAGCCCGGAGCTTTTCGGCGCCGCGCCGAGTCATGGGAGTAGGCATAATCAGGTGTCCACAAAGCAATGTAAAAAAAAACGCCGCAGCAGCACACTGCCACGGCGATGCTCGACTGATTTGGTTTTCAGTGTGCCAAATGCAGCGATTCGTGTAAAGCCTGCAGCGGGTAGACCTCCAGGCTGTTCAGGCATTTCATGCCTTCAACGGCGGCCTCGGCACCCGCAATGGTTGTGAAGGTCGCTACGCGACTGGCGAGCGCCGTTATGCGGATGGCACGCGAGTCCGCAATCGCATTGCGGCGCTCTTCGACGGTGTTGACGACCAAGACGATGTCGCCATTTTTCATCATGTCCACGACATTCGGGCGACCCTCGGTGACCTTGTTGACAACCTCAACCGGAAGACCCGCAGACGCCAGTGCCGCCGCAGTACCGCGCGTCGCAGTAAGCGCAAACCCCATGGTCAGAAGATCACGCGCAACTTCAACCATGCGCGCCTTGTCATTATTTTTGACCGAAAGAAATACTTTGGCTCCGCCGCTCTTGCCTGCATCGGGAAGACGCGTTCCGGCAGCAATTTGAGATTTGACGAAGGCTTCGCCAAAGCTACGGCCGACACCCATGACTTCGCCGGTCGACTTCATTTCGGGGCCAAGAATCGGATCCACGCCCGGAAACTTGACGAATGGGAAGACGGCCTCTTTGACGCTGAAGTAAGCGGGGATGACCTGGGACGGTATGGCCTGCTGCCGCAAGGTCTGTCCCACCATGCAGCGTGCGGCGACTTTGGCCAATTGCAGACCTGTTGCCTTCGACACAAAGGGCACGGTGCGCGAAGCGCGTGGGTTAACCTCCAGCACAAAGATACGGTCCTCGTCCCCATTTTGCTGAATGGCGAACTGGACGTTCATCAGACCCACGACGCTCAAGCCACGCGCCATCGCCACGGTCTGACGCTCAAGCTCGGCGATAGTCGCTGCCGAGAGTGAATATGGAGGCAACGAACAAGCCGAGTCGCCCGAATGCACGCCTGCTTGTTCTATGTGCTCCATGACCCCCGCGACATAGACATCCTGGCCATCGCAGATTGCATCCACATCACATTCAATTGCGTCATTCAGGAAGCGATCCAGGAGCACTGGAGATTCATGCGACACCTTCACAGCCTCTCGCATGTAGCGCTCCAGATCGCGCTGCTCATGCACGATCTCCATCGCCCGCCCACCCAGCACATAGCTCGGCCGCACGACCAGCGGGTAGCCAATTTCCTCTGCGCGGGTGATGGCTTCACTTTCGGAGCGCGCCGTGCGGTTTGGGGGCTGAAGCAGGCCCAGATCATTGATCAGTTTCTGAAAACGCTCCCTGTCTTCCGCCGCGTCAATCATGTCGGGGCTCGTTCCGATCACTGGCACGCCGGCCGCCTCCAGCGCGAGCGCCAGCTTGAGGGGCGTTTGCCCACCATACTGCACGATCACCCCGGTCGGTCTTTCCTTGTCGACGATTTCGAGCACGTCTTCCAGGGTAAGAGGCTCGAAATACAGGCGGTCAGAGGTGTCGTAGTCCGTCGAAACGGTCTCTGGATTGCAATTGACCATGATGGTCTCAAAACCGTCTTCGCGCAATGCCAGTGCCGCGTGGACGCAGCAGTAGTCGAATTCGAGGCCTTGCCCGATACGGTTGGGCCCGCCGCCC
>JAGWOZ010000166.1 GCA_028870715.1 Betaproteobacteria bacterium | reverse complement strand
CGCAACCGGCCAAGGCATAAGCCGCCGACAGGCTGCCGGCAGCGAGAAGGGCTCGTCGGGAAATCATGGGTCTCATGGAATGGGTGGATGCGAGACGGAGTTGGAGCGCTGCATGCTAGCGGTTGCATCATGCGCAGGTCCGCCAAGCGGCCCGCCGAAAAGCACGCACACCCCAATTGAACTGACACGGGCAGACGCGGAAAGTTCGCCGCATCTGCCCGTTACTGCAGCACGACCAAGGCAGGGTCAGTGTACGGTGCGCTCGAAGACAATCTCGCCGTCGCGAGCATCCACAGGAACCACGGATTTCGGCCCGAAGCGGCCTTCAAGAATGCGCTTGGACAGCGGATTCTCGATTTGGCTCTGGATGGCCCGTTTGAGCGGGCGCGCGCCGAATACGGGGTCATAGCCGGCTTTGGCGATCTCCGCGATGGCCGCAGGCGTGACCTCAAGCTTGATATCCATCTGTGCCAGACGCTTCTCGAGTGACTTGAGCTGGATGCGCGCAATGCCTTCGATCTGCTCCTGGTTCAGGGCGTGGAACACCACGACTTCGTCGATGCGGTTGAGGAATTCTGGGCGGAAATGCTGCTTCACCTCCACCCAAACGGCGTCGCGAATACTCTCTTGTGGTTGACCCGCCATGGCCATGATGTGCTGCGATCCCAGGTTGGACGTCATGACGATCACGGTGTTTTTGAAATCCACCGTACGCCCCTGTCCGTCCGTCAGGCGTCCGTCATCCAGCACCTGAAGGAGCACGTTGAAAACATCCGGGTGGGCCTTTTCGACCTCGTCGAGCAGGATCACACTGTAAGGCTTGCGCCGCACGGCCTCCGTCAGATAGCCACCTTCCTCATAGCCGACGTAACCGGGTGGCGCACCGATCAGGCGCGCCACCGAATGCTTCTCCATGAATTCGCTCATGTCGATGCGGATCAGGTGATCCTGGCTGTCAAACAGGAATTCAGCCAGCGCCTTGCACAGCTCGGTCTTGCCCACCCCGGTGGGCCCAAGGAAAAGAAACGAGCCGTAGGGGCGGTTTGGATCGGACAAGCCGGCGCGTGAACGACGGATGGCGTCGGACACAGCGCGAATGGCCTGATCCTGACCAACCACGCGCTGGTGCAGCTTATCCTCCATTTGCAGCAGTTTGTCGCGCTCGCCTTGCAGAAGCTTGGACAATGGAATGCCCGTCATGCGGCTGACGACTTCAGCGATCTCTTCGGCGCCCACCTGCGTGCGCAATAGCCGAGGCGCGCCCGTGCCCTCGCGCCCCTGAGCCGAGGATTCCTTGGCCTGCGCTTCCTTCAGTTGGCCTTCGAGTTCGGGCAGGCGGCCATATTGCAGTTCAGCCACCTTGTTGAAGTCACCCTTGCGCGTCAATTCCTCGATCTGGAATCGGATTGCATCGATCTGCTCCTTGATCTGCGCCGAGCCCTGCACAGCGGCCTTCTCGGCCTTCCAGACCTCTTCCAGATCGGAATACTCCTTCTGCAGCTTGCCGATTTCCTCCTCGATCAGCGCAAGGCGCTTTTGCGAGGCCTCGTCCTTTTCCTTGCGCATCGCTTCACGCTCGATCTTGAGCTGGATGATGCGGCGGTCAAGCTTGTCCATCACCTCCGGTTTGGAGTCGATTTCCATCTTGATGCGCGAAGCGGCCTCGTCGATCAGATCGATCGCCTTGTCCGGCAGGAAGCGGTCGGTGATATAGCGGTGGCTTAACTCGGCCGCGGCCACAATGGCCGGGTCGGTGATGTCCACGCCGTGGTGGACCTCGTACTTCTCCTGCAAACCGCGAAGGATGGCGATTGTTGCCTCCACGGTGGGCTCGTCCACAAGTACTTTTTGGAATCGGCGTTCCAGCGCGGCATCTTTCTCGATGTATTTGCGGTACTCGTCCAGCGTGGTGGCTCCGATGCAATGCAGTTCGCCACGCGCCAGGGCCGGCTTGAGCATATTGCCGGCATCCATTGCCCCCTCGGCCTTGCCTGCGCCCACCATGGTGTGGATCTCGTCGATGAACAGGATCACCCTGCCCTCTTCTGCGGCCACCTCCTTGAGGACGGCTTTGAGGCGCTCCTCGAATTCACCGCGGTATTTGGCGCCCGCCAACAGCCCCGCCATGTCCAACACCAGCACGCGCTTGTTCTTGAGCGTCTCAGGCACTTCACCACCGACGATGCGCTGCGCCAGACCCTCGACAATGGCTGTCTTGCCCACGCCGGGCTCGCCAATGAGCACCGGGTTGTTCTTCGTTCGCCGTTGCAGGACCTGGATGGTGCGACGAATCTCGTCGTCGCGCCCAATGACGGGGTCAAGCTTGCCCTGGCGGGCGCGCTCGGTCAGGTCCAGCGTGTATTTGCTCAATGCCTCGCGCTGCTGCTCAGCATCAGCACTGTCGACACTGTGGCCACCGCGCACGGCCTCGATGGCGGTTTCCAAGGATTTTCGCGTCATGCCGTGCTCGCGCGCCAGGCGACCTGCATCGCCCTTGTCATCAGCCACGGCGAGCAGGAACATTTCGCTCGGAATGAACTGGTCTCCCCGCTTGGTGGCCTCTTTTTCCGTGAGATTGAGCAGATTGTTCAGCTCTCGGCTGAGTTGAATGTTGCCCTCGTTTCCCTGAACTTGCGGTAGGCGTCCGATTGCGGCCTGCGCTGCCGCGGCCAAGCCTTGCACATTGGTGCCAGCGCGGGCCAGCAGTGCCTTTGGACCATCTTGCCGCAGCATGGCGGCCAGCAAATGAACTGGCTCAATGTAGGGGTTATCCTGAGCCAGCCCCAGAGACTGGGCATCACTCAAGGCTTCCTGGAACTGGGTGGTGAGTTTTTCGAATCGCATGGGGAATGCTCCGGGTTGTGCGTAAGGAAATGCGGCACACCACCCGCATTTTCAAGGTCTTAATCTGCGCACACCTTGATCTGGGTGAAATCTGCTGCGCCCGAATCCAGCACAATGACCGGTAACATGCTGTATCAGCGGAATGCAATGCGACGCAGGCTTCACTAAAGTGCTAGCAATGCTGCATCGCCTTTCTTCGATGAAGGTTCTAACCCCAAGGAGTCTCAAAAATGGCCAAAACCGCAACCAATGCAGCCTCGACCGCGACCGATCGGCTCGTGACCGAGCTCAAGGAAATCGCCTCGGACGCGGAGGAACTCTTGCGCCTGACGGCAGGTCAAGCGGGTGACAAGATTGCTGACGTGCGCACCCGTCTGGGGCAGAGCCTGTCCAGCGTCAAGGGCCAGCTTGCCCAGTTCGAGGCGGAGATGCTTCAGCGTGGCAAGGAGGTGGCGCGTGCAACCGACGAATACGTGCATGACAACCCGTGGAAAGCCATCGGCGCCACAGCGGGTGTCGCCTTCCTGTTGGGCCTGCTCATCGGGCGTCGCTAAATCACGCCGTGGCAGACCAATCCACACCGGGCTGGGCCGGGGGCTTGCGGTCGCGACTCGACACTCTGCTCGGTGCCGCACAGACGCGGCTGGAGCTCATTACTGTCGAGCTCCAGGAAGAGAAACTGCGACTGGCGCGGCTTCTCTTCATGACCGTATTGACCGCGCTCTTCCTGGGCTTTGCCGCCGTATTCGCTGCGGTGTGGATCACCGTGGGCCTGTGGGACAGCCATCGGCTCCTCGCCCTTGGACTGAGCACGGCGCTGTTCGTCGTGCTCGGCGTCGGCTGCGCTACCGTCGCGGCCCGAACCATGGCCGCGGGCAGCAGTCTGTTTGCAGCCAGCCTCGCTGAATTGCATCGCGATCGTCAGGCTTTGCGGGCGCGAGATGAGCCCTGAATTCGTCGCGCTTGCCCTGCGCAAGCAGCGTTTGCAGATGCAAGCTGCCCAACAGCGCAAGGCTTGCCTCGAGGTGCTCAGTGACGTGGAATCGGTGGCGTCGCGCGTGGAGTACCTGCAATCACGCGTGCAAGTGCTGGGAGAAGCGCTGCGCCGTCACGCCTGGGTTCTGGCGCTGGCGGGTGTGGCCTTGCTTGTCGTGCGACCACGCGGCATGCTGCGCTGGCTGCAACGTGGCTGGCTTGTGTATCTCGGCACGAGACGGGTGCGCAAGACGTTTGCGGCCGTCTTGGCAGCGGTGCGCAATGGCGCCGCGGGCTAAGGCAATTTGCGGCTTTGTCACTGCGACAGTGTGCGCCGGGGTCAGTCCGTCGGCGGCGGCGCGGAGTTCGAGGCTTTGATGCCCCAGCGCGCCAAGGCTGCATCATCTGCCTCGCGCGCATCCACCCATTGTGAGCCCTGCGCGGTTGTTTCTTTTTTCCAGAACGGCGCCTGGGTTTTGAGGTAGTCCATGAGGAAGGCGCAGGCCTCGAAGGCGGCATGCCGGTGCGCGCAGGCGACGGCGACGAATACGATGGGATCGCCTGGCTGCAATCGACCGACGCGGTGGATCACCGTGGCAGCCTGCAGCGGCCAGCGCTCGTGCGCCTCGCGCACCATGCGCAGGATGCTCTGCTCGGTCATGCCCGGGTAGTGCTCCAGCTCCAGGGCCTGCACCGCTTGCTGGCCCGTTTGTAAAGACGCCGCGTTGTGGTCGCGGCATATCCCTTCGAAACTGGCAAGTGCCCCGATATCCGTGCGCCCGGCACGCATCTTGCGCAGCTCCTCAGCCGTATCGAACGGCTCGTGTTGAATGCGGATCGTGGGCTCAAAGGCTTGCATGGCGGATACGGTTCCTGTGCTTCGGTCGCGGCTCAGCCACCTGTGACCGGCGGAAAGAAGGCCACTTCGCGCCCAGGCACAATCGGTGTTTCCGGCTCACCCATCATGTGATCGCAGGCCATGCGCAGCGGTTTGTCGCCAGCAAGTGCCACGGCGTGCCGCGAACTGCGCTGGGCCAGCCAGGCACGCACCTCACCCAGGGTGCGCAAATGCTCGGGCAATTCGACTGTTTCGCTGCCCTGACCGAGGGCCTCGCGCACGCTGGCAAAGTAGCGGATTGTCGTTTGCATGGGTTCAATTCAAGAGGCTTGAGAACGGGATGAAGGATACCGTGTCGCCGGCCTGGAAGGTCCGGTCAGGCGGGTTGTCCACAAGCCCGTCGCCCCACACCGTGGAGGTGAGCACGGCAGAATTTTGATTGGCAAACAGTTCCACGCGCGCGTCATCCGTGAGCCGGGCGCGGAGAAATTCGCGGCGACGATCGGCGCGGGGCCAATTGGAGGCGCTGGGCAGATGCAGGACCGTGGGGGCGAGCCGAGTCGCGCCCTGCAGAGCAAGCAGGAATGGCCGCACGAACACGACAAACGTGACGAAGCTCGACACAGGGTTGCCCGGCAATCCGATGAAGTGCGCACTCCCCGTGGTCTTGCGCCGCACTGAGCCAAACGCCAGCGGTTTGCCAGGCTTCATGGCAATTTGCCACAAATTGAGCTCGCCGAGCGCTTGCACGGCTGGCTTGACATGGTCTTCCCCGCCGACCGACACACCGCCCGACGTCAGCACAAGATCGTGCTCTTGCGCCGCGTTTTGGATGGCTTCGCAGGTGGCGTCCAGTCGGTCCGGTACTTGGCCCAGGTCGGTGATGTTGCAGCCGAGCCCTCGCAAAAGACCCGTCAGCAAAAACCGGTTGCTGTTATAGATCGCGCCCGGTCGCAGCGGCGTGCCCGGCATCGTGAGCTCGTCACCGGTTGAAAGCAGGGCCACGCGCGGATGGCGCGCCACGCGAAGACTGCTGACGCCCACGGATGCGGCCTGGCCCAGATCCTGGGGGCGCAGTCGGTCGCCAGCGTGCAAGACTGTGCTTCCACGCTGCACGTCGCAACCCTGTGGGCGCACCCACTCGCCTGGTGCGGGAACGTGCTGAATCACGACATGATCCCCATCGGCCACGCACTGCTCCTGCATCACGACGGCATCGGCACCGTCAGGGATGAGCGCCCCGGTAAAGATGCGCGCCGCCTCACCCGGTTTGAGCGGATCGCCCACGTGTCCGGCGGCAATGCGCTGGGTGACCTTCAGCCGCGTACCCGCCGTCCCGACGTCGGCGCAGCGTACGGCGTAGCCGTCCATTTGCGTGTTGGCGGCAGGCGGTACGTCGATCGGGCTTTGCACCGGTTCAGCCAGAACGCGCCCGAGCGCGTCCATGGTTGATACCCACTCCTCCGGTCCACGGGCAGTGGTGGCCTGCAGCAGCACGCGCAGGACCGCATCCACATCCATCAACTCAACGGGCTTGTTCATGAGCAAAGGCAAAGAGGGACTCGTTGGACAGCAGCCAATCCGCCACGGTATCCGGGCGATTGATGTCGAGCAGCGCGGCTGCTGTGGGTACGGGCAGTTGGGTGGGCTCGTCGGTCGCAATGGCCAGAATCTGGGGATCAGCGGGGTAGCGCACCGGTTTGCCGGCAGCCGGGCGCCAGACTTCGATTTTAGGGATCTGCGCGTCCTTGAACCCTTCCACAAGGACCCAATCCACCGCTTGCAGCATGGGAAGGAGCTCCGACACCGTGTGCTCGACCGGTTCGAGCGATTCACGTTGCAAGGCGACCAGATGGGCGGATGCCACCAACACCTCGTGCGCCCCGGCCTTGCGGTGACGCCAGGAATCTTTGCCCGGGTAGTCGATGTCGAACTGGTGATGCGCGTGTTTGATCACGGACACCGTCTTGCCTGCAATGCGCAGGTGGCCAACGAGCTGCTCCACCAGAGTGGTTTTGCCGCTCCCGGAATAGCCAGCGAAACCAACCACATGCGCCGTGGGCCGCTGCTCCTCAGCCATGGCCCATCGTGTGTTCGGCGATGTAGCCCTTGAGCGCCTCCACATCCGGGGGGATCACGACGAAACGCTGGGGTCTTTGCTCCAGATCGTGCGTGGCTGGCGGACGCGGCGGCGTCTGGCCAATGGCCTCCTGGATGGTGTCGGAGAACTTGGCCGGCAGGGCGGTTTCCACCACGAGCATGGGCACGTCGCGTTCGAGATGGTTGCGGGCCACGGCCACGCCATCGGCCGTGTGCGGATCAATCATCACCCCGCTGTCATCCCAGACCGCACGAATCGTTTTCAGACGCAAGGCGTGATCGCTGCTTCCGGAAACAATCTCCGCCTGCATGCGCGCAAACGCAGGGTCCTGCGACAGGTCGAAGTAGCCCTTTTCGCCCAGATCCTGGGTGAACAAGGCGCGCGTGCGCGCGGCATCGCGCCCCAGCAGGTCGAACACATAGCGCTCGAAGTTGGAGGCTTTGGAAATATCCATCGACGGGCTGGACGTGTGGTGGGTCTGCGCCGAGCTGCGCGGGCGGTACACGCCCGTGCGGAAGAACTCGTCGAGCACGTTGTTCTCGTTCGTCGCCAGCACCAGCTTGTGAATGGGCAGCCCCATTTGTTTCGCAACATGCGCTGCCAGGATATTCCCGAAATTTCCCGACGGCACGGCAAAGCTCACGGGCTCGCCGATGCGCTGCACTGTGCGCAGGTAGCCGGCGAAGTAGTACACCACCTGTGCGACGACTCGCGCCCAGTTGATCGAGTTGATCGTGCCAATGTGATGCCGGCGTTTGAAGTCAAGGTCCCCCGACACGGCCTTG
>JAGWOZ010000165.1 GCA_028870715.1 Betaproteobacteria bacterium | reverse complement strand
CCCACCCCGCCGCACAGCCAGCGGTAGGCGTCATCGCTGTCACACAACCGGTCGAGCTCACGCGCCGAGCCGATACCGTCCAGCGTCGCGTACAGCCACAAGCTCATCAAAATGACGGGGTCAATGGGCGCGCGCCCAACACTGCCTTCGACGGCACGGATCTGGGCATACAGGGCTTGAAGATCGAGCGACTGCACGAAGGCCCAAACGGCACGGGCCTGGTGATCGGTGGGCAACGACGCGTCCAGATCACAGGCTCGCAACTCGACTTGGTTGCGCACCGCGCTTTGCACCCGCGGCGCGCCTTGGGGCTTGCTCCGCTTCAGGACATTCGCACTGTCCGCAGGAACCGCCAAGCCCTCGAACAGTGCACCCGTGTTGTGGGCGCCGATCCAATATTGACCCACCCTGCCGATCCAATATTGACCCGGGGATGGAAGCCGACCGCGTGATGGTCGACAGTGGACAAGTGTAGGTGTAGGTCTATGTCTGTTTTGTTGTTCTCTCAGATGCAGCGTTGTTCGCGCGGGGGAAGACGCGAAGGCCGTAGGCCGTAGCGGATTCCCCCGCGCCGCGCTCGCTCAGATGTCGGCCTCCGGTGGTGGCTGCTTGTCGGCCCGACGCGCCTGCTCACGCGCCTTGATGCGCTTCTTGGCCACCGCCGTGCTGTGCAAGAACCGGTAGCTTTCGTTGCCCGTCTCGACGATGTGGCAATGGTGCGTGAGGCGGTCCAGCAACGCCGTCGTCATCTTCGCGTCGCCGAACACCTTGGACCACTCGGCGAAGTCCAGGTTCGTCGTGATCATCACGCTCGTGTGCTCGTACAGTCGGCTCAGCAGATGGAACAGCAAGGCTCCGCCGGCCTGGCTGAACGGCAGGTAGCCCAGCTCGTCGAGGATCACAAGGTCCATGCGCAGCAGGCTCAATGCAATGCGTCCGGCCTTGCCCTGCGCCTTCTCCTGCTCCAGCGCATTGACCAGATCGACCGTCGAGTAGAACCGCACCCGCTTGCCGTGCCGCGTGATGCCGGCCACGCCGATGGCCGTGGCCAGGTGCGTCTTGCCCGTGCCGGGTCCGCCGACGAGCACGACGTTCTGCGCGGCGTCGGTGAACGCCAGTTCAGCCAGCGTGTGGATGAGCTTGCGGTCCACCGCCGAGCCTTCGAAGTCGAACCCCGCGAGGTCGCGGTGCACGGGGAACTTCGCGGAGTGCATCTGATGGCTCACCGAGCGCATCGCACGGTCGGTGGTCTCGGCCTGAAGCAGATGCTCGAGCAGCCAGCGCGAGCTGTCCAAGGCGGCGCTGGCGCCTTGCTCGACCAGGTCGGTCCAGGCGCCAGCCATGCCGTGCATGCGCAACTGCTTGAGTTCGACGGCAAGCTCACGCATGGTCGGCCTCCTCAGCGGCGGCAGCAGCGCTGCCGACACGCAGGCCGTCGTAGCGCTCGGTGTTGGCCAGCGGTGGCGTCGAGACCTGCAACGCCGTGGCCGCGCTCTCGGGCGCCGGCACAGCGTTTAGCCGGGCCAGCACGTTCAGGACGTGCTCGACGCTGACTCGCCCGCGCCGTGTGCCCTCCAGCGCCAGTTCCACCGCCACCAGCACGGCGTCGAGCCCCGCCGACGGCACGATGGCCAGCACCTGTGCCATCACACGGTCGCCACCCGGGTCGCGTAGCAGGGCCCTGCGCAACTGCTGCAGCGGCTCGGGCATGTCGGCGAAGGGCGCGCCATTGCGCAGTGCCCCAGGCTTCCTCTGCACCAGCGGGATGTAGTGCTCCCAGTTGTACTGAGTCTGGCCGCGGTCGCTCAGTCGCTCGTGACTGGCCACCACCGCATCGTCGGCCACGATGACGATCTTGCCGGGGTACAGCCGGGTGCTGACCGCCTGTCCGGCCAGCTCGCACGGTACCGAGTAGCGGTTGCGCGCCACCACGACCAGGCAAGTGCTGCTCACCCGCGCCGGGTTCTCCACGTAGCCGTCGAAGGGCTCGGGCATGGGCATGAGGTGTGGCCGCTCGTTGTCCAGCATCTCGGCCACGCTGAAGCGGTCGTGCTCGGGGTGGCGCACCTCGTCCCACAGCGCACGGCAGCGGTTGCCCAGCCAGGCGTTGAGTTCGGTGAAGCTGCCGAACTTCACCTTGGTCGCCTCGATCCAGATCCGACGCCTGCTGTCCTGCACGTTCTTCTCGACGACTCCCTTCTCCCAGCCCGATGCGACGTTGCAGAAGTCCGCATCGAACAAATAGTGCGCGCACATCACCGCGAAGCGCTTGTTGACGGTTCGGCCCTTGCCCTTTTTGACGCGATCGACGGCCGTCTTCATGTTGTCGTAGATGCCGCGCCGGGCGATGCCGCCCATCGCCGCGAACGAACGTGTGTGCGCATCGAACAGCATCTCGTGGCCCTGGCTTGGGTAGGCCACGAGCCAGAAGGCCCGGCTGGCGCACAGCTTGAGGTGCGAGACCTGCATGCGGTAGTAGATGCCGCCGACCACCAACCCTTCTTCACTCCAATCGAATTGGAATGCCTCGCCGAGCTCGAAGGACAGTGGCACGAAGGCCCTGATGGAGACGGACTGGCCTTCGCCCTGACGCCACGCCCGTACGAAGTCGGTGACGCGGCTGTAGCTGCCGGCGTAGCCCTCCGACTTGATCTGCGCGTGCAGTGCGCGGGCCGTGCGCCGCTCATGTCGCGGTCGGTGCGCGTCGACCTTGAGCGCTTGCTTGATCGCGTCGTGGAACGGGGTGAGCTTGCCCGGCGTATCGCTGCGCCGATATCTCGGCTCCTCCAGCACCGGCGTCTTCAACCACTTGCGCACCGTGTTGCGCGACAAACTCGTCAGCCGCACAATCTCCCGAACAGACTTCTTCTCGCGGAAATACATCCGCTTGACCTTGCCAATCATGGCCATGGTGATCACTCCTTCTCCCCTGCTCAAGAAAGAGGCAGGGTAGGTTGAACACCCGGGTCAAATTTGGATCGGCACTATCGCTGTAGATGGGTCAGTTTTCGGTCGGCGTCAACACAGCTTCAGAGCTCTTCATAGGCGTGAATGGCGGCGTCCACGCTGTCATAGACGGTAAGGCAGCCTTGCTCCAATACGGCGGCATGGTCGCAATGGTTGCGAATGAGGTCGGTCTGGTGCGCCACGATGACCATGGCCCGGTCGCCCCGCTTTTCAAACAGCTCCTGGTCGCACTTCACTGCAAAACGGTGGTCACCAACCGACATGGCTTCGTCGATCAGAAAACAATCGAACTCGATCGCCATCGAAATGGCAAAAGCCAGACGCGCCCGCATGCCGGAGGAGTAGTTCTTCACCGGCTCGCCCAGATACGCCCCCAGCTCGGCAAAGCTCTCCACCATGTCGAGCGTCTTGTGATAGTCCACGCCATACACCCGCGAAATCAGGCGGGTGTTGTCTTTGCCCGTAAGGCTGCCCTGGAAGGCATCGCCAAACGCCAGCGGCCAGGAGATCGACATCGTCTTGCGGACGGTTCCGCTCTGCGGCCGGTCTGATCCGCTCATGACGCGAATCAGCGTGGACTTGCCCGCGCCGTTGCGCCCCATGATGCCCCACTTCTCGCCGGGATTCACCGTGAAATTGATGTGATCCAGCACCTGCCGCTGGCTGCGGCCATGGTGAATCGGGTAGCTCTTGCAAACATCGATGAGTTGCATCATGTCAAAGTTCGGCAGTCGTGAAATTGGAACGGGGGCCATCATCAAACAGACTCGTCTTCCCAGTTTTCCAGGCGCAGATGCTCCACTGGGGTGAACTCGCACAGAGTGCGTGAAACCAGGATGAGGTCGCGTGCGCTGGCTTGGCCGCCGATCAGCACGTCATCGCCACCGATGGGCGTGCCCGACGCCGCCAACACTGCTCGAATTTCCCCGGCGCGGCGCGCGTCTTCCTGGTCGAAAGGAACCACTTCGAAACGCAAGCCATCGACGATGGTCAAATTTCTCTCCGCGCGTTGACTTCCGAAAGCCCCGCAATACAACTCGTGCATCACGATGACCGAGACCCCCACCTCCGCTGGACTGACCCAGTCCGTTTCATTTCAACACCAATAGCTCGGAAAGACATCTGAAATTCCCTTGATTGTGGAGCAGACGAGGGATCAGTCCTCAAAACCTTCTCAGCGAAAAATCTTCGAACTCAAGGCTTAAGTTCGGGTTATAGGCAGGGTCGGCAATCTTGCCCCAGAATGTTTTCATGTACCCGAATTCCTGTTCGAAGATCGCTTTCTTTTCCGGGGTGTCGTCATGGCCCCTGCTGAGCGATTCATGGTGATAGAGCAAAGCATGGGGCGTAAAGACGTTGCGGTAACCTGCCTTGAGCAACTTCAGGCAGAAATCGACATCATTGAACGCGACCTTCAGATTGACCACGTCTAGCCCCCCGACCTCCTCGTACACCGACTTGCGCACGGCAAGGCAGGCCGCCGTAACGACCGAATAATTCTGTGTGGCAATGGCACGAAAGTAATAACCGGGTTCTGTCCCGCCCAGATAGCGGTGCACATGGCCAGCCACGCCGCCTATCCCCAGTGCTACGCCAGCATGCTGAACCATGCCATTGGGGTAAAGTAGCTTGGCCCCCACCGCGCCAACCTCACGTCGCAGTGCGTGGCCCACCATTTCAGTGAGCCAATCGCGGCTGACCACCTCAATATCGTTGTTCAGTAATACAACAACTTCGCCCTGCGCATGCTGCACGGCGAAGTTGTTGATGGCCGAGTAATTGAACGGTCCCGGGTAGGGAATCACTCGGATTCTCGCGTCCTGCTGGACCTGCTCGAACCAGGCCAAAGTCTGTGGCTCAAGCGATCCGTTGTCCACTATCAGGACTTCCCAGGCTGCATAGTCGGAGCCATGCTGAACGCTTTCCACACAGGCCTTGAGAATCTCGACCTTGTCTCGCGTTGGAACAATGATGCTCACAAGAGGCGTTGGTGCCGGTATGGGGTGGCGAACTCTATAAATGCCAGGCATGGCTCCAGCGATCACGGTCGCACCAAGACCCCTGAAGTGATCGGAAAGAGCACGTAACCCCGCATCCCCGCCTTGGGGCTCGTGCATTGAGGCCGGAGAACTGGCATCCGTTCCATCCAAGTCTCGGCGGTGATACAAAACTCTCGGGATATGGAGAATCTGCTCATGCCTGCACTCTGCGATGCAGCGCAACGTCAAGTCATAGCATTCCGCCCCATCAAACCCCAGCCGAAAGCCGCCCAAACGACGAACCGCCACGGTATGCCACAACCGAAGGTTGTCCATGTAGTCAAAGGCCGTGAAAAAGTCAGGATTCCAGTCAGGCTTGAAGTGTGGGGCGTATCGGTGCCCCTTGGCATCCATACAGTCATGATCGGCGTACACAACGACCGCATCGGGCCGAGATTGAATCGCTCCGGCCATCCAGAGCAGCGCATGCTTGGGCAGCAAATCTTGCTGGCCTACCACCGCAAAAAAGTCACCTTTGATCCGCTGCAGCGAGGCATTTAAGCCTGCCGCCGCACTGGATTGATCGTCAGCTTCAATGACAACGATACGTGAGTCTTCGCGCTGTGCGTCTTCCAGCATCTGGCGGCATTCAGCCGGGGCCGACTTGTCCATACGCAGCACGAGTTCCCATTGGCGGTAACTCTGGCTCCGGATCGACCCAAGCATCTCGGAAAATAACGACGGCTGCAAGCACGGTTGCGCGTCGCGCACGTGCATGATCAGGCTGATCAAGGGTTGGGCCTCTGCTGCTCGAAGCGAAGCCGCCATGGCATCCAACTCAGAAGGCTTGATCGCGTCATGACGTGCGATGAATTCTGCGTAATCATGCCCTCGGTAGCGCTGAATTTGAAGACGGGCTGTTTTGATGTAGGCCTCGTGCAGGTTCACGGCCGCGCCGCGCCAAGTCAGGCCGTGCCGTGCTTCGCCACGACTGCCACGCATGGACAAAAGAGTCAGCACCACCCGGTGGGCGCGGCGCAAGAAACTCTCGGCCGCGCTGATCCGGTGGACCAGCAGGCTGCTTTGTGAAAAAAAACCCGGCGCCCGCATCGGCGCCCAAAACAACTCAACAACTGGAGTTGGCAGAAAAAACACCTCGCGCACCGTACCGCGCAAATTGCTTGGAATGGGAATTTCAAAGTCCCCATCCTTCTTGCTTCCACCATTGCCGAAGATGCTCGCCTCCCGGTCTCCCGTGTGGCGCACCAGCGCGGCTTCTAGGTAGAACCAGCCGCCTTGCGCAAACTCGGGCTGCAACGCCACGAAGAAACTGGGGTTCTTTGTGATGGCCTTGTATTCGCCGGCATTTCCGTCTAGCTCCGCGACGTTGTCTTTGGGGACCAACCGAACCGCCACCCGCTTGCGCGGCAGCCGTTCCAACAACCACTCCAAAAATTTTGTAACCGGCGTGAGCGGATAGAGACGGTCTTTAACGTCTTGGACAGAGTCGCGGGGGCGCTCTGCTGAATTACGCATACACATCCGTCTGCGCCAACATCGGTGCGGCCGCATCCTTAGCCGCCACGCTGGGCTGTCCGCTTGGCAAGTGCAGTCCAGCCAGCGGCCACGCGATGGCCACCTCCGGGTCGTTCCACACGAGGTTGCGGTCGTGCTCGGGGTACCAGTAGTCGGTGGTCTTGTAGAGGAAGTCAGCGCTCTCGCTCAACACCAGGAAGCCATGGCCAAAGCCCGGCGGCACCCAAAGCAGGCGCTGGTTCTCGGCACTGAGTTCCACCCCCACCCATTTCCTGAAACGCGGCGAGCTGCGGCGCAGGTCCACCGCCACGTCCCACACCCGGCCGGTCACGGCGCGCACCAGCTTGCCTTGCGGCTTGACAAGCTGGTAGTGCAGTCCGCGCAGCACCCCTTGCGCGGACTTGGAGTGGTTGTCCTGCACGAACTCCACGTCCAGACCGGTGTCGGTCGCGAAGGTCTTACGGCTGTAGCTCTCGAAGAAGAAGCCCCGTGTGTCGCCGAACACCTTGGGTTCGAGAATGAGCACTTCGGGCAATGCGGTGGGCATGACGTTCATGCGCGTTCCTCATCGAGCAGGCGCAGCAGATACTGGCCGTAGCCGTTCTTTTTCATGGGATCGGCCAGGCGCTGCAGTTGCGCGGAATCGATCCAGCCGTTGTGCCAGGCAATCTCCTCCGGGCAGGCAACCTTGAGCCCCTGGCGCTTTTCAATGGTGGCGATGAACTGCCCGGCTTCCAGCAGGCTGTCGTGGGTTCCTGTGTCCAGCCAGGCATAGCCACGGCCCAGGGTTTGCACCTGCAGCGTGCCTTGCTCCAGGTAAACGCGGTTGACGTCGGTGATCTCGAGCTCGCCGCGCGGCGAGGGCTGGAGGCTGGCGGCGATGTCCACCACCTGGTTGTCGTAGAAGTACAGCCCGGTGACGGCGTAGCTGCTCTTGGGCTTCGCGGGTTTTTCTTCGATGCTGATGGCGCGACCGGTGGTGTCGAACGCGACCACGCCGTAGCGTTCGGGGTCGTGCACGTGGTAGGCATAGACGGTGGCGCCGCGGGTCTGGGCGCTGGCGTCCTTGAGCGAGGTTTGCAGA
>JAGWOZ010000164.1 GCA_028870715.1 Betaproteobacteria bacterium | reverse complement strand
GACTTCGGCGAGCAAGCGTTCCTTCGCAATGGGCGGGGTTGGCGCAGCCTTGATCAGTTCGATCATCCGGTCCAGATTGGCTAGTGCCACGGCAAGGCCTTCGAGGACATGGCCGCGCTCGCGAGCCTTGCGCAACTCAAACACACTCCGGCGGTTGATGACTTCGCGCCGATGCTGCAGGAAGGATTGCAGCATCTGTTTGAGGTTGAGCAGGCGCGGCTGGCCGTCGACCAGGCACACCATGTTCACGCCGAACGTATCCTGCAATTGGGTTTGCTTGTACAACTTGTTCAGCACCACTTCGGCCAGTTCGCCGCGCTTGAGCTCAATCACCACGCGCATGCCGGATTTGTCCGACTCGTCCTGAATGTGGCTGATCCCCTCAAGCTTTTTCTCCTGCACCAGCTCAGCGATGCGCTCCAGCAGGGTGCGCTTGTTCACCTGGTAGGGCAGTTCGTCGATGATGATGGCTTGACGTTGGCTGCGCTCGATGTCCTCGAAGTGGCAGCTCGCACGCATGATTACCCGACCCCGTCCGGTGCGGTAAGCCTCGCGGACCCCACTGAGTCCATAGATGATGCCCGCAGTCGGAAAATCAGGCGCTGGAATATGTTGCATCAACTCCTCGACGTCCGCCTCGGGATGTCGCAGCAGGTGCTGGCAACCATTGATGATCTCCCCCAGGTTGTGCGGCGGAATGTTCGTGGCCATTCCCACCGCGATGCCTGCAGATCCGTTGAGCAGCAGATTAGGAATGCGTGCTGGCAGAACGAGCGGCTCCTGCTCCGACCCGTCGTAATTGGGGCCGAAGTTGACGGTTTCCTTGTCAATGTCGGCCAGCATCTCATGCGCGATCTTCGAAAGACGAATTTCCGTGTAGCGCATTGCTGCCGCATTGTCGCCATCCACGGACCCGAAGTTGCCCTGGCCGTCAACCAACATGTAGCGCAGGGAGAAATTCTGTGCCATGCGCACGATGGTGTCATAGACGGATTGGTCACCGTGCGGGTGGTATTTACCGATCACATCGCCGACGATACGGGCAGACTTCTTGTAGGGGCGGTTCCACGAGTTGCTCAACTCATGCATGGCAAACAGCACGCGCCGGTGCACCGGTTTCAAACCGTCACGCACATCGGGCAGGGCACGTCCGACGATTACGCTCATCGCGTAATCCAGGTAAGAGCGGCGCATTTCTTCTTCCAGGCTGACCGGAAGGGTTTCTTTGGCGTAGGCGGACATTCGGGACCCAGTACAGGGCGCCGCCGCAGGTTTCAGAGAGCGGCGCCAATAAAAATCAAGCCTTCAATGGTAGCAGCGCGGATTGGGCGACCAGCAGGGCGGCCAAAGGCCAAATCGCTGCTCGGCGGGGCGAAGCGAGTGACAAAGGCTGCGTGTGCCAAGGTGCCGCCAAAGTACCTGTTGCTGTGGCAGAATTGAAACTACCGATGGCTGATCCGGGCCTTCCCTTGCGGCCTCCCTATAAATAAGAGGCTTGACGGCTTATGATGTGTGTATAAGATTGATTGCGGTCCTTACTTTTGAAAGGAAAGAACGATGATTAAAGCCAACAAATTCGCAAAACTTTTGATAGTGTCCGCGCTTGCCGCCTCTGCGACGACGGTTGCCTTCGCACAGGACGCCACAACCATTGACAATTGGAAAAATCCGTTTGGCCTGGACTGGAAAAACGGCGACAACTCCCTGTGCTGGCGTGATAATTTCTGGACCCCGGCTACTGCCGCTCAGGGCTGCGACGGCGCCATCGTTGCTAAGGCGGCGGAGCCGGCACCAGCGCCCGCGCCAGTGCCCGAAGCTGCTCCGGCGCCCGCTCCAGCCCCTGCTCCGGTTCCGGTCAGCGAGAAGGTGACCTACTCGGCGGATGCGTTCTTCCAGTTTGACAAGGCTGTGCTGCAACCTGCAGGCAAACAGGCATTGGACGATTTGGCCGAGAAAATCAAGGCCGTCAATCTTGAAACGGTGGTTTCCACCGGCTATACGGATAGTTTCGGTAGCGTTGCGTACAACCAGAAGCTTTCCGTGCGGCGAGCCGAAGCGGTCAAGGCCTATTTGGTAAGCAAGGGCATTCCAGCTGACAAGATCTACATCGAAGGTAAGGGCAAGACTGACTTCCGCGTTGACCCGAAGAGCTGCAAAGGCACGTTCAAGATGCGTGTCGAGTGCCAAGCTCCCAACCGCCGCGCTGTGGTCGAAATAGTTGGCTCCCATACCGTGACTCAGTGAGTTGCTGTTGGGCTGCAAAAAACCCCGCTGCGGCGGGGTTTTTTCATGGGTTGCGCATGGGTCCCATCCGGTGTCATACTTTTCGATTGGTAACTGATCGATTTCTGCGAATCAGGTCTCGTGATGAATGCTGAAGCCTCGGAACTGAAAAAATTTGCTGATGCCGCTCACCGATGGTGGGATTTGGACGGCGAATTCAAGCCGCTGCACGATATCAATCCCATCCGTCTGGATTGGATCGCTGGCCATGCGACTTTACGGGGGGCCCGAGTGCTGGACATTGGCTGTGGTGGAGGAATCCTCAGCGAGTCCATGTCATCGCAAGGGGCGGAGGTGACGGGGATTGACCTTGGCGACAAGGCGTTGAAGGTGGCACGTCTGCATGCCTTGGAAGCCGGGATCAAGGTCGATTATCGGCTGGTGTCTGCGGAGCAACTGGCCGCCCAGCAGCCGCGAAGTTTTGACGTGGTGTGCTGTATGGAGATGCTCGAGCATGTGCCGCGCCCAGCATCCATCGTGCAGGCCGCGGCCGAGCTGGTGCGCCCCGGAGGCTTTGTGTTTTTCTCGACCATCAACCGCAATGCAAAGGCTTTTGCGCTTGCAATTCTCGGTGCCGAATACCTGTTGCGCATGTTGCCCAAGGGGACGCACGAGTATGCGAAGTTCATCCGGCCCAGTGAGCTTGCCGCATGGGCACGGCGGGCGGGACTCGATCCGGTGGAATTCAGGGGTCTCGAGGTCAGTCTTCTTGATCGCCGCTTCCGGCTAGGACGGAACGTGGACGTGAACTATTTCCTCGCGTGCAGGCGACCCGCATGACTGGTGTATACAAGGCCATCTTGTTCGATCTTGACGGGACATTTGCTGATACGGCCCCAGATCTCGCTGCGGCAGTGAATCGCATGCGCACGGATCGCGGTTTGCCCGCGCTGCCGATCAAGGAACTGCGTCCCATGGCATCTCACGGGGCTCGGGGGTTGCTACACGTCGCCTTTGCGACGACACCGATGGATTCGGGCTACGAGGCTTTGCGCGACGAGTTTCTCCGCAACTATGCTGAGAATATCTGCGTGGACACGCAGCTTTTCCCGGGTGTCGACCAAGTGCTTGGGTATTTGGATCGACATGCTATCCCTTGGGGTATTGTGACCAATAAGATCGCGACCCTCACGCTCGCTTTGCTCGACGCCCTGCGTCTGCCCTCCCGGCCTGCATGTGTCGTTAGCGGCGACACGACCGCCCATCCCAAACCAGCGCCTGATCCCCTGCTGCATGCTGCAGCCATGATCGGCATTGCACCGGCGCAATGCCTTTATCTTGGGGATGATCTGCGTGACATGCAGTCGGCCCAGTCTGCAGGTATGGGCGCTGCCGCTGCCGCGTACGGTTACTGCGGTCAGCAGGAACCACGCAGTTGGGGAGCACACTACGTCCTCGAGCAACCCGAACAATTGCTGTACCTTGGCTTGGTGTAAACGCCGCAGTGACACCTAGACGATACGCTCAATGTCTTTGCCATAGGGGAAGAAAGACAGGCCAGCCAGCTTGAAGTGCTGCAGGGCGAACGGAATCCCGATAATGGTTGCGGCGCAGGCCACGGCCGACACAAGGTGTCCAAGTGCAAGCCACCAGCCAAACAGTACTGCCCAGATCAGATTGCCCAAGGCGCTGAAGGTGCTTGCCACGGTGCCGCCAGGTCTGTCCACGACCCGCCTTCCAAAAGGCCAGAAGCTGAAGGCGCCAATGCGAAACGCGGCGATGGCCCACGGTATTCCGATAACGGTGATGGAGCAAAGAAGGGCTGCAAGCCACCAAGCTATGCCCATGAGGAAGCCGCCAAAGATGAGCCAGACAATATTGCCGATAAGCCGCATGGACGAGTTGGAAGGGCAGGGATGAATGACACGCCAAAGTCTAGCGGCCACACGGTGCCATGGGCTGCCCGCAGTATTGGCGCGTTTTAAAGCGGTGTGACATGTACGTCCTCGGGATGCAGTTCGACGCGTATTGAATCGCCCGGTGCAAGGGGCCATCGGCGCAACTGCCATGGCAGCACGTGGGCCATAACGACGACGCCGCGGGCAAGCTCACACTGCAGTTGGACAAAAGATGGCAACGGTCTCATTTCGAGCAGCCGAGCCTCCATCAGGTTTCCCAGTTCCGTGGGCGATTGTGTGGCAGCACCAACGACCACGTTGGCGGCGCGCACGCACACGTGGACTTGGCTGCCCAAGATCGGTGTGCCATGACCGTTTTCACTTGGCGCAGCCTCGAGGCTTATACCCCCGGTCAGCCCTATGTGCACGCGCAAACGTCCGTTGGGCATGGCCCCGGTAACCATGCCGGGCCAGATGTTCTCGACGTTCAGAAGCTGTGCGGTCAGCAGGTCGGCAGGGCGCGCGAACACCTCCGCAGCCGGAGCGCACTGACGCAGTTCACCGGCATGCATCACGCCCACCAGTTGGCCCAGAGCCATAGCTTCCGTGGGGTCGTGCGTGACGATGATGGATGGCGCATCGCAGCGTCGCAAATGTCGGGCCAGTTCTTCGCGCAAGGCTGGGCGCGCTGAAGGATCAATCGCGGAAAGCGGCTCGTCGAGCAGCACGATGTCAGGCATTCCACCCAAGGCCCGGGCAAGGGCCACACGCTGGCGTTCGCCTCCACTCAACTGCCCAGGTCGTCGCGCGGCAAGTGCGCGCAGATTGAACCGATCGAGCAGGGCGCCGAGGTCTTCCGAGGCGAGGCGGCCAAATTGCAGGTTTTCCGCGACGCTACGATGTGGAAATAGCGCATCCTTCTGAAATAGATAGCCGACACGACGGGATTCGGGTGCCGCCTGAGTGCAGTCGCGCCCTGCAATCCACACCTGCCCGCCTTGCGGATCAAGGAACCCAGCGATGGTGTCGAGCAGGGTACTCTTGCCCGCACCATTGGCACCAAGCAAGGCGAGTGTCTGCCCCCGCTGTAGGCGCAGGCTGATCGGCTTGCTGCGGTAGCGACCGACCGCGGTAACAAGCCCCTGCAACTCGAGCGCGGGCCCGGGCGGCGTGGGCGCAGGGCGCACCGCGTCAGCGCTGGGCAGTGCGTTCGACGCGGCGTCCATAGGCCAGCAAGCGCAGAATCCAAAAAAGCCCGAGCACGATGGTCAGGAACAGTACAGACGCTGCAACCGACTGATTGAGGCCAGCCTGCAAAAACAGCTCGGAGATTTTCACCGGAGCGCTCATGGGGTAGTAGGCGAGGAGGACGACGGCGGCGAACTCGCCAATGGCGCGCGCAAAACAAAGCGTCAAACCCGTCATCACGCCGCGCCACGCCAGTGGCAGGCTCACCTTCGCGAACGTTTCCCAAGGGCCAGCCCCCAAGCTTCGAGCGGCCTTTTCCAGGCGGGGATCAATGGCATCAAAGCCTACCAGCGAGGCGTTCACGGCGTAAGGCAGGCCAACGTAGGCCATGGCTAGGACCACACCGGCGAACGTGCCCCAGAAGGACAACCCAATTTGTGCTGCGGCGGGCCCCAGCCACCCATTGCGCGAAAACACCAGCAGTAGTGCGATGCCCGCAATGGTGTGGGGGATCGTCAGTGGCAAATCGACCACCGCCTGCACGATGCTCTTTCCACGAAATTGCTGGCGCGCCAGCACATAGGCCAGCGGCACCCCAAGAAGCATGGACAAGAGCGTGGCGAGCCCAGCGCCTTCAAGACTGACGACAAAGGAGTCGCGGATTCCCGCGTGCATGGCCGCCTCGCGCAGCTGACCGAGCGAGGGCCGCAACAGCAGCGCCAGCAGAGGCAGGCTGATGAAGGCGAGCACCACACTGGCGGCTAGCCAGAACATCCAGAACATCAGACTGCGCTGGGCCTTCATGGGCGTGCAAGCGTCGCGTTGGCGGCCCCAAGGCGCGTGCACCAGCGCTCAGGGCCGACGTGCCGCAACGTTACTGGCCCGGCCAGGCCACCGTGAGCTTACGCAGCGTCTGCGGCATCTTGTCCGCATGTTGGGCGTAGGCCGGATGCACCGGCGCAAAACCGTTCTCCTTGATCAATGCCTGCCCCTTCGGCCCCAACATGTAGGCAATGAATTCAGCGGCGAGTTTGGGGTGCGGTGCGTCCGTGGGAATGGTTAGCGCATAGACAATGGGGCGTCCTGGCAAATCACCGTTAGCCGTGTGCGCAGTGGCATGTGCATAGTCAGCAGCGAAGCGCGGATCGCTCAGGTTGATTTGCGGCGGCAGCTTGATGTAGCGGAGGTGGTGCTGCAGTGCGTCCGACTGGTAGATGGCCAGATAGTCAATCTGCCCAAGTTGAAGCGCCGATAGGAGGTCAGTTTCAGTGTCGCGCATATTCGTCTTGGGCGCGTTCGCGAGCACTTTTTCTGCTAGCTGGGGGTCGTGGTAATACTTCGAGGCAAGATCGAGCATTTGCAGGGTCTGGTAGCCGGAAGGATCAGTGTCAGGGTTGGATCGGCCGATCTGCACGCCAGGCTGGCTCAGCACCTTGTACCAGTTCTTTGCGTTGATCGTGCCGGCATCCTTGCTCTTCGGCGTGTACACGAACGTGATGGCGTTGCCCAAAAAGCCAATCGACCAATCGGCGGTTGCAGGCTGGCTTCCGTGGGCGTACATGTATTTCGGGATGACCGAATAGTCGGCCACCGCCACCACGTCGGCAGGCTGATGTAACTCGGTGACCATTTTGACCATCTTCACACTGCCGCCGAATTGCGGCTGCACTGTCACGCCAGGATGCAATTTCTCAAAGTTTTTTGCCGCTTCCTTGAACGTCTTGCCCAAGGTGCCAGCAGCAAAAATTGTGAGGGTTTCGGCTTGGGCCTGTGTGGCTGCTGCAAAGGCCAGGACACCGAGTAAAGCCGCTATCTTGGAGGATTTGGTGATGTTTCGGGTGCGCATGTGGATCTCCATTCTCATTTTTATCGATGTATGGCCGACCATTTACGCGTGGCGGCCTCTGCAACGTCCATCAATCGATAGACATTTCTAGCATATCGTATGCGAGAACACATGCGCCTTGCAGGGATTGCCGTGGCTTGGCGAAAAAGGGTCAGCGTGGACGTCGCTGAGCCGATTTGGGGCGGAAGGCGGCACAGACTTCGGGATTCGTCTCCAGATAGGGGCCGCCAATGAGGTCGATGCAATAAGGTACGGCTGCGAAGACGCCCTTCACGGTGACCTGCCCGTGGGCGTCGCGCACGCCTTCAAGTGTTTCGCGGATGGATTTGGGCTGTCCAGGCAGGTTGATGATCAAGGTGGATCGGCGAATCGCGGCGACCTGCCTCGAAAGAATGGCGGTCGGTACGAAATGCAAACTGATGCGCCGC
>JAGWOZ010000163.1 GCA_028870715.1 Betaproteobacteria bacterium | reverse complement strand
GAGCGCGGCAATGGCCGGCACGCCCTCAGTCTGCAGCGCGGCCCAGTGACTGTTGACCTGCGGCCACAGCAGACAGGCGAACAAAAAACTGGGACTCGCTGTCTTGCCCTCGGCGAGTCGCGCGTCAGTGTCACGAAGTGCCGCCATCACGAAGGCCTCGCCTTGTGGTTGGTTGAGCGCCAGGTCGATAAGCGGAAGCAGTCCCTTGTGCAGACCCAAGTCCCGCAATTGCTCCAGCGAGGCCAGCGCATGTCCGGTCTGCAGCAGCTTGATTGTTTCGTCGAACAGTCGCGCCGAGGGCACATTGCGTAGCAGAGCCGTATGCTGGGTGATGGGTGCGCGCGTTGCCGGGTCGATGGCGAAGCCAAGCTTGGCAGCAAATCGCGCGACGCGCAGCAGGCGTACTGGGTCCTCACGGTAGCGGGTGGCCGGGTCGCCGATCATGCGCAGGGTGCGCGCCTTGATATCGCGAAGACCGTGGTGGTAGTCCACGACGATATCGCGTGTCGGGTCGTAATACAGCGCGTTGACCGTGAAGTCACGGCGCGCGGCATCCTGGTCCTGCGGCCCCCAGACGTTGTCACGCAGCACGCGGCCGCTTTCGTCCACAGCGTGGTGCTTGCCCGCAAGATCGCGCACGTTGCGCTCGTCACCACCCACTCTGGCCGCGGGTTGCGTGTCCATGCTCGCGCGGAAGGTGGATACTTCAATGATTTCGCGGCCGAACATGACGTGCACGATGCGGAAGCGTCTTCCAATGAGAATGGCGCGTCGAAACAGCGGTTTGACTTGTTCCGGCGTGGCATTCGTGGCAACGTCGAAGTCCTTGGGCTTGAGTCCAAGCAGGAGATCGCGCACGGCGCCACCCACGATATAGGCTTCGAATCCGGCTTGTTGCAGCGTACGCACGACGGTGAGCGCGGAGTTGGGCAGCTGCCCGACATCGATGTGGTGCTGGGCCCGCGGGATTTCCAAGCGTTTGCCCGTAGAGGCGGACGGTTGCGATTTGCCGCCAAGCAGGCGAGTGATAAGTTTGCGGATCATGGGAAAAGGTCAAGGACGGGCCAGCCACGACGGTGTGCGACGTCGGCGAGCTTGGGGTCGGGATGCACGACCACGGGATGGGTGACGCGTTCGAGCAGCGATTGGTCGTTGATCGAGTCGGAATAGAACCATGTCTGGGTGAAACTGACCCAGCCCAGACCTTGTGCCGCGAGCCATTGCTCGGTGCGTGCAATCTTCCCCTCGCGAAATGAGGGAATGCCAACCCAGTCCCCGGTATAGCAGCCGGCAGCATCGCGCTCGGCTTGCACGGCGATCAAGTGATCGACGCCGAAGGCCCGGGCAATCGGTCCGGTGACGAAGTCGTTGGTGGCAGTGACGATTGCGCACAAATCGCCACTCCGCTGGTGCTTTTGCACCAGGTTGATCGCTTGCGGGCGAATTTGCGGCAGCACGACTTTCTGCATGAAGGCCTGACGTGCGTCTTCCAGCGCCTGTGGCGAACGCCCGACCAATGGAGCGAGTGAGAAGCGCAGGTATGCATCCAAGTCCAGCGTACCCGCGCGGTAGGCGGCGTAAAAGCGGTCATTTTCCTGGCGGTACCGTTCACCGTCGGCCCAGCCGAGGTGCACGCAGAATTCGCCCCACGCATGGTCCGAATCGAACGGGATGAGGGTGTTGTCCAAGTCGAACAGCGCAAGATGACGGTTGGGCATTCGCGTGGAAGTCAGGATCTGGTGGTGGAAAGGGTGGCGGAGTCCGCGTGTGCCAGCATGGCTTTGAGCAAGGGAATGCTGGTGGCGCGCGCGTGCTGCATGGCATAGGCGTCGAGCCGACAAACGAGATCCAGCAGCGAAGTCATGTCGCGCGCATGGTGGGTCAGAATATAACGGCTCACATCATCGCGCAGTTCAAATCCTCGCGCCGCTGCCATGCGCTGCAGCACGCGTTGCTTGGCAGTGTCGTCCAATGGCTCCAGTGCCAGCGCTAGGCCCCAGGCGAGTCGCGTGCGTATGTCGGCACGCAGGCCGAGCTGCGCCGGTGCAGCATCACCTGCGGCCACAAAGGCCACGTTGAATTGGCGCGCCGCATTAAAGAGGCCGAACAGGACATCCTGCTGCCATACGGAACAGGACTGCACGTCATCCACCGCCAGCAACGCGCCGGGCCCGACATGCGCGAGGGTGTCGAGTGAAGGCCAATGGGAGGGCGGACTATGCGGTGTAAGGTATAGCGCCCAACGCTGGTCCTTCTGCACTTCGCCACAGCAGGCCCGCAGGAGGTGGCTCTTGCCGCTGGCCGTCGGGCCCCAAAGGTAAAGGGCGCCGCCTTCGGTGGCGGTCAGCAATTTGTCCAGGGCCTCAAGCGCAAGACCGTTCGCACCGGGCTCAAAGCTCTCGAGCGTCGGTTCATCATCCCATTGCAGGGCCAGCAGCAGCTGCCTGCTCGCACCGTCGTCGAATGGCGTTCTCATGGGCGCAAGAACAAGGGGCTCGAACGGTACCAGACCAACGCGTGACGGGCCACCACGAGCAAAAGTGCACCCGCTGGCAAGGCAAGCAGCACACCAACAAAACCGAATAAATGGCCGAATGCAAGGAGCAGAAAAATGACCAGCAAGGGATGCAGGCCAATATGGTGGCCGAGGAGCTTCGGCGTCAGGTAGGAACTCTCGAGAACCTGCCCGATACCGTAAACCACCGCCACGGCCCATAGTGCATAAAAGCTCTGGAATTGAAGGGCGCCCGCAAGCAAAGCCAAAAGCAGTCCGAACCCGAAACCCACGAAGGGGACGAATACGGAAAGCCCCGTGAATACGCCGATGGGCAGGGCGAGTTGGAACCCGGCCAAGGCCAAGCCGGTCGCATAGAACGCTGCCAGGATGAGCATGACTGCCAGTTGCCCGCGCACGTAGCGGCTGAGAATGGCGTCGCATTCGCCGAGGAAGTCGTGCAGTGCTTCGCGTTTATGCAGCGGCACCAGACTGAAGCTGCGCCGCATGAGGTCGTGCCAGTCCAAGAGCAGGTAAAAGGTGAGCACAGGAATGAGCACAAGATCACCCAAAACCACGATGATCGCTCCACCCCCGCTACGGGCAGAGCTCAGCAACTGCATGGCTGATCGTTCGGGGTCGCCTGAAAGGCTCTTCGTCAGTAAACGCTTAAGGCTCGTCGTGTCGAACTGCGCCTGAAACCCCAGGTGTGCCGCTTGCGCACTGAGCCAGGCATTCATGTTCGATAGCAACGAAGGCACTTGCTGCTGCAATTGGGGTAGGGTGCTGCTCAGCACGGAAACGATCAAGCTGCCGAGGGCGACCAGCGCAACAATGAGGAGCACGAGCGCAAGGGCTGTGCCGACGGGACGGGGGATGTGCCAGCGTTGCAGCCGCTCAACGGATGGGTGCAAGCCGTAAGCGATCGTCAGCGAGACCAGGAACGGCATCAGAACGGAGCCAAGCAGTGAAGTCACCCACAGTGCAATGAGGGTGATCGCCGCCCAGATCAGGCGAGTCTTGTTGGCTTTGGACAGTTGCACGTGACGGGTCGCGAGTCGTGGTTAATTCAGGGTGCGTGCAGATCCTGCACGGGTCGTTTCCGGCAGCGTCGACCTGAGGGGCCGCCAGACGTGAACATTATGTGCAGTGAACGGGCAGCGCAGCACGGATCGACCACCCGCCACATTCGTACCTTCACACGGCCCCTGCGGGCAGGCTCCTAGAATGCTGCCGATATTCTATGAATGCGCAGCGGCGGCCGACACCGGCGCTGCGCCAGCCCTTCCCGAACCATGTCCAAAACCAGTCTGACTTATCGTGACGCAGGCGTTGATATCGACGCCGGAGATGCCTTGGTTGATGCCATCAAGCCGCTGGCCGCCCGCACGATGCGCGAAGGTGTCCTGGCCGGCATTGGGGGCTTTGGCGCCTTGTTCGAGGTGCCCAAGCGGTACCGCGAGCCCGTGCTCGTGTCCGGCACCGATGGTGTGGGCACAAAGCTGCGCTTGGCATTCAAGTGGGCACGCCATGACACGGTCGGCATCGATCTGGTGGCCATGAGCGTCAATGATGTGCTCGTGCAGGGTGCTGAGCCTCTTTTCTTTCTCGACTATTTCGCATGCGGCAAGCTGGCGGTGGATGTGGCGGCGCAGGTGGTCGGCGGGATCGCTCGTGGATGCGAACTGGCAGGTTGCGCCTTGATTGGCGGCGAGACGGCCGAAATGCCAGGCATGTACCCGCCAGGGGAGTATGACCTCGCCGGTTTTTGCGTCGGCGCTGCGGAAAAAAGCCGGCTCGTATCGGGCGCCACCGTGCGCGCCGGCGACGTCGTGCTTGGCCTGGCTTCAAGCGGCATCCATTCAAACGGCTATTCGCTCGTACACAAGGTCATTGAGCGTGCGGCCGGCCAGTTGCCCGAGGAACTTGACGGGCGGCCATTCCGTGACGCAGTGATGGCTCCAACGCGAATTTACTGCAAATCGGTGCTGGCGCTCTTGCAGACGGTTGAGGTCAATGCCATGGCGCACATCACGGGTGGCGGCTTGTTGGAGAACATTCCGCGAGTGCTGCCGGCGGATCTGCATTGCGCGCTGCAACGCGACGCTTGGGCCAGGCCCGAGGTGTTCAAGTGGCTGCAGCGTGAAGGAAACATACCCGAAGATGAGATGCTGCGAACCTTCAATTGCGGTATCGGCTACGTGTTGGTGGTCGACCATGAGCGGGCCGACGATGCAGTGAAGAACCTCCAGGCGGCCGGCGAGCAATGCTCACGCATTGGTGTGATCCGCCCGCGTGTTGCGGGTGAATCCGCAGTCAGCGTCCGTTGATGCCAGACTGACCAGGCGCGCGACAAGGCCCCCCCGTCCCTGAGGACGGGGAAGATGCCAAGCGAAAGCCCCGTATCAAACCGGGGCGTGGCTCTTCTCGTAGCGAATCTGGCAAGCCGTGCACCGCACGGCAGTCGGTTCGGCCTGCAGGCGCTCCACTCCAATGTCTTCGCGGCAGTCAACGCACACGCCAAACTGCGCGCTCGACAAACGAGCCAGCGCTGCGTCGATGCGTTCGAGCTCCGAGGCGTCACGCAGCGTTTGCGCCATATCCACCGCGTCTGTTGCAGAGGTCACGTCGTCGTCGGCTTCCCCGCGGTGGGTAGGCAGGCGCATCGTGCCATCTTCGGCGTGGGTTTCGCTGCGCTGCTCGTCCAGCACTGCCGCTCGGCGCTGGCGCAAAGCAAGTTCGATTGCGTGTTTTTGCTCGCTGTTCAGTGACATGATCGTCTCCGTCTCTTGCAAGATGAAATGCTTATGTCCATTGTGCGCGTCCTGCGCGCAGGGTTGCCAATGGGCCGCATTTGGCTCTGGCGTTACTCGCGATGCCGGAATTGGCTGGGCCGCATGCCTAGGAGGGCCAGCGCCAAGAAATAGGCAGTTGCGGCGGCAGCCATCAGGCCAAATGCCGCGCCCAGCCGCTTCCAGTGCGCAGCGCTGCCGCTCCAATGGGCCCAGGGGAAATGCTCGGCGCCCCAGAAGAGGATCAGAGCCAGCGGAAGCAGCGCCAACAAGACCTTTGCAGCAAACATCGCCCAGCCCGGTTCGGGACGATAGCTGCCGCGACGGCGGAGGCCGCGCAGCAACATCGCGGCATTGAGCAACGCACCGCAGGAAATGGCCAGGGCCAGCCCCGCATGGGCGAGCCAGGGTACGAACAGCACATTCATCGCTTGCGTGCCGACAAGCACGATGATGGCCAATTTGACGGGCGTGCGCACGTCTCGCTTGGCATAGAAGCCGGGTGCAAGAATTTTCACCCCCACCAAGCCCAGCAGTCCGAGACCATAGGCGCGTAGCGCGGTCGTCGTTTGGTCAAGGTCAAACCCATTGAAATGCCCGTAATTGAAGAGGATCGCGATCAGGGGCTTGGCGAAGACACCCAAGGCGACCGCGCTGGGCAGAGCCAGGAGCAGAGTCAGCCGTAAGCCCCAGTCCAGAAGCTTGCTGTAGCGCTCAGGATCGCCCGCGGCGTGGGCTCGCGAAAGGCTGGGCAGAAGCACCGAACCCAGCGCCACACCAAGAAGTGCAGTGGGAAACTCCATGAGCCTGTCAGCATAGGCGAGCCAGGAGACGCTGCCCGGTTGCAGGTGTGAGGCGATTTGGGTGTTGATGACGAGCGACACCTGCGCCACGGAGACCGCCATGCTCGCTGGCAGCATTTGCCTGACGACCCGGCTCACGCCGGGAGAGTGCCAGGCGGCGAGCGCATTCATGTGAATCCGTGGCACGACGGCGTAGCGTCTGAGAGCCGGCCATTGCAAGGCAAGTTGCAGGATCCCGCCGGCCATGACCCCAACGGCCAGGGCGTAAACGGGAGGATGCATCACCCGGTGCAACGCGATGGCCGCGACAATAACCGACAGATTCAGGAGTGCGGGTGTGAGCGAGGGGATCGTGAAATGCTTCCACGTGTTGAGGATTCCGGCCGATAGCGCCACCAACGAGATCAACCCCGCGTAGGGGAACATCAGGCGGGTCATCCATACGGCGGCGTCGAACGCTGCCGGGTGGAGGCCCGAGGCGGTGAGGAAGATCAAGATCGGGGCCAGCAGTACTCCTACAACGCTGACCGCAGCGAGGATCCAGGCAAGCGCTGTGGCCACATCGTCCACCAGCTTGCGATTGGCCTCGGGGGTGTCGTGTTCGCGGGACTGGGCGAGGATGGGAATAAAGGCTTGCGAGAACGCCCCTTCCGCGAAGAGTCTGCGCAGCAGGTTGGGCAGACGAAAGGCGACGTTGAAGGCATCTGTCCAGGCGCTGGCCCCGAAATACCGTGCGACAAGGACCTCGCGCAGCAGGCCGGTGATGCGGGAGACGAGAGTCAGCAGTGAGACGGTGTAGGCGGCCTTGAGGAGGTTCACGGCGGCGATTATAGGCAGGGGGCCGCGGCGGATTTGAGAACATGCCCAGCCTGGTTATAATGTGATGTTTTCCATACGATTTCGAGGTCAATACTCATGGCGACATCCGCGCAAGCGAAAAAGAAAAGCGCCCGCACGCCCTCCGGGCGCAAGCGCGCGCGTCAGGACATCAAGCTGAACGCTGCCAATTCGGCGATGCGTTCACGCTTCCGTACGGCCGTCAAATCCGTGCGCAAGGCAATTGCAGCGGGAGATAAAGGCAAGGCCGTGGAGGCATACAAGGCGGCTGTGCCGGTACTTGACTCCATTGCGCGCAAGGGCCTGTTTCATCCCAACAAGGCTGCGCGTGACAAGAGCCGCCTGAATGCTGCGCTCAAAAGCATGGCTGCCTGAGACCGCGTATCCCGGACACATGGTGCGGGGGCCGTACGCTTTGCGGGCCCAGCATCGCCGCAAGTAAAAATGCCCCCGGCGCATGCCGGGGGCATTTTTTTCAAACAAGATGTGCAAGATGGAGGCGACCTTGCAAAGCGCTCTTCGCTGAACTGGGGCTCCTGGAACGGATCGTGGCGCCGCCGCGACCTTGGGCGGACTACGCTGCAATCGCCAGGCCGGGCGCCGCGGGCAGCTGCTCTGGCGTGCTGTCCAGCAGACAAGCTTGCTCGACTTGCAGATTGTTGTCCCGAGCGAAACCCATCAGAAAATCGAAGG
>JAGWOZ010000162.1 GCA_028870715.1 Betaproteobacteria bacterium | reverse complement strand
CACGCGCGCTGCGCAGGAGTTGCATACCTCGCAATCCGCGCTGTCCACGCAAATCCGGCAACTCGAAGACCGTCTGGGCGAGGCCCTGTTTGAACGCGAGGGGCGGCGACTTGTGCTCACCGGCGCGGGGCAGTTGGTGCTCTCGTATGCGGAGAACATCTTCGGTCTGGGCCAGGAGATGCTGGGTCGACTGCAAGGTCGCAGCGAAGGGATGATCCGGTTGCGCGTGGGCAGCGTGGCCACCCTGTCGCGCAATTACCAGGAAAACTGGATTCGTCCTTTGCTGGCTGACCCCTCGGTGATGCTGACCCTGGAGTCCGGCATGCTGGAAGACCTTCTGGAGCGCCTCGTGCAGCATCGACTCGACATCGTCTTGGCCAACGAGACCGTCCCGTCGGAAACAGATCGCCCCTTGCATTGTCGATTCCTCGGCAGCCAGGCGATCTCATTGGTCGGCCCAGCCAGCGTGTGGACGGGGCGCACCCTGCGCGTTCCGGAGGATTTGGATGGTGAAGAGCTCGCTTTGCCCGGCCCCCGACACTCGCTGCGAGCGCAGTTCGATGCCTTGTGCATTTCCGCCGGCGTCAAGCCGCGCCTGCGTGCTGAAGTTGACGACATGGCCATGCTTCGCCTGATCGCCCGTGACAGTGGATGGTTGACGGTGCTGCCGGAGGTGGTGGTGCAGGATGAACTGCGCTCGGGAAGCCTCATGCGGGTGGGCCAATCCGAGCAATTGCGGGAAAATTTCTACGCCGTTACCACCCCCCACCGCCACCGCATCGAGAGGCTGGAGCATCTCCTGACAAGCTCACAGGATCAATTGCGCGAGAGCACGGGGCATTTCCCCGCCACAACGCCATGTGCTTAGAGGCGGCAGCGTACATCGACGATCCGGCACCACCGTGCGCGGCGTCTTCCCTTGGCAAGACCGGATGCAGGCTGGAGCAGGGACCCCGATTGCCGCCCTTCGCGGCAATCGGGGCACCGCATGGGCATCCACTCGAGACGGCGCAAGCACAGCTGCGTCAGGAACGCGGCGCCGCTGCAGGCGTGGCAGATGCGCCCACACTTCGCGTGTGTGGCGACACCGTGGCATCATCGGTTGCAGGTTAGCGAGCGCGAGGTCACCATGCCGCACGTGGTATCGGAAGCCGAAGTCGAATTCAGTGCGGTGCGAGCGCAGGGGCCGGGCGGGCAGAACGTTCACAAGGTCTCGAGTGCCGTGCACTTGCGCTTTGATATCCGGGCATCGTCTCTTCCGCCGGACGTCAAGAACAGGCTCCTCGCCCTGTCCGACCAGCGCATCAGCAAGGACGGCATCATCGTCATCAAGGCGCAAGCCTCTCGAAGCCACGAGAAAAACAAGGCAGCAGCCCTGGAGCGCCTTCAGGCCCTGGTCGCCGAGGCCTCGCACATGCCACGCGTTCGCCGGCCAACCAAGCCCACCTTTGGCTCAAGGCAGCGTCGCTTGGTTTCGAAGGCCCTTCGATCGGGCGTCAAGGCTTCGCGTGGAAAGGTTCGGGATTGAGTGTTGATTCTGCAGGAAATGTGATTTTGTTCACGCTCACGCGGAAACATTGGTCCATCGGGGCTGGCACCCAAGGTTCTCCCCCTCTATCGTCCAGGTATGGCTTCACGCCCAAGGTGGTTCCGACTCCCTGCCTTGTCCCTGGGGTTCTGCGCCAGTGCAGGGAGCCATCATGGCGGGACGCGGCACGGAAGTCAGCGAGCGCGCCTCAGTTGCCGCCGTGGACTGCAGCGCCGCCACGGCTGATACGCAGCGGTCAAAGTCAGGCGATTTGCGGCGCTGTCATCGCGCTGACGCGGTCCAAAGTGTCGAATGAGCAAGAGGTGGTCCTCGAATATTTAGTTGGCAACATTCCCATGACTGATCAAGTTCAAGCCAGCGGATCGTTCGCGGTCACGCGCGTGACCGCGAAAGCAGAGTCGCGAATTGCTGCCGCGAAACGGCGGATGCTCCTCAATGAGGACGTCGCCGCCGATCTCGCGAGGGTGTCGCTGAATTCGATCCCCGTCGGCTTCGCCGGCGGTGTGATCCCGGCGGCAGTCTTGGCGTGGGTGTTGCGCGGGCAGGTGCCCGCGCCCGCGCTTTTGCTGTGGTTCGCGTGGATGGTCCTCGCGCACTGCGTGCGCCTCGCAATTTGGTTCGCTTCGCGGCCCGAAGCCAAGCTCCAGGGCCATGCCGGCCTCTGGCTCCTCCGAGCTCGGGTGAGCGTATTGATCCTTGGCGCCTCGTGGGCTGGGCTGCCCCTGTTCATGTTTCCAACGAGTCCGATCGACCAGCTATTCATGGCGACCGTGATCGCTGCGGTCTGTGGCGCGGGGGTCGCGCAGCAGTCGTCCGATGCGCCTTCGGCGCTGCTCTTCATATTGCCCTCGGCCATCACGATGGGCGCGCGCCTGTTGTTAGCGCCCGAGCCCGTGCTGCAGGCGGCAGGCTATCTCGCGGTCCTTTATTTTGCCTATCTTGCCCTGGCAACCCGGCGCATCTACGCGTCCTTCCTCGAGCTGTCGCGGCTGCGCGCCAACGCAGAACGACAATCGCTCTACGATCCGTTGACGCGGCTGCCCAACCGCAGTGCATTGAGCTTGCGGCTGAATGATGCACTGGCACGGGCAAAGCGTGAGGGCACCGAGGTTGCTGTTGGCTACGTCGACCTGGACGACTTCAAGCGTGTGAACGACACGCATGGACACGACGCGGGGGATGCATTGCTGCGCGAGGTTGCACAGCGCTGGCGCGACGCGTTGCGTGAAACGGAATTGATCGCCCGGCTCGGCGGAGATGAATTTGCCATCGTCATCGAGAACATTGATCCGCACAGCGCGCTGCGGCAACTCACTGCCGTTTTCGACCGTGTCCACCAAGCCGTGGGCACACCGATCTCCGTGGCACTGCATCAATTCGTGGAAATTGGCATGACGATGGGGGTGGCGCGCTATCCGATCGACGGCACCGACGCCGACATGCTCCTGCGGCAAGCCGATGAGGCCATGTATCAGCTGAAGCGTCAAAAAGCGACCCGCACCCGTTGGTGGCAGCTTGCGGTCAAAGAGACCCAAGCATCACCGCAGGAGTTGCCGCGTGATCCATAGTGCGGCGAGGCTGCAGCGATTCTGCCGGAGAGGCATCCGCGTTCGTTGTTGGATCCCTGCCATGACGCGCTCAACTCGCGCATCGTGGCTCGCGCGGCGGGCCAGCCGTGGCGAATCGGCGCGGTGGGGCGACTCGCCACGCAGGAGTGCACCAAAGGCGCCGCATGCAAGTGTCATTCGTGCGGCGTGCGGCAGGGCTTTTCGCCCTTTCCACGCAAGGGTTGGCCACAGTTCAGGGATGGGGAGGCCGTCGAATAGGGAGGTTTGGAGTCGATGCCCACCATCACATTGGCGAGCACCGCTTGCACGTCTGGCGTTTGCCTCGCAATGGCTTGCAGGTGCTCGATTTGCCCTTTATGACTAACGCACCCGAAAAACTGCACGAATCGGCCTTGCACCAAAACCCATACGGAAGATCCCTCCAATGCCCGGTCAGCAGCCAACCTTGGAAACAGAGCGCTGGCAATGCCCTTGTCGTAAAGAAAGCTGTTTGAAAGCCGACACCGTCCGGCGAGGAAGCAGCTATTGCCCTGTTCGACACGATGGTGCTCGGCCAAATGCATGTCGTGTTGGCTATAGGTAGGCGGACTCGGCGCGGGGCAGCCAGGTAAACCATGCGTGACCTGCTTGAATGGATCGTGGAAAGGGTTGACCCGGACATCAGGCTCCGCGGCGTTCAACGGCGCGGAGCCCAGGCAGCCCGCTCCCGCGAGCAGGACCGCGAGCGCACAGCGCAAAAACGTACCCATTGCACTTGTCATCGCAAGGCTCCCCGCACGGATGGCCAGACTCGGGGGGTCTGGCTACCTCAGTCTCCATTGGATGCCGGTTGACCCGAAGCCCTGACGATCGTGAGGGCTTCAGGGAGCGGCGCCAGCGCATTGAGAAGTATGGGCTATTTGTTTGGATTGAAGCGGCATGACCTAGGCAGCAAGAGGGTTATCTCCAAGGCGATGTGGCAATGGGTCTTGCACACCTCAGGGGGTGCGCGGGCTGCCCAGTGCGAAAGGCCCTGTACCAAAAGCGATGGACAAACATATCGCACTTATGCGATATTTTCTCAACAGGCAATGGTCCGGAAAACGAGTTTGGCAGCCTCACGCGGCCGCATCCTCTCTTTTGCGGTTTCGCGGCGCGGTTGGTCTGCGCCAGGAATTGGGCGCCTGCTCCGTTGCCAATCCAGGGGTCTGGCTGATGAGGGTCGATCGCAATGCTGCAACCCATGAAAGTTGAAGAGCCCGATCAAACCATCGAGCCTTACGGCCCGCAAGCCGCCGAATTGCTGCTCGCAACGCAGCGGCACGTTCAAATGCTGGCAACCCGATTCGCCGATGAGTTCTACAGCAGACTCGCGGAGCGTCCCGCAGCAAGTGCGATTCTTGCAACGCTGGGCGGCGAGGCCATGCAGATGCTGAAATCCCATCAGACAGGCCATCTGCAATTTCTGCTATCGCCGGAAACGACGCGCGAGCAAGTCATCGAACGGGCTCAGGCACTGGGGGCTATCCATGCCCTGGTGGGTGTGAGCAATTCGTTGCTGGTGCAATCGCTGTCGATTTATCGCCGCTTGCTCGGCTTGCATTTGAATGGCGTCCCGCTGGCCACGAAGCGCCGCTATTCGTTGGCCCTGATTATCGAGGCCCGGCTGCAGGACGACATTCAAGGTCAACTCGAAGCGGCGGAGCGTACGGTCGCCGCGTACTTCGGGACGCTTTCGCGCCCGTTCCCCACTCTTGGCGTGCCATGGCCCGATGCGTCGGCAACCGAGCTCAATGCATTGGGCGTTTTGCCCGGGATCCATGGGGCCTTGCTGATGCGCCTGAATCAAGAGGGCGTGTTGACCGTCGAGCGCAGCGCGGGCCCGAAGGCCCAAGGCATCATGGACGTTCTGCAGAACCCCCAGACGAGTGTATTGATCGACCCGGACTCGCCAAGGGGCCAAGGGCTGATTGCGGTCGCATGGCGAACGCTGCAGGCGCAGAGCACGCCGGCCTATGCGAGCGATCCGCGCCTGCAGTTTTGGGCGGAGCCCGCGCGGCGCTTGAAAGTTCAGTCGACCCTGGCGCTTCCCGTCCTCGATGAGGCCGGCCATGCCGTCGCGTGCGTGTACCTCTATGGCGCGTTCCCGAACCAGTTTGAGTCGGACTGGATCCGGGAATTCGGGCGCGGGCTGCAACGTCGATGGGAGCAAGCGTGGCAACGCTGCCGCGCAAAAAATGTCTTCGCATTGCCGGAATCCGTCGCCAAGAGCTACCGGCAGCAGGTCTTTTCGGGCGGCTTGGTGATGTATGGCCAACCCGTGGTCAACCTGCGCACGGGAGCCGTGCACTCGGTGGAAGCCCTTGCGCGTCTGCGGCTCCAGGACGGAACGATCGTCGCGCCCGGCAAATTCCTGCCCCTGCTGGGTAATGCAGAGTTGGAGCAGCTTTTCAAGAACGGTCTGGATCAGGCGCTGCATGGCTTGACGACGTGGGACGCGCAGTCGTTGCAATTGATGATTGCCATCAATCTTCCCCCATCAGCCTTGCTCAATCCAGACAGCCCGATCTGGATCAGCCACGCCTTGCGTCGCCATGGCATTGCGCCCCATCGCCTGAGCGTCGAGCTGTTGGAGACGCAGGAGGTCGACTCGGCGGCCCAAAGTGAGGCCATTCAACAGCTCACCCGGCTGGGGGTGCGGCTGTCCATGGATGATCTGGGGTCCGGCTATAGCAGCCTGGAGCGCCTGTCCATCTTGCCGTTTGATGTCATCAAGATCGACCAGGGTCTTCTCGCGACGATGCGCACGAGTCCCATGCGGGTGTTGAGCCTTGTTGGCGCACTCATCCAGATTGCGCGCGACCTGGAGCGCGAATTGGTTGTGGAGGGGTTGGAGGACGATGGACTGATCGAAGCCGTAAGCGCTCTCGGGGCGACCTTTGGCCAAGGCTATGCACTTGCGAAGCCGATGCCGCTCGACGCCATTGCGGGGTGGGTGGGGCAATTCAAGCTGCGCACGCGGTCGGGTCAGATCCGCACCCCACTTGGGGCCTTGGCGTATCACTGGGCGTTCATGCACTCGGGGGATCCGCCCAAGCCCGCGACGGCCCTGGACGCGTGCCCATTGACGCAGTTCTTTCGTCGCCACGCCCCTGACGACCGCGATGTCAACCAGTGGCATGCACAAATTCATTCTGGCAATGACGCTCGGGAAGCGAGCCGGTTGTTGACACAGTGGCTTGTGGACAGGGTCCGCTTGGCCTAGGTGTCCAGTCATGCCGACTTGGCGCCGGCGCGGGCCGCCTCGCCTGGGTATCCGAGCGGGGCTGGCACGGCCCGTGGAGCGGCGGAAACTCCGCGACTCCACACCTGCCAACGAATGGGCAGCTGGCTAACCTCGCAAAATGCCAAGCAAATTGGCTTGCCCGCATCAAACCGGGCAGCTCATGGAGGAGAGCGCAGCCCATTTGCAGGGAACACGTGCACGTTCGCGTGGGCAAGGTTTCTGTATATGCGGCGCTTGCGCTCCATGGGCCACCAGTCGTAGAGGAATATCTGCAAGGGCCGCCACATGGCGACCCAGCCACCGATAAGCAGGCTCTGGTTGAGTAGACGCAAAAACGTGTTGCTCTGCGCAGCGGAAAGCAGATCCGCACCAACGAGACAGAGCGCCAGGAATCCAAGCCCGATCACGAGGCTCGTGCGCCCGAGCATCAGCAAGCTTCGCAAGTCCCGCTTTGCCAACGTCGACTTGTATGCGAAGTAGTTGCTTACGGCCTGCGCGACCAGCGGCGTGGGGTCCTGCACAGGCATGTTGTCGATATGGACGAGGATGCGGAAATGACTGTCGCGCGGGAATTCCATGGCCCAGCTTTCCAGGAACTCCTCTGCATCCCGGTCAAGGTCGCGGTGATGAAAGGGCGATGGGTCCATCGAATTGAACAGCTCGGCAAGCTGGCCGATGTGCAACTCGATCTGGTGGACGGGGGAATGCCGCTTTCTCACGCTAAGGATGCCTCCCAAATCAAATCGGATGACACTTCGCCGCCTGGATCGAATTGGGGCGACAGGCCTGCTTTGGGCAGGCCAATTCACGCATCGACTGTGTGCACGCGCCGAGGATATGCTGATTAATGATAGGCGATCAGGTGGCCGGTGCGTGTCGTAGAGACTGGACGCCATTGGGCCGGCTGTGAATCTGGCGACGCGCAATCGACGTCACAAGTCATCTGGCGCGGGCGAGTGCGGAACGCCGACGACTTTCCCAAAAGCATGACACCTTTAAAATCTCGCCGCGAGGCGAACGACTTGCCACCGTACAACACTCACCTTGATTAATTTATTCCCGAAAAGATTAGGGCCCGTCGGGGCCTTGGAACACCCCAAACCGCTGGCCGGCTGGAGTGGAAAAGCAGTGCCCGCGGAGGCTCGCATCCGACAGTCGGTTGATGACATCATGCGATTGAGATCCACGCTCCTGGGGTCCAGGTGAGTGTAATTTCGCCGAAAGGAAGCGCATCGGATCTCAGCCGACGGCGGATGGCATCTGCCGTCGCATTTTCCTGCCTCGGCTGGGCATTTGACCTGTTCGACTTGTTTATCTTGCTTTACGTCGCGCCAACGCTCGGCAAAGTC
>JAGWOZ010000161.1 GCA_028870715.1 Betaproteobacteria bacterium | reverse complement strand
TGCGTCCCATTTCCATGCCGTAGACGTGGTGCGCCACCTTCAGCGCGCTGCGCACATTCTGTTCCACGAGCAGGATGGTCTTGCCGTCCGCGGCAAGCTTGCCGAGCAGATCGAATACTTCGCCAACGATTTTCGGCGATAGGCCAATCGACGGCTCGTCGATCAGAAGAATGCTTGGGCGCAGCAGCAGGGCGCGCGCGATCTCCAGCTGTTTGCGCTCGCCGCCGGACAGGGTGCAGGCCTGGCTATTGACTCGCTCGCGCAATCGCGGGAAACGCTCGAGTACCTCCTCGATGCGAGGGCGGATCTGCTTGCGCGGCAGCATGATCCCGCCGAGTTCGAGATTTTGGTAGACGCTCAGACCCGGAAACAAGCTGCGGTCCTGTGGCACGTAGGCCATTCCGAGATCGAGCATCTTGCGCGGCGAGTGGCCGACGATCGACTTGCCGCCCAGGCGGATGTCACCGGAGGTTGGACGGATGACGCCGAACAGCGCCTTCAGCGCGGTTGACTTGCCGGCGCCATTAGCGCCGGTCAGCAGGGTGATCAGGCCCTCGCGGACACTTAGGCTGGCCCTCTGGAGGATGGTCAGCGAGCCATATCCGGCTTCGACACTGTCGAATTCGATTAACGATTCAGTTGCCAAGGTATGCCTCCAGGACTTGCTTGTTCGATCTGATCTCGTCGGGCGTTCCCTCGGCCAGGACCCGACCTTCCAGCATGCAGATGATGTGTGGGCACAGCTTCATGATGAATTCCATGTTGTGCTCGATCACGACATAGCTGCCGCCATGCGTGCGATTCAGGGTCTTGAGGATCTCGCTCAGTTCGTCAACCATGCTGGCGTTGATCCCGGCGCAAGGCTCGTCGAGCAGTACAAGGCGGGGCTCGGGCATGAAGGCCATCGCCACGTCGATGAGCTTCTGCTGGCCGTAGGCCAGGCTGCCCGCATACTTGTGCGCGACCTTCTGCAGATGGAACAGCTCGATCATCTCGTCGGCCCGCGCTCCCAGACCAGCGTCGGGGCGCATCCATAGGCGCTTGGTCATGGTCCCGACAAACTCCTGGCCGGCGATGATCAGGTTGTCGCGCACCGTCAGGTTACCGAACACCTGCAGGCTCTGGAAGGTGCGGCCGATGCCTCGGCGCGACAGTTCCAAAGGCGATTTGCCGGTGATCGGTTCCTCGCAGTACGACACCGAGCCCGATGTCGGCTCGATCTGCCCCAGGATGGAATTGAATAGCGTGGTTTTTCCGCACCCGTTCGGACCGATTACTCCGACGATCTCGCTAAGGCCGACGTTGAAGCTCACGCCGTCGACCGCCTTGATGGTTCCATAGTGTTTGCGCAACTCGTGCACGCAAAGAGAGGAATGTGCGCTATTGCTCATGCCTTGTCTCCAAATCCAAGACGCTCGGGCAAGGCGAGTAACCCACCCGGCAGCCAGATCATCAGCGCGACGATCGCGAAACCGAAGATCACCAAGTACCAATTCTGGGCGAAGCGCAGCCATTCTGGAAGCAGCACGACAATGGCGGCACCCACCACCGGGCCGAAGAAGCGCCCGGCTCCGCCCGCGATCACAGCCAGCAGCAGCATCAGCGATGCCGAATAGGAGAAGGGGATCGGGTCTATGAATTGCACCAACGTGGCATAGAACGTTCCGGCCACCCCGGCGAAAACCGCGCCGATGGCGAACGCCAATAGAGTGTAAAGAGTAATGTTCACCCCGAGGCTCTCGGCCCGGATCGGGTTGTCGCGCAGCGCGGTGAATGCGCGTCCCCACGGTGACCGCAGCAGCCAGGCCATCAGGGCTGCAAGCACCACCGTACTGGCAAGGATCAGGTAATAGAACGGCACCGAACTGTTGAGCACGTGGCCAAAGAGAGACGGTCGCGGCACGTTGGCGATGCCGAAGGGGCCGCCGGTGAGCCACTGTTCATTGCGCATGAACAGGGAGACCAGCACGTTGAACCCGAGGGTCGCGAACGCCAAGTAGTGGTGTTGCACGCGCAGCGCAGGGAAGCCGATCAGCAGCCCCAGCAGGAAGCAGTTCAGCGCCGCCAGCGGCACCACGAGCCAAAACGAGAAACCCATGTTCATCAGGATGCCTGCGGTGTACGCGCCGACGCCGAGGAACGCCGCCTGGCATAGCGACATCAGTCCGGCATAGCCGACCACGAGGTTGAGCCCGAAGTTAGCCATGACGTACACGCACCATAGCGACAGCAGGTAGACACCGTAGCCCTTGAGGCCGAGCGGAAGCAGCGCCAGCGCGAGCACGCCGACGGGCAATGCGATCCATTGTGCAGTTGTGAATTTCATACTTTTCTCTCCTCGACTTTGCCCAGAAGGCCCTGCGGGCGGAACATAATCACGACCATGAACAGCAATAGCGCGACTCCGTCCTTGTACCCTGGCGAGATGTAGCTGGCGACCAGGTTTTCCGTGACGCCGATCAGCAGCCCCCCGATGAGCGCGCCCCGCGTTTCGTTGAAGCCGCCGATGATCGCCGCGTAGAAGGCCTTGAGGCTCAGCGTATTGCCCATGTCAAAAGTAGCCAGATACGTTGGCGTCACCAGCAGGGCGGCGACGCATGCCAGCACCGCGTTGGCCAGGAAGGTCAGCAGCACCATGCGTCTGACGTTGATGCCCAGGACTTGCGCGCCTTCAGTGTTCTGCGCCACTGCCTGCATGGCGCGTCCGGTCAAAGTTTTCTCCAGCAGCATCTGCATGCCAAACACCATAATCCCGGCCACCACCAGCGTGCCCACGTCGGCCCACGACAGAGTCAACTCACCGATGTGGATCAGGGTCGAGGGGAAGATGCTCGGGAAGGGCAGCGGCTCAGCGCCAAACACGGCCTTGACTGTCGACTGCAGCCCTGTCGACAGCCCTAGCGTCGCAATCACTAATGGGATCACCCCGTGGCGCCGTAGCGGGGTGACGATGACACGGTTGAACACCAGGCCAAGTATGAGCATGGCCAGGACGCAGGTGATCAGGAACGCCACCCATAACGGCAGGTGCAGAGTCTCGATGCAGAACAGCATCGTGAACGCGGGGAGCATGACGAACTCGCCCTGCGCGAAATTAATCGTTCCCGACGCCTGCCAAAGCAGGCTGAAACCGAGTCCGACCAAGGCGTAGATGGCGCCGGTGGCGAGCCCCGAGAGGGTCAACTGAAGGAAGGTGAACATGGTGGAAAGTCCTCGTCGTTCCAGTCGGATCAAGGGTTGGCGACGGCTTGCGGCGGTCGCGCGAGCGGTGTGTCGTTATGGGCTGGGGGGGTAAACACTGGTTTGTGTTGTTTCATCCATGTCTCCAAATGTGATGTCCTGGAACGTGGGTCGCGCAGGACATGCGGGGTCGACGCACGGGCTCGCGATTTTCGTGGCGCGCGACAATCAAGGCAGATTTGGCATTTGCGCGGCGCCTTCGGGTAGATCAGCGCGGGCGGGGAATCCAGATCGTTCCGGACTTGGGGTAGGGCTTCGGCATGGCCGAATAACTCCAGGTGCAGCTGCGCCTGCTGGAGCCGCACTTCGCAGCCTGGTTGCGGCGAACCGCCCAGATCCTGCGCCGTTCGCCGCGGTGGCGTCAGCTGGTTCGTCATCGGGGCATCGCAGACCAAAGTCCCGGGATTGCATCGCCCAGTGCCCAACCGAATGGCGCCATCGCCCGGGCATTGACCAGGCATGTGGCGGTCAATTGCCGTGTCGTGGCCAAGATGAATGAGGGCTCCACCAGCGCGGTCGCACAAGCCATGGTGAAGCCCAAAGCGTGTGCGCGCGCTTGGATGGCGAATGTCTTTCGTGTCTCCAAGAACCGGATCGGTTTCAAGAAAGCCAGCCGTAGGGGCTTTGCCAAGAGGGTCGGCCATGTGCATGCCCTGCCGGCTCTGATCAACATGATTCTGGCGCGCAGCCTCGTGTTGGATCTGCACATCCAAAATGGATTCAAAGGCGAAAAAATCTGAAGTCAGCAGCGCCGACGGGCGCTGGTTCAGCCTTCCCAACAGGTGTTCCCGACCAACCATCAATCGGAATCGTCCACTATCCACCATCACGATGCCCCTCGGAATCGACAATCAGAGTTGCATCACGAATAGATCAGCGTGCGCTTAGCCCGTGTCACAGGGTCGGCGCCGATGGTGAAGACTTGGGTGGTTCTGGTAATGTTCAAGGGTTGTCTCACTCTGGGAGGTATGGGGCATGCCTCGTTTTTGTCCGGTCATCGTAGTCAGCTGCAAGCTTGCGAGCTATTGCACACTTGGAGCTTGCGCGCGAAAATTGCTCGTGGCTGTGCGCTAATCGCGCAAATTTGATTGCTGAGGATGATCGTGGTGGATGACGATAGCGTCAAGCGGGACAGTGTTGCGGGAATCGAGAAGGGACTGCGGGTGATTGAAGCTTTCGCTGACTCTCACCCGCGGCTGAGCGCGTCGACGGCGGCGAAACGCACCGGCCTGAGCCGCACGGCGGCTCGCCGCTACCTGCTGACGCTGCATCGTCTGGGCTACCTGGAAAGTGATGGCTCTATGTTCTGGCTGACGCCGCGGGTGTTGCGCTTGGGGTGGTCCTATTTCGACTCGGCCCGCTTGCCTCGTACCGTGCAGCCGTTCCTGCAGCAGATCAGTCGCGAACTGGGCGGGGTTACCGCTTCATTTGGAGTGCTCGACGAGGGCGATCTGGTATTCATTGCACGCAATGTGTCGAGCACTTTCCAGACCTTGAGCTTCATGCTCGGGTCGCGGGTGCCGGCGAATTTGGCCTCCGCGGGTATCGCACTGTTATCGTGCCAGTCGCAAGCCGAGGTCGACGCCTGGCTGGCGCGGCAGAAACTCATTCCCTATACATCGATGACGGTGACGCGCCCCGAAGAGGTGCGCGCATTGATCGACCGTGCGCGCCAGGACGGCTTCGCAATGCTTGAGCAGCAGATGGAGCGTGACCGCCGCGGCATTGCGGTACCGGTGCAATCGCGCAACGGCGGAGTCGTCGGCGCGCTAAGCGTCAGCCTGCCGATGATTGGGGAAACCTCAAAGTCCGCGATCGCCCGCGTGCTTCCCCTGCTGCGGCTGGCCGAGCATTCGCTGCTGTCGTTGCTCTGAGCACGTGAGATGCAAGCAGCATCTCACGTGGCATGCCCCGATCCGGGCATGCGTAGGGGAAGCACCGAGGGGTCGGGAAGCTACCGATTGAGCATCTAGGCCACCGAGGCACAAGCTCGCTCCAGGTATTGCACACACGGCGGTGCTGTGTGCGATCAGTCAGAAGCTGCAGCGCACCTCATTAGGCGACGCGCAACGCGCGAGTATTTCGACGAACGGAAATCAGGTCGGCACCTTCGCCCCGTGCAAGGTCGAGCGCGAGCCAGGCATCGAACGACTTCAGATCGTTCAAATCAAGACGGTCGGTCACTTTGACAACGAAACGAGCCAGATGATGACTGGGCAGCCGCTTGTGCATCGATGGTGGCGAAAGATGGGCAGTCCCTCGGTCGACGGTGGCAAAGGGGCCCATCACGAAGCATCCTTTTGAACGCACTGCAGCCAGTGTCGCGGTACGCCCCTCGCGATTTGGCAGTCTGAAAAGCCCGATGAACTCCTGGGCCCGCAGTCTGGCGAGCACGCGTCGCGCTCGCGTGTCCGATTCGCTGGGCGCTCAACGGGCGCGAGCGGTCCAACCGCAGGGGGCCTGTTGCGCGCGTCGCAGCGCTGTTTCGGCGCTTTGAGGCGGAGGCACCGAAGTTTCACGGCAAAGTGCGCGATATTTGGCGTCAAATGCGCGCATTGCGCGCAGTAACGCCATCGGCCAGATTGTTGGTGGGGTAGGGGATTTTTAGCATTAACCACTTACGAGCTTATCGGCATTCCCACTGCCGATTCTTGCCGCCGAAGAGACGCCAATGACAATTCGTTACTCCCTTGCCCATCTTACCGTGCTCGGTTGCCCGACACCTGAAATGGTCTATGTGGCCGCCAGGGTTGGCTACGATTATGTAAGCCCGCGCTTGATTTATATGGGACTGCCAGGCGAGCCAAACTACGCGCTGGCCGACAACCCGGAATTGATGCGCCAGACCCGGCGCGCGTTGGCGGAGACCGGGCTGAAGGTCCACGACATCGAACTGGCGCGAGTGCACGACAACATGCACCCGACCAAGTACCTTCCGGCAATGGAGGTCGCCGCGGAACTCGGTGCCAAGGCGGTGCTGTCGAGCATCTGGACCCCAGACATTCCCTATGCGACGGAGAAGTTCGGGCAGATCTGCGATCTCGCGGCGCCCTTCGGGCTGACCGTCGACTTGGAGTACGTTCCGATTTCAAGCGTGAACACGCTCGCCGGCGCGGCCGCCGTGCTGCGTGCGGTGCAAAGGCCCAATGCCGGATTGATGGTGGACATGCACCATTTTCACCGGGCGCACGACGACCCCGCGGAACTGGACAAACTGCCGCGCGAGTGGTTTCACTTCGCGCACCTTTGCGACGCGTGCGGGGAAATTCCGACAGACCGCGCGGAAATGACGCGGATCCTTCGGGAGGAGAGACTGTATATCGGCGAAGGCGGAATCGACGTCGCCTCGATCCTGCGACACCTTCCTCTGGACGTGTACTCGATCGAACTTCCGCATCTGAAGCGGGCGAAGGAATTCGGCTACGCCGAACATGCCTTCCGCTGCCTGGAATCGGCAAAATCCTACGTAGCACGCCATGAGATCGTGGCCCGGAGCGCGGCGTGAGCCCTGGACCCTCTGAGGTGGTGGGATCGGTGCGCCTGGGGAGCCAGCGCAATGGTTGATGCCGCGCATCGCCATCGTCATCGCAATGGGCGAGGTGTGGCGCTGGCTATTGCCGCGACCCTGATGTTCGCCGGCGCCGACACGCTGTCGAAGTATCTCGCCGGCAACTATCCGGTCAACCAGATCGCCTTTGCGCGCTACGTGGTTCCGCTGCTGCTCGTGGCTGCGATCTACGGGCCGCGGCGCGGCATTGCGCTCGTGCGTGCGCAGCATCCCTGGCTGCAGGTGCTGCGGGGGCTCTTGCTCACCAACTGCACCGTGACCATCGTGCTGGCGATGCGCATGATGCCGATCGCCGAGGCCCAGGCCATCAGCTTCATCCACCCGGTGTTGCTGACTCTGATTGCGGTGGTTTTCCTGCGCGAGCGGGTCAACCCGCTGGTCTGGCTGGCGATCACGATGGGGTTCTGCGGCGTGCTGCTGATCGTGCGGCCCGGGGGCGGATTCGACACTCCCGCTGCGCTCTTGCCGCTGATCATGGCCTTGAGTTACGCAATGTACCAAGCGCTGACCCGCCACGTGACGGCACGCGACCCTGTGGCCAACTCGATGTTTTTCGTGATGCTGGTGGGTGCCACGGTGACCGGATTTTCGTTGATGTTTTCATACAAGTGGCCCAACCCGCGGGGTGGATTGCTGCTCGGTTGCGCCGGACTTTTTTCGGGAACTGGGCACTTTTGCATGATCCGGGCGCTGGAATCAGCGCCGGCGTCGCGCCTGGCGCCGGTGGCCTACGTTCAGGTGCTGTGGGTCATCCTGCTCGGGGCGTGGGTGTTCGGAAACATACCGGTCGGGCTGACCCTGCTTGGAATCGCAATGGTTGTCGGCGGAGGCTTGTTCGCGACAGTGGCGCGCCCGGCGCCGGTGGCCGCAGCCCTGGTCTGAGGTTAGTCGCATGAATTTCCATGTTTTGATATTCGGATGATTGCGAATTCATTGATTCAGC
>JAGWOZ010000160.1 GCA_028870715.1 Betaproteobacteria bacterium | reverse complement strand
ATAAGCCCCATGTCGTGGTATAGCGGGAGCCAGCTCACAAAAACGTCTTCGGGCGTGATCTGAATCGCTTCCCCGATGCACCGGATGTTGGCGAGCAAATTGGCATGCGTGAGTACCACCCCCTTGGGATTACCGGTGCTTCCGGAGGTGTATTGCAGGAAGGCAATGTCCGTGCCTCGCACTGCCACCTCCTGGCGCACCGCTTGCGGCACGGGCCGGTTGGTGACTGAGACGACCCTGTGCAGGCCTGGCACGACAGCTTCAAGCAGGTGCGCCACAGCCATCGCCTCGGGTACGGTGACGAGCACCGCAGCCTGCGCGTTGGAAAGGATGAACGCGTGGCGTTTGACGTGTTCCTCGATCTGCGACGGACGAGCTGGCGGGTAAATGGGAACCGGGATGGCGCCGGCAAGAAGAATGCCGAAATATGTATAGAAATAGGCGGGGCAGGTCGGCAGCATGATCGCAACCGATTGCCTGGCCAGTACACCCAGGTGCTGAAGCCATGTGGCGACCGCCTGTGCCTCCTGCATCAAGGCGGCGTAAGAGATTTCTTTCTCGCCGGCATCGGATAGCACGACGATTTGGGCGCGGTTGGGGTGGCGTTGAAGATGCCAATGGAGAACGTCAAGAAGCGTGGATGCGTCGAGAGGTTGACCTTGATCAGGCTCGGATCGGTTGCGCTCAAGCACAACCGTTGGGGCCAGAGACGTCGCTTTGCCTGCTGCTTTCAGGGCATTCAGAAGATCGCGTGGTGTCTCCGCAAGTGCGAGCGTGTTCTCCGGTAGCCGGACGCTGAAGGCATTCTCGATGCGCAGGATTAACTCAACGCGGGCGAGGCTGTCAAAGCCAAGATCGCGATCCAACGAACTGTCCAGGCGAAATTCAGCCGCGGATGCCGGGCGCTGGTTGAGGTCCTGATACGCTTGGCGTATGACCCCAAACAACGTCGATTCGATTTCAGGCGGGGCGTGATCTTGGCTCATGCTGGTCTTCAGCTCACAAAGCGAGGCCTTCGCCATGCGCCGCAGCGACAACCCATCTCGCGCCGTCATCAATGGGGATCGAAGGATTCGTGAATTGCATGATCTGGCGGTAAGCCAATAGCCCATGTCCGGTGGGGTCGCAGCATCGAAGGGTTGCAACAATGGGCGCGGTCTGAGTTGGTTGCAGCGCGGCGCTCCTTGGTAGCGCATGTGCGCGGAAACATCAAGTACCAAGCGCACTGCCCATGCGCCGAGCCGGTCTTTTCGCGTCGGCAGCACCTCTCACGCGCTCGGGGCATCGCCAGTGCAGTCCGAAACAACAAGTTTAGGGCGCAATTGCGCACGCGTCGGGTGCTTCGTGCCGATGCGTCGATCCGTCGAACGATGGAATGGGAGGAGGACTTGCCAAAACGCAGCACGTTGTAGGGAACAGTGGGCGCGCATGGGAAAATCGGCCCCCGATCCGTACCAACGATGCGCGGGATTTGGGGGCGAAGACGGCCTACCAGCTCGAGCCTAACCAGCGTGCAACCCTGACCGCAGCGCGTAGTGCTGCAATCGGGGTTGCATTCGCCCAACCCTGTCTTCCAATATTTCAGCGATTCGAACGCAATGCACCCAGACAGCCATGACGTGGCAATCATCGGCGCAGGCGCCGCGGGCATGATGTGCGCCGCCGTTGCTGGGCAACGCGGGCGCCGAGTCGTGCTCATTGAACACTCCGCTCATGTGGGGGAGAAGATCCGGATTTCCGGCGGCGGGCGCTGCAATTTCACCAACACGCAAGCCGAGCTCAAACATTACATTGGGCGTCATCCGGGATTTGCGCGCCAAACGCTCGCGGCCTATACACCACGCGACTTCATCGCTCTGGTGCGCAAGCACCGCATCGGGTTTCACGAAAAGCATAAGGGCCAGCTGTTCTGCGACGACAGCAGTCAGCGCATCATTGACATGCTGCGTAGCGAATGCTCGCAGGGTCGCGTGCAGTGGATGCAGCCAGCCAAGGTGCACGATGTGCGCAGGCAGGGCAAGGGGTTTGCCTTGGCCACCAGCCAAGGTCACGTGCATGCGCTGCGGTTGGTTGTCGCCACGGGCGGACTGCCCGTACCCAAGATTGGAGCGACGGACTATGGCCTGCGCCTGGCTCAGCTCTTCGGCCTGCGCGTGGTTCCTCCGCAGCCGGCGCTGGTGCCGCTGACGTTTGCGCCCGAGTCTTGGAAACCTTATGCCGAACTCGCTGGGGTTGCCCGCGCGGTACGGGTGCGGTGCGGGGAGCAGTCCTTCGACGAAGATCTGCTGTTTACGCATCGGGGCCTCTCCGGCCCCGCCATTTTGCAGATATCAAGTTTTTGGAATCCAGGTGACAGCCTCACAATCGATCTTGCGCCGGGGCGGGATATCGGAGTGCAACTTCGCCAAGCCAAAGCGCAATCCCGCCAATCGGTGCTGAACGTGCTTGCACAGACCTTGCCTCGGCGGCTCGCGCAGACCTGGGTCCAGAACCTTGGTTTGGCGGGCGAACGGCGGATCGCCGAACTGCCGGATGCAAAACTGGCAGCGCTGGGTGCCGCTCTCGCAGGGTGGGTGGTGCAGCCCACCGGAACCGAAGGTTGGCGAAAGGCGGAGGTCATGCGCGGTGGCGTGGATACCGCGGAACTTCATCCCGTGACGCTTGAAGCTCGCCAGGTTCCGGGCCTGCATTTCATTGGCGAAGTCATGGACGTGACGGGCTGGCTGGGCGGCTTCAACTTTCAATGGGCCTGGGCAAGTGGCTACGCGGCGGGCATGGCCGTTTGATGCACGGCAATGCCACACGCGGCCAGCGTAAGGATTGCGTGTCCTCTATGCTGATGGTGCGCAACTCCGATGGCGGGCTCGAGCATTCTGGTAAGCCTGCTTCTCAGCCAAGGCTCCAATCATGTCCAAGCCCATGACCCCATCCCTCAGCCGCCCCTTGGATGCGGGGCCGAGTCCCGAGATGCAGAATCTGCTCCAACGCATCGCTCGCGCCGGGCGCCCGGCCTTATGGGACTTGGGGGTCGAACAAGCCAGGCAAGCGTACGCAGCCTCGTCGGATGTGCTTGACATCCCGCCTCCAAAACTGACCGAGGTCCTGGACCTCGATTGCGAAGCACGCGATGGCGTGAGGTTGCGTGTGCGCCGTTATCGCAATGACGTCGAGCGCAGCACGGCGGCAGAGGCCTTGCCAGCCTTGCTGTATCTGCACGGTGGCGGCTTTGTCATTGGCAGCGTCGAGACGCATGACATCTTGTGCCGGCAATTGGCGCTGCACGCCGGCTGCGCGGTATTTGCGCTTGACTATCGCCTCGCACCCGAATACCCGTTTCCGACCGCGGTGAACGATGCGTGGGATGCTCTGGTCTGGCTGCGCGAGAACGGTCCAATGCTCGGGGTGGACCCGCAGAGCATCGCCATTGGCGGGGATAGCGCGGGAGGAACTCTGGCGACGGTAGGCGCAATCATGGCTCGGGACGAAGGCTGGAGGCTGGCCTTGCAGCTGCTGTTTTACCCGGGTACCGCCGGCTGGGCGCAAACGGCTTCTGCATTGCATTACGGCCACGGCTACCTTCTCGAGCGGGAACATCTTGACTGGTTTTTTGGGCGCTATCTGCGCGATCCCGCGCAGCGCCATGACTGGCGGTTCGCGCCGATGTTCGCGCCCGACCTGCGTGGCGTCGCGCCGGCATGGATAGGTCTTGCTGGGTGCGACTTGTTGCACGATGAAGGGGTGCTGTACGCCGAGCGGCTGAGGCAAGCTGGCGTGCCCGTGACTTTGCGCGAGTGGCCGGGCGTCACACACGATTTCATCCGTATGGGCCGCGCCTTGCCCCAAGCTGGGCAGGCGATCCGTTCAGCGGCGAATGCCTTGCTGCATGCATTCAGCGGCACACCGGAGAAGACGGCCTGATTGGCCGTGCAATGCACCCCCACCATGACACCGAAACAACGTCACGCAATTGGCTTTTTCCACCGGTTACAGGTGCGCTGGGCCGAAATTGACATGCAGCAAGTGGTGTTCAACGGTCACTACCTGCTGTATTTCGACACGGCGATGAGCGCGTACTGGAAAGTGCTTGGCCTGCCTTATTTGGCGGCTTTGCAGCTGCTCGGCGGTGACTTTTACGTCAAGAAGGCAAGCCTCACCTATCACAGTCCCGCGCGGCTTGATGACTGGATCGACATCGGCATCGAGCCGGCGCACCTAGGACGAAGCAGCATGGTCCTGCGTACCGCCATGTATGTCCAGGATCGCCTGCTTGTAGAGGGTGAGGTTGTGTATGTCTTTACGACGTTGGGCCCGCGTGCAAAGGCACAGGCCTTGCCGCCAAGCTTGCGTGAGTTGCTGCAAGCCCACGCACGCGGCGAGCCGATGCTGCAGGTGCGGCTGGGCACCTGGGCTGAACTGGGAGAGCTTGCGGCGGCGGTGCGTACAGCCGTGTTTGTGCATGAGCAGGGCATCCCCGCGGAGCTCGAGTTGGACGCTTTCGATGCCAACTGCCTGCATGCAGTAGTCTGCAATCGGCTAGGGCAGGCCGTGGCCTGCGGGAGGCTTTTGCCTGACGGCCATATCGGTCGCGTGGCTGTGGTGCAAGCGCTGCGTGGAAGCCAGGCGGGTCGTCTGGTGATGAAGTCCTTGATGGGTGAGGCGCGCGCGGCTGGCCATGCCCATGTTGAAATCTCGGCTCAATCGGCCGTCGCCGGCTTTTACCGCAAGCTCGGTTTCGTTAGCTATGGCGATCCCTACGAAGATGCGGGCATCCCGCATATTCGGATGCGCGCTGCCCTGCTGCAGGGGAGCGAGGTTATACGCTGAGCCTTGCCTAATTCAGTCTTCCTTTTGCCGGTTCCAGATAAAGTCCGCGGGTTCGGCTGGCAGGGGCTGGTGCTGGATTTCGCGCACATGGATGCGCCAATTGCGATCTGCGCGCAGCAGGGTGGAGCACCGTGTACCGTAACCAGGGTCGCCGGGCACACGGATGAAGGCCGCGGACAATGCCCGCTCCCATGCCGCGGTCACACCTGTTTGCGGCAATTGGGCGTCGGGCGCCATATTCCTGTCGGTCAATGCCGCCTCCAATGCCGCAAACTGCCCCGCGGCCGGTTGCCGGGCTTGCTGCGCGAGTGCCACTCGCAGCGCATGCACCTTGGGCCACGGCGTATCCAGCGCGGCGTTTGACAGACCATGCACGCCGGGATCGACACGACACACACGTGCCGGATGATTGGAAAGCCAAATCATTTCACTGCGCGCCATATCGCCAAGCAAAAGATTGAAGCCCGCATATTCATGCGCAACAAATTGCACCGCCTCAGCATATTGGGAAGGTGCGCAGTCGGGCATGGGTGTGGCGTCCCTTGGGTGCTGGCCAAGCAAGAAACGCAAAGCGAGCAGGCCGCGCGAGGGGGCGAGGGGACGCTCGAGCGTCGGGTCGCGCACGTTGGTGATGGCGGCGAAGCGCCCACCGCGCGTGACTCCGAGCCAGATACCCCCGCTGCGCAGGTCTCTGCCACTCAAAATCTCAGTGGGCTTTGATGGGTGGGGTCGCCACCAGCGCATAGGCAGGGCGGGACGGTCCAGCCACTCATCACGGTTGGCGGCAAGCAGCAAGGGCTGTTCCGTCCCGGGTTGCCAGTTCCAGGCGATCAGGCACATGGCGGCGAGCTTAATCCTGCGGCGGCAGCGCGTAGGGCAGGGTGGCCAGGGAAAGCGCAGGGCCATCAATCGATCGAGCATGCAACGTGCCGGACGTGGTCGTTGCAGCAATTTTGAGTTCGGCTAGAGCTTCCCAATCCCTCGTGGCTGGGGCTGCGGCCACCACCATGCCGCAAGGCTGGGTCGGGTCGTCGCTTTGGAAAATCTCATCGCCCGCAGCCAAGGGTCCGGGACCGACGAGCCGATAGGTGCGCCGCTTGATGGTGCCACGGTACTGGGTGCGGGCCACGATTTCCTGGCCGGGATAACAGCCCTTCTTGAAGTCGACTGCGCCAAGCGCTTCATAGTTCAGCATTTGGGGCACAAATTGCTGAGTCGTGGCTCCCGTGACATGGCCAATCCCGGCGCGAACCTCGGCAAGCATCCATTCTTCCTTTGTGCCCGCCGCGATTTGGGTGCGCAGTCCTTGGATGTCGCGGAGCCCGAGCGGACTTTCCGACACAAGCAGCAGTCGGCGCGTACCTGGGGCGTCCGGAAGACGGATCAGCACAATTCCCTCGCGTCGCTGCACGGACCACGGCTCGGCAGGGCAAGGCCATGCGTCCGGCCCCAACACCCCGTCCTCGCCCGGCGATTGCAGAACGCCATACAACGTCTGCTCGGCGCTGGCGTCGTCCACTTTGCATTGCAAGCGGAGAATGAACATGCGTAGGCGCCGGAGAGTGGCATCCGCCAGCGAGGAGTCCAGCGCCATTGCGATATCGCCGGAACCTGTCTTCCACATCAAGAAATCAGCCAGCATGCGGCCTTGAGGCGTGCAAAACGCCGCCATGCGGGCCGTGTCCGTGGGCCAGTGATGCACTTCCTGGGTGAACTGGGCCTGTAGCAAATCGGCGGCTTGGGGGCCATGCGCAAGGAGCACGCTCAGGTGAGAGAGCGGGGTGAGGGTGACAGGCATGCGTGGACGTTGTGTGGAACCAAGGGGCGGGGCGCAGGATGCGGCAGTCGCGCCGCGTATGCACGCGCCAATGAGATTGGCGCGATGCTCGACTAGTATAGAAAGTTGACGCATTTGTTTGGTGAGCCCGTTTTTGAAACCCCGCTGGCCTGTTCGCTTTCTCGTACTCGGCATGGCCGTGGGAATGGCCGTGGTCGCTGCCTTCACTTGGTGGGCGCTGGAACCAATACGGCTGTACACATCGCCGCTTGATTTCTCGGTCAAGCCCGGTAGCACAGCGCGCACTGCTGCCGTGCAGGTGCGTGCGCAAGGGGCGGAGATTTCACCTCGGTTGTTTTATTGGTTGGCGCGCATCACCGGCAAGGGTACCGAGATCAAGGCAGGGAGCTATGAGATCGAGGCAGGAACCAGCCCCTGGGACTTGTTGCAGAAAATGGCTCGGGGCGACCAGTCCCTGCTCGCGATTACGGTTCCCGAAGGGTGGACCTTCGCGCAGTTCGTTCATGCACTCAATGTGGCACCGGGCCTAGACCATGACGCTCAGGGGCTGAGCGGCGCGCAAATTATGGATCGCATCGGCGCGCCACCGGGCACGCCACCCGAAGGCTGGTTTTTCCCCGACACCTACCTTTATGCGCGCGACTCATCCGAACTGGCTGTGCTAAGGCGTGCTTACCAGGCCATGCAAAAGCAGCTTAGTGGCGCATGGGCTGCGCGCCAGGCGGGTTTGCCATTGCAAACGCCCTACCAAGCCCTGATCTTGGCTTCGGTGGTCGAAAAGGAAACGGGACTGCCCAGTGACCGGCGCAAGATCGCGGCTGTTTTCCTCAACCGCTTGCGCGTCGGCATGCCGCTGCAAAGCGACCCCACGGTCATCTACGCCTTGGGCAGTCGTTACTCGGGAACGCTGACGCGCAAGAGCCTGCAGGTGGCATCGTCGTACAACACCTATGTCAACAGCGGGTTGCCACCAACGCCCATTGCCCTTCCCGGCGATGCTTCGATGCAAGCCGTGCTGCATCCGGCGAACTCCCGCGCCCTGTATTTTGTCGCTCGTGGCGATGGCAGCAGCGTCTTTTCGGATACCCTTGGCGAGCACAATGCAGCCGTGGATCGCTATATCTTGAAGAGGTCGCCTTGAATCCG
>JAGWOZ010000159.1 GCA_028870715.1 Betaproteobacteria bacterium | reverse complement strand
GATCCTGCAGGGCGTCAGGCCCTTGTATCCCTGGCTGCGCTTCCCGGTCCCTCGCTGCCGCAGCCACAGGTTCTCGATGCGCTGCTGCGCGACGCTCCCATGCTGCGCGAGGCCCAGTCCCTGAAGGAGGCTGCCGCACAAAACGGGCAGGCGCTGCGCTCGGGCACACAAGAGTTCACCGGCCAGGCGCAGGTGCAACAGCGCCGCATCGACTCTGCCCCCGACGCGGGAACCTACGCCGAGTGGCAACTGCTTCTCAGTCGGCCCATCCGGCTGCCGTCGCAAGCACAGGCCGACGTTCGCATGGCCGGCGCTCTCGGCCATGCCGCTGATGCCACGTTGATTGATGCCCGCCAAACGCTGCTGCAAGGCGCGCTCACCGCATGGTTCCAGGCCCAACGGAACCAGGCCGATGTGGCGCTCGCAAAGGACAACCTCGCGCTGCTGCGCTCGCAGGTCCAGGCACTGCGCCGCCGCAACGCTTTGGGGGACGCCAGTGTGCTGGAGCTGGAGCAACTGCAGGCCGAGGAGGCGCGGGCCCAGTCTGCGCTGGTCCTCGCTCAGGGACTCGCCGAGAGTGCGCGCAACGCATTGACGAGCCGCTATCCGGCCTTTGCCGAGGACTCGCAACTCCTCGGGCAGCCCGGCAGTTCCCCGCAACTGAGTCTGCCAGGGCTTCCCGTCGATGCCCTGCGCACACTCGTTGAGCAGCACAGCTCAAGGCTGGCCCAAGATCGTGCTCGGCTGCAAGAGGCGCAGGCAGCAGCCGAACAGGCGCATGCTGCGCGCACGCCGCAGCCCACGGTTGGCGCCTATCTCGGCTCGGACCGCGGAGGGCGCGAGCACATCGTGGGTCTCCAGTTTTCGATGCCGTTCGGCGGTGCGGCGCGCGTGGCGCGCGAGCGCAGCGCGCTGGCCGAGGTGGACGCGGCCCAGTGGCGGCTGCAGGATGCGCGGGCACAAACGATTGCAGCTTTCGCCAGACTGTACGCACTTGCACAATCGCAAGCCAGCGGTGCGCTGGCGTTGGAGCAAGCCTCGCAGGTTCAGAACCAGGCCAGTGCGCGCATGCTGCGCGCCTACCAGCTGGGCGAGGCGGGTGTCTCCGACTGGCTTGTTGCACGCCGCGGCGCGTTGGACGCCGTGCGCCAGGCACTGCAGGCGCGTTTCGATGCGGCTGAATCGGCCGCATCGCTGCGGCTACAAGCGGGATTGCTGCTCAATCGGGCGAACGTTGCAAATGAGTCGTCGCCCGCGGCCGCAGTTCCCGCGTCCGAACCAGATGGCCAAAAATAAGCCAGGATGAGCAAGGTGGGGATAAACGCCTTGACATGCACCCAGCCCCTGGCCCGCGGCCACCGCTTGCGCGGGGAGGACTGGGCCTTCCCGAAGCGCGACGCCATGAGTGATCTCGCGCGCAGGGGCTTCAGCGGATTTTTGCTTCGCTGAGGGGCCTGAATGCGCCGTGTAGTGGTGGCGCGTCACGACGCGCCGCCCGCGTGCAGCTTTTTACGCCCGATGCGGCGCACCCACCATTTGCGACCTTCCTCGAGCAGGAGCAATGCGACCGCGAACGGCACGATTGCGGCCCAGTGCGCGAGCGCAATGGGTGCGGTGCCAAATATCGCATTGCCCAGGGGCGTATAGGCGATGAGCGCCAGCGCCGCGATTTCAACGCCGACGCCTGCGAGAATCAGCGGGTTGCCAAGCAGCCCTGTGCTCCACACCGATCGAGTCGGGCTACGACACAGGAACACGTTGACCACTTGCAGCAAGACGATGGTGCCCAAGGCGACCGTCGTCACGCGCAGGTACAGGGGCGCCGTTGCAGCAAGGACATCACCGTAGCGCCAGCCTGCTGCGCGCAGTGTCACCAGAAACACGCTCATCACCGCAGCCGCTTCCAGCAGGCCCAGGAAGAGATAGGCGCGCACCGCCAGGCGCCAGTCGAGCAGTCTTTCACGCGGTGGCCGCGGCGCACGGCGCATGACGTTGGGCTCGGGCGTTTCGACCCCCAGCCCGAGCGCTGTCACGGAATCGGTTCCCATATCCACGGCAAGCATCTGGATGGGAGTCAGCGCCAGGGGGATGGGGAAGAAGACAAATGCCAGGTAAGGCACGAGTTCCGGAACGTTGTGCGCCAAGATGTAGGTGAGAAACTTGCGGATGTTATCGAACACGGCGCGCCCCTCCTCGATGCCTCCGACGATGCTGGCAAAGTTGTCGTCGAGGATGACGACATCGGCCGCTTCCTTGGCCACGTCCGTGCCGCTGCGCCCCATGGCCACACCGACGTGGGCGCTTTTGAGCGCGGGCGCGTCGTTGACGCCGTCGCCCGTGACGGCCACGATATGGCCCTTGCGCTTGAGGGCCTCGACGATCCGCGTCTTCTGCTCGGCGCCTAGCCGCGCAAAGTGAACCTCGGGTTCATCAAGGGCAAGCTGCAGCTGCGTATCGGACAACCGTCGCAACTGCTCACCGCTGATGACGCGGGCATTGGTGGAACGCACAAGGCCGATGTTGCGGGCAATGGCCAGCGCCGTGCGCGGATGGTCGCCGGTGACCATGATGACTTTGATGCCGGCTTGGCGGCACTGCTCGATCGCGGCAGGCACTTCCAGGCGTGGTGGATCCTCCAGTCCGACAAGTCCGGCAAAGATCAAGTCGCGTTCAGCATCCTGGATCGCCGCTCCCGCCTCGATCGGGCGGTACGCCAGGGCGATGACGCGCAATCCTGTATCGGCCATGCGTTCCTGGGCGCCCAGAACCGCGTCACGCATGCCTTGGGTCAGTGGCTGCTCACCCGTGTCGGCGAGGGTGCGCGTGCACAACTGCAGCACCGGCTCGGCCGCCCCCTTGCAGTACAGCACGGGCCCTTGCGGACCCGCATAGACCGTGGACAGTCGCATGCGCTGGCCGTCAAACGGCAGCTCGTCAATGCGCTTCCAGCGTGGCAGCGGCACGTTTGCTTGTTGAGCAAGATCGACAAGGGCCAGCTCCATCGGATCGCCCTGCCAGCTCCTGCGGCCGTCCTCTTCGACCGGCGTCAAGTCATGGCAAAGTCCCGCCGCCACAAACATGGGCGCGTAGTGCGCAGCGAGGGGCTCGCTGGCACCGGCTGGCACGGGATGCGCCGCGGCCCCGGGCAGCACGGTCATCGCACGCATGCGGTTTTGGGTCAGCGTGCCGGTCTTGTCCGTGCAAATGACGGTGGCTGCGCCTAGCGCCTCGACCGCCGGCAAATGCCGGATGAGGACCTTGCGACGCGCCATGCTCTGCGTGGCCAGCACCAGCGCGAGCGTGAGGGTTGGCAACAGCCCCTCGGGAACCATGGCCACGATGATCCCAAGGGCGAAGACGAAATTCTTCTGCGGCGATAGACCGATCCACCACCCGGCTGCCCAAAACAGCGTGCCAAGCGAGACGGCCAGGATCAGGATCAGGCGGCTGATGTGTGCGATTTCCCGGCGCAGGGGCGACACGCCCTCCCCTGCTGTTTGCGTCAAATGGGCGATGCGGCCGAACTCGGTGTGCATGCCGGTGGCAAACACCACCGCCTTGCCTCGCCCCGCGACGAGCGACGTGCCTGCAAGCAGAATGTTGCCTGCCCGGATCAGCAGCTCCGCGTCGGAGGGCTCGCAGTTGCGCGGCTGGGGGACGGCCTCCCCCGTGACGTTGGCGTTGTTGACGCGCACGGCATACGCCTCGATCAGCCGACAGTCCGCGGGAATATTGGCTCCTTGCTCAAGGAGCACCACATCCCCGGGCACCAGCGCCTGGGCATCGATTTCCCGGGCATACCCATCGCGCAGAACCCGCACGTGGTGGGGAAGGAAGTGGCGAAGCGCGGCCAGCGCCTTCTCGACGCGGAACTCCTGCCAAAAGGAAAATGATCCACTGATGAGGATGACCACGATGAGCGCAATGCCCAGATGAACCATGCCCTGTCCTGGAGCCATCCGGCTCAGAACAAAAGCCAGTGCTGCCGCCAGCCACAACACGATCGAAAACAACTGGGTGAATTCCCGCAACAGCAGCAGCGGCCAGGGCCTTTTGCGCTCCTCACCAATGCGGTTGGCCCCGAATTCCAAAAGGCGCCGGTGGGCCTCCCTGGCTTGAAGGCCATTGAAGCCGCTGCGCAAACTGCTCAGGCACTCCTCAACATTTTGCTGTTGGATTTTCATCGCCCGTGCGCTTGAGGCAATCCTTCTTCGTGCAAACGCGCCACCGCGCAGCCCCTTCGATCCCTATTCCCCACTGCGCAACCCGCCGTCACCTTTGCGACGCAATGCTTCGAAACCCCGTCATCAGCGCATGCAGGTGCACCCTTAGCGAGGCGCGAAGACCCGTCACGGGCCACGCACCGCTTGCGCCATGCGCCGGCGCCCCAGAACTTCCTCAAGGGCTGGCCACCAGGTCCGCAATGGGTGCTGCCCCATCCGTCGGGAACGATGTTCCATTGACATGCGTGGCGTAAATGCCTGCCCAACTCTCGCCGGCGGCGTTCAGCGAAGACGCCGTGAGACTCAGCCAACCAGCGCGCAGGCCTTCGCGCTCAATGCCCAAGGAGACAATCGTCGAGCCCGCGGGGGCCGAGGGGTCGAGACTCGACATGTCATCCCCGACGGCCACAATTTTGAACACCGGCCCCACTGCGGCCCCGGAGAAGTTCGCGCCATAGATGCCGGAACTCGGTGCAGGCGCCGGGGCGGCATACGCCGGATTTACGGTTCCCTTGAACACGACGCCCAGCTTGCCATCGACGGCCACGAAGGCCGAGGAACGCCAACGCGGCGGCTCGGCGTCGGTTGCACCCTTCAGCGCTGCCGGTGAACCGGAAAACACCCAGTACAGAAAGTCCTGGAATTGAGCGGTAGCACCGGCGCCCGCCTCGGCCACCATCCAGATCTTGCCGCTTTGGGTGTCGGCGATGAAGACGCCCTGGTTGATCGGCACGTAGCGGGTCGTCGTATAGGCTCCGTTTGCCTGCAGTGTCGCCGCAGCCTGGCAGATGGCGATGCGCTGCTTGTTGCCTTCCTCCGATGCATTGCAGTTCAACGTCACCGCACGCATGCCGGGATCCGTCGCATTGGAATCGTGCGGATTTGTTCCCCACGCACCCCAAAACGCAACGTAGCGCCCGTCAAATCCCAACCCCTCACTGAGCAGGGAGAACGTTGGCGCCGTGGTACTGCCAGCCAGCGGTGCAAGAGGCGTTCCGCTGCCGTCGGGCACCGGGGTTTGGCCGATTTGCACCACCGGGGTCAGGGGTGGGGATGGGGCGACGGGAGCCACGTAGATGCCTCCGGCGGTTGGGGCATTCTCGTCGTCCAGACCCGTGAAGACCACGCGCCCGTTGGCCGCGCTGGGTGGCGCTGTCGAGCCAAATGTCACCCCCGGCGTGCCAGGGATCTGCGTATTGCTATCGGCAATGACCGCAATGGGTGCGCTTCCCACGGAGACGTTGCGGAAATAGACGCCGGTCTTCTTCACAGGGGTCGATGTGCCGTTGATGTTGACCGTGTCGGTGTAATTGCCCTTGCTCACGAGGTAGATTGAGTCGGTCACGCTGGGAGACCCGGGAAACTGGTCAAACTTGACGCCGGACACGCTTGCGTTGGGCACTTGCATGACCGAGAACGCCGGAAGGGTCCCCAGAATGTCCATCCCGGTGGTGAACCCATCAGGCAGCGCGACATACACGCCTGTTGTACCGACTCTTGTTTCCAGGTCGGTCGTCGGATCGGTGTAGGTCCATACCGGCTTGCTCTGGCCGCGCGTGGCCACGATGCCCGAATTCATATCGATGCGCGGAATCGAAGGGAATTCGTTGAACATCGCCTGCGTATTGTTCGGTTGGGGCACCAGCGTGCTCCTGCCACTGGCAACCGTGTACACGAGAGGCTTGGCCTGGCACACATCGACCGTGTACACACCGCGTTGCACGGCCCCACCAGATTCACCTCCTTCACTGCCTCCCCCCGACTCTCCCGCTTCTTCGCCCGGGCCGCTGCTCACGCTTCTGGCTCTGGCTCTGAACACGACGAGGCCGTGCGCATTGACGGCGGGCTGGTTGTAGCTGAAGAAGTGGTAATTGGCCGAATCCGGCATCACCGTATCATTGTTGGACACCGTCTTCCAGATGCCATTCACATCCTGGCCGGGCACGCAATCGGCCGTGTAATCGGCCGGATTGCTGGGGTTGTAGGGATTGAGAGCCGTCAGAGTGCTGGTGGCGGAACCACCGCCACAGCCTGCCACCAAGGCCAATAGAGCGGCCTCTGCCAACCCTTTTCCAAGCCTCGGATGACGCATCATGGCGCGTTGCCTCGTTTGCATGCCAAACCAGCACTCTCCTAACCAATCTAGGTCGGCATGACAGGCTCGTCCTTGACATCCGTCAACAAAGTACAAGCCCATAGTGCATGGGCCTGAAACATCAGTGGTCCGTTCTGGGCTCGGCGCATGAGCACCTTTCGCAGCCGATGCCAACGGCATCGTGTTGTTCGATGCGTCCCGCACTACAGCGAGGACGAGGCCGCCCAGGGATGCATGGCGGGCCATGAAAAAAGCGTGGCGTTGCTCGCACAACGCCACGCTGCCACTGTTGAGCGCGGCTCCAGCTGTTCCCGTCCGAATCTGGGCCGCGGGAGCCTGACGCGCTCGCAGGAAGCCCGTCCTATTGGCCGAGAATCAGGTTCGGCATCGGCGTGGCTTGGTCAACCTTGAACCCCGTGCCCGGGAATTTCGTGGCATAGATGCCAGCCCACCCTTCACTGAGCGCATTGAGCGATGATGCCGTCAAGGTCAGCCAGCCGCCGCGCAGGGCTTCACGCTCGATACCCACCGCGCTGATATACGAACCTGCTGGCGCGGCTGGATCCAAGATGGACATGTCATCACCCAAGGCAACGACCTTGAACGCGGGCCCGACCCCAGTGCCGGCCGCAAAATTCGCGCCGTAGATCCCGGAAGCAGGCACAGAGACCGTGGTCGTGGACGTCGAAGAACTGGCCGACGAGGCCGGCGCACTGGCAGCCGGCGTTGGGGCGAAAAAGGCGGAGTTCAGCGATCCCTTGAAAATCACACCCAGTTTGCCGTCGACCGCCGCGAAGGACGAAGCGCGCCACCGTGGGGGCTCAGCATCCGTGGGTCCGGACGAGCTCGAACCGCCCGCAGCACCGGACGCCGACGAGCTTGGAGCACCGGAACCTGAGCCGGAACTGCCCGTCGTCGATGGTGCACCCGAGAACACCCAATAGAGGAAATCTGCGAACTGCGCCGGCGTGCTTGAGCCTTGTTGGGCGTCCGCCACCATCCAGATCTTTCCGGGCTGCGTCGTGTCCGCAATGAAGATGCCTTGATTGTTCGGCACGTATCGGGTTGTGCTGCCGCCTGGGTTCTGGGACAGACATTCGGCCTGGAGATCCTTGTTGCCGTCTGTTGGGCAGGTCAATGTGATCGCGTGCATGCCCGGATCGGCGCTGTTGGCCACAGCAGGATTGGTTCCCCAGGCGCCCCAGAAGGCCACGTAACGGCCGTCAAACGCCAGGCCTTCCCCCACTTGCGTGAAGGTCGGAGCAGCTGCGCTTGCACTTGGTGCCGGAAGCGGCGCACCGCTTCGGTCGGGCACGGAGGTCTGGCCAATTTGTACGAGAGGTGTCAACGTAGGCAGGCTGGCGAGGGGAGCCACATAGAGCCCCCCGGCCGTTGGCACGTCCTCGTTATCCAGTCCGGTAAACACCACATGGCCATTCGCAGCGCTCGGC
>JAGWOZ010000158.1 GCA_028870715.1 Betaproteobacteria bacterium | reverse complement strand
TACGAGGGCGGGCGCCCGGTGGCGATCGATACGGTCGTGCTGTCGACCCAGCACGCACCCGACATCGCGATGGCCGATCTGCGCGAAGCCGTGATCGAGTCCATCATCAAGCCGGTGCTCCCGGCCCAGTTCATGCGTGGTGACGTGAAATTTCTCATCAACCCAACCGGCCGCTTCGTTGTGGGTGGTCCCCAGGGCGATTGCGGGCTGACCGGGCGCAAGATCATCGTTGACACCTACGGCGGTGCAGCACCCCATGGTGGTGGCGCATTTTCAGGCAAGGATCCCTCGAAGGTTGATCGCTCTGCAGCCTATGCTGCGCGCTATGTGGCGAAGAACATTGTTGCTGCAGGCCTTGCAAAGAAGTGTCTGGTGCAGATTTCGTACGCGATTGGCGTGGCTCAGCCCACCAGCATCATGGTCACCACCCAGGGCACGGGTGTGATCGATGACGCACAGGTCGAACAACTGGTGCGCCGCCATTTCGACCTGCGCCCCAAGGGCATCGTGCAAATGCTCGACCTGTTGCGCCCGATCTATGCCAAGACAGCGGCGTACGGGCACTTTGGTCGTGACGAACCTGACTTCACGTGGGAAGCGACGGACAAGGCGTCCGCGCTGCGCGCAGACGCAGGGCTGCCCGATGTGCGCCACACGGGGACGGTGGCGGCCTGAGCCAGATGGCCTCGGATCCGCCTGCCGCGCACTGGGGGTTCCCCTGAGCGGCAGGCGGGCTTCCCTGTCATTCCAGCCTGCAGCACAAGCGTCCTTCTTCGCGTCACACCATGCTCGGCATTCACGATTTCGCCTGGTTTTTGTTGGCCGGTTTGCTGCTCAACATCACGCCAGGGGCGGACATGTTGTTCATTCTCACGCGCACGACGGCGCAGGGTGCGCGCGCTGGCGCCGCGGCCGCGCTCGGGGTGGGGGCAGGTTGCCTTGTGCATGTCACCGCGGCCGCCGCTGGCCTGTCGGCCCTGGTTGCAGCTTCCAATACGGCCTTCGCTGTCGTCAAGTGGATGGGGGCAGCCTACCTTGTGTGGCTTGGATTGACCTTGGTGCGCAAAGGACTGGTGCGTCGCGCGAAGCCTGATCAAGGGGTGGGCCGCGACCACGCCGTGGGAGGGTTCGTTCCTGTGGAGTCGGGGGCGCCGGTGCTACGCGCGGTGATGCTTCAAGGCATGTTGACCAATCTGCTCAACCCCAAGATCATTTTGTTTTTCCTTGCGTTCCTGCCGCAATTCGTGCGGCCCGCCACCGGCACTCAGGGCTGGGCGTTCCTGCTGCTGGGTGTGGTGTTTACGGTCAACAGTACGCTCTTCAATCTTCTTGTGGCCCTGCTCGCCGCGCGCGCCCACGCCCGGCTTGGGAGGGTTTCCGCCATGGGGCGTTGGGTGCGTGGTGCCACGGGGCTTGTATTTGTCGGCCTGGGGCTGCGCTTGGCGCTGGCGACACGCGCCTGATGCGTCGGCCGCTCGAGCCAAGCGGGCCGGGTGGGCGCAGGCGAGATGCACCCGCAAACCCACGCAGTTACCGTGCGCAAGCCGGCCAGTGCGTGGCACCCTACAATTGCGGATTCCTGAGGAGCGTTGCAACGCCAATGCCGGGCACTCCCCCGGTGGTCGCCAGGCTCAGGACCCTGATCGCAAGCTGCCATGGGCGGCTTCCTGTCAACGGCGCTCGCCCAACCCGTGCCGGGCGCGGGATGCGGTGAGCATCCGCCCCGGCCGCAGTTTCATGGAGAGTTTGATGAACGCTGTGGTCGACCTGAATCAATCCCCTGATTTCCGCGTGGCTGACTTGGCCCTGGCCGATTGGGGCCGGCGCGAAATCCGCATCGCCGAAACGGAAATGCCTGGCCTCATGGCCATCCGCGACGAATATGCGGCCCGTCAGCCGCTGCGCGGCGCTCGCATCACCGGCAGCCTGCACATGACCATCCAGACAGCGGTCCTGATTGAGACACTGCAGGCGTTGGGGGCGCAGGTGCGCTGGGCATCGTGCAACATCTTCTCCACGCAGGACCACGCAGCCGCAGCCATTGCAGCAAGCGGGACGCCGGTGTTTGCCATCAAGGGCGAGACGCTGGAAGATTATTGGGAATTCACCCATCGCATCTTCGAATGGACCGACGCGGGTTACTCGAACATGATTCTGGACGATGGTGGTGACGCAACGCTGCTGCTGCACTTGGGCGCTCGCGCGGAAACCGATGCGGCCGTGCTCAACCACCCCACCAGTGAAGAGGAGCGGGTACTGTTCGCCGCCATCAAGGCGCGCCTTGCCACCGACCCGACGTGGTATTCAACCCGCCTGGCACATATCAAGGGTGTGACCGAGGAAACGACCACAGGCGTGCATCGCCTTTACCAGATGCACCAACGCGGTGAGCTCAAGTTTCCCGCGATCAACGTCAATGACAGCGTCACCAAGAGCAAGTTCGACAACCTCTACGGTTGCCGCGAGAGCTTGGTTGATGGCATCAAGCGCGCCACCGACGTGATGGTGGCGGGCAAGATCGCGGTGGTTGCCGGCTATGGCGACGTCGGCAAAGGAAGCGCACAGGCACTCCGCGCGCTTTCCGCCCAGGTATGGGTGACGGAGATCGATCCCATCTGTGCCCTGCAGGCGGCGATGGAGGGATACCGCGTGGTCACGATGGATTACGCCGCCGACAAGGCCGACATCTTCGTGACCGCGACCGGCAACTATCACGTCATTACCCATGACCACATGGCCCGCATGAAGGACCAGGCCATTGTTTGCAATATCGGGCACTTCGACAACGAGATTGACGTCGCAGCCGTCGAGCAGTACCAGTGGGAGGAAATCAAGCCCCAGGTTGATCACATCATTTTCCCGGATGGCAAGCGCATCATCCTGTTGGCAAAGGGACGTCTGGTGAACCTGGGCTGCGGAACCGGACATCCGAGCTACGTGATGTCATCGAGCTTCGCGAACCAGACCATTGCGCAGATCGAGCTGTACACCCAGACCGCCCGCTATCCGGTTGGCGTGTACACCCTGCCCAAGCATCTGGACGAGAAGGTCGCCCGGCTGCAACTCAAGAAGCTCAACGCCCAGCTCACGCAGCTGACTGACCAGCAAGCCACCTATATCGGCGTGTCGAAGGACGGCCCCTACAAGGCCGACCACTACCGCTATTAAAGGCATTCAGAGCGTTGTGCGACCAGGACGGCCCAGCCTGCGGCAAAACCGCGGGGCGGCCGTTCTGGGCAATGCCCCCGGCAGCCCGGTTGGCTTGGCTGCATTCGCGGCTTGAGTCCTCGGCCGCCATACCCCAGACACACGTCCGCATGGATATTCCGAACCTGAGTTTCGAATTCTTTCCGCCAAAGACGCCTGAAGGCGCGGTCAAGTTGCGCACGGCTCGGCAGCAACTCTATGCGTACCGCCCAAAGTTCTGCTCGGTCACCTTCGGCGCCGGCGGCTCCACCCAGGAGGGTACTCTAATGACCGTGCGGGAAATCGCCGCGGAGGGCATGGCTGCGGCACCCCATCTGTCGTGCATCGGGGCCAGCCATGACAGTGTGCGCGCGTTGTTGCAGGGCTACCGGGCTGAAGGCATTCGCCGTATCGTTGCGCTGCGCGGGGACTTGCCTTCGGGCTACGGGATCGGAGGCGAGTTCCACCACGCACGTGATCTCGTGGAGTTCATTCGTGCGGAAACCGGGGACTGGTTCCACATCGAGGTCGCCGCCTACCCCGAAACCCACCCGCAGGCGCGCAGCCCGCAGGAAGATTTGCGACATTTCATCGAAAAGATGCGCGCTGGCGCCGATTCGGCCATCACACAGTATTTTTTCAATAGCGATGCCTATTTCCGCTTCATCGACGAAGTCGGCGCAGCCGGGATGAGCGTGCCCATCGTGCCCGGCATCATGCCCATCACCAACGCCAGCCAGTTGTTGCGCTTCTCAGACGTTTGTGGTGCCGAGGTGCCGCGCTGGATACGCCTTCGCCTGCAAAGCTTTGGCGATGACCGTGCAAGCATCCTCGCTTTCGGTCGCGAAGTCGTCGCGGACCTCTGCGACCAGTTGCTTGCTGGTGGAGCCCCAGGACTGCACATCTATACGCTGAACCACGCGGCGCCGGCGCTCGATCTCCTGCAGGACCTCGGCGGTCGGTGACCCCTGAGCGCAGCAGGAATCTCCGGCGTTCGGGATGGCAAGCCAAGCGTCGGCACGCCGTGCCGAACGTTCGGCGTTGCAGAGCCATGCAGGCTTGCCAGTTCAGGCGCCGCAGCAAGCGGATGGCAGGTGCGCTGTCCCCGGGCGATGCATGTCAGCGGAGCCGCCTGATCGCTGCGCCGGCAGCGCCCGAGTTGGCGCGGAGGGGCCTGCAGTCGGTGCTGTCGTAGGCGTCGCGATGCGTGCGCTGGTGAGCACGCGCAGGCTGATGGGCCCCCAAGCCGTGGCCACCATGCGGCCGTTTCCGCGCAGCACATGGCATTCGCCCGGACGCAGAAACACATCGTCCAACTCGCCCTCCTCGGTGAGCCACAGCAGGGGGAACGACTCCCCTGGGACGGGCGACGTCATCGCCTCCAGGCGCAGGCCACGTGCACCGCGCAAAAGCACCGAGTCGCCGGCTTGCAAACTGATCGATTCACGACGCAGTTGCAATAAGTCTGTATTCCACTCATGCATGGTTATCTCCTTCGCGCAAAAGACGCAATAGAACGGCATGTCGTCGTGTGAGCCCCAGATTTCATCGCCTACGGTAAAAATGATAGATAGCCTTTGTCGTTTTGGATAACGGTCTTTTGGTATGTTTAGCATGCGCTTATTGCATGCTAAGGAGTTACCATGCCTACCCTGAAATCGCCGTCGAGAGCTTCTTCTCGCCGTATCGATGCCGGCAATCTGCGCGCGTTTGAGGCTGCCGCCCGCCTTGGCAGTTTCACCGCGGCCGCGCGTGAGCTGTTTGTCACCCAGTCAGCGCTGAGCCGACAGATCCAGGCGTTGGAGGCCGAGGTTGGCGTGGCGCTGTTCCTGCGCGAGGGTCCCCGTGTCCGGCTCGCCGAGGCTGGCGAGCGATTCGCAGCTACGCTGCGTCCCGTGCTCGCCACACTTGACGACGCCGTGGAAGATCTGCGCCAAAGCACCCGGCGCCCACGCGTGCGCATCACCACGTTTGCGTCCTTTGCCAGCTTGTGGCTGATGCCGAGGCTGCCGCTGTTTCAGGCGGACCATTCCGACGTGGACATTGCGGTGGAGGCGACGGATCGCCTGGCCGACCTGGATGTGTCGGGTCAGGACGTGGCAATCCGGCTGGTCCATCCCGACAACCCGCTGGCGCGCGTGCCAGGCACCAAGGTCCTGTTCGAGGAGCGCATCGCGCCGGTGTGCAGCCCGCGCCTCCTCGCCGAACTGCAGGCGCGTGGCGGGTTGCGCACCCCCGCGGACCTCAGGCGCGCGGCGCTGATCGCCGATGTCGGATCCCACGGCAGTTCGCCGTCCCTGGCTCGCCATATTGACGCGTTGTCCTGGCCCGGCTGGTTTGCCGCGATTGGGCACGCGCCGGTCAAACCCCTGGGTTGGCTGGACCTGAACTTCACGCACCAAGCCGTGCAGGCAGCGCTGGCGGGCATGGGTCTGGCCATGGGGCAGATGGCGCTGGTGCAGCATCTGCTGGCCGACGGCAGCCTCGTGTTGCCGTTGGGACCGATGCGGGGAAGCGGCTACTTTTACCATCTCGCCCAGCGCACGGACGCGGCGCGCCGCCCCGAGGTCATCGCCTTGGTTCAATGGCTGCAGCAGCAGTTGCAGGCCCCAATGCAGCCGACAATGGGTTGAAGTCCGGAGCGCACGGCAGCGTCGACGTCGCGCCAGCCGCGACATTTGCGCGGGGATGTCCCGTTCCTTTGATATCCCCAGCGCCCTGGGGCCTGGCCGCTGCTTGGCCGGCAGGCATGGAGATTGCGACCGAGCTTACCCCCGCATCAAGCCGGACTGCGCCGCCTCGGACTGGTCCTGCTGCTGGCGGGATGACCGCGCGACGCCCTTCACAGGCAAGTCGGGCGCAGCCCAGCCTCTCCGACAGGTTCAATGGACAGCATCAACCCAACCGGGCCCGAGCCCGAGCCCCAAACCGATGCCCGTGGCATCCGCGCTATCCTTATCCGCGATGCAGGACAGGAGCTGTCACGTGTCCAGGTCCGCAACTCCAACCGCACGCCATGACCGAATCTGCGCTCACCACCCGCAACCATACCGACGCCAACGCTGCGCTGGCCCATGTCGCGGCCATTTATGGTCAGGGCGTGGCCATCTTGCACGACGCGCTTCGCCGTTTTCTTGCGGGCGCGGAGCAAGATGAACCCGTGCGTGCGTACTATCCGTTTGTGCGCGTGCGCACCCGAAGCGGCGCACACGCCGATTCCCGCCTGAGCTACGGGTTCGTGTCGCGCGCAGGTGTATTCGAGGCCACTTTGACGCGGCCCGAACTGTTCGCCGACTATTACCGCGAACAGTTCGCCCTGCTTTTGCGCAACCATGGCGAACCGCTTGAGGTGGGTGTCAGCGCCACACCCATCCCGCTGCCGTTCACCTTCTTGGATCGCGAACCGTTGGAGGCACAGTTCAGCCTCGAGCAGCGCGCTCGCCTGCGCACACTGTTTGACTTGCCGGACCTTTCGGCAATGGACGATGGCATCGCCAACGGCACGTTTGTGCCGATGCCCGGGCAGCCCCTGCCGCTGGCTCTCTTTACGGCACCGCGAGTCGATTACTCGCTTCACCGCCTGCGTCACTACACCGGGTCTGATCCTCAGCACATGCAGAACTTTGTGCTGTTCACGAACTACGCGTTCTACATTGACGAATTCGTGCGTGTGGCGCGCGAACTCATGGCACGTCCAGCCGATGCGCAGGACGACTACATCGCTTTCGTGGAGCCCGGCAACGTGGTCACCCGCCGGGTCGGCCAACCGGCCGAAGCCAGCGACGCACTGGGCGAACCCCCACCCCGCATGCCGCAGATGCCCGCTTACCACCTGCTGAGGAGCGACCGCAGTGGCATCAGCCTCGTGAACATTGGTGTGGGCCCGGCAAACGCAAAGACGATCACCGACCACGTTGCGGTCCTTCGCCCCCATGCGTGGCTCATGCTGGGTCACTGTGCAGGGCTGCGCAATAGCCAGCAACTGGGCGACTACGTGCTTGCGCACGGCTACGTCCGCGAGGACCACGTGCTGGACGAGGAACTGCCTCTGTGGGTGCCGATCCCGCCCCTCGCAGAGGTCCAGGTGGCTATTCAGGAGGCAGTCGCCACCATTACCCAGCTGCGCGGGTACGATCTCAAGCGCGTGATGCGCACCGGAACCGTAGCCAGCACGGACAATCGAAATTGGGAACTGCAGCCATTTCACGGCGTCCTGAATACTCCGGAGCGCCGGTTTTCTCAAAGCCGTGCGATCGCGCTGGACATGGAAAGCGCGACCATTGCAGCCAACGGCCTGCGTCTGCGAGTGCCTTACGGCACGCTTCTATGCGTGAGTGACAGGCCCCTGCATGGCGACCTCAAACTTCCCGGTATGGCGGATCGCTTTTACCGTGAGCGCGTCGACCAACATCTTCGCATCGGCATTCGCGCGCTGGAGAACCTGCGCCAGCAACGTATGGATCAACTGCATAGCCGAAAGCTACGTAGTTTCGACGAAGTGGCGTTTCAGTAGCGGCATTGCGTTGATGCGCGCGACGGCCCGCACGACACGCCACGTCAGCGGTTTTCGTTCACCCACTCAACCCATTGCGCGAAGTGCTCCGCGTCCCCGGCACACAGTGCGGAGCGCTTACTCAAGGTGCCGTCAAACACGGTTTGTCCCTCGAGAGTTGTGCTGTGCCCGCCAGCTTCGCTGAGAATGAGGTGGCCGGCACAGTAGTCCCA
>JAGWOZ010000157.1 GCA_028870715.1 Betaproteobacteria bacterium | reverse complement strand
AAGTCGCGCGGCATTCTCTGCCAGGGACGGGGCTCGGCCGCCAACAGCGTGGTGTGTTATTGCCTTGGAATCACCGAGGTTGATCCTGCGCGCATGCAAGTACTGTTTGAACGATTTATCAGCCGCGAGCGCAACGAACCCCCGGACATCGACATCGACTTCGAGCACGAACGGCGTGAAGAAGTGATTCAGTATCTCTACACAAAGTATGGCCGCGACCGTGCGGCACTGACGGCCACCGTCATGACCTATCGGCCAAAGAGCGCTATTCGGGACGTCGGCAAGGCAATCGGCTTTGATTTGCGCACGGTCGACCGCCTTGCACGCAATGTGCAGTGGTGGGACGGGCGCGAGATTGCATGTGAGCGACTGCTCGAGATTGGTCTCTCGCCGGATGACCTCGGAGTACGGCAATGGATGGCACTGGTGCGGCAACTGCAGGGGTTCCCCCGGCACCTGTCGCAGCACACGGGCGGCTTCGTGCTTACCCACGGACCACTATCTCGCATGGTGCCGATCGAGAACGCTGCAATGCCCGAGCGCACAGTCATCGAATGGGACAAGGACGACCTGGATGCCATGGGAATGATGAAGGTGGACATACTGGCTCTGGGCATGCTCACGGCCATCCGCAAGGCCCTGGATTTCATTGGTGAGCGTCAAGGGCGGATGTTTGTGATGCAGGACATCCCGCCGGAAGATCCTGCCACTTACTCCATGCTGAGCCAGGCTGACTCCATTGGAGTTTTCCAGGTCGAAAGCCGCGCCCAGCAAGGTATGCTGCCGCGCCTCAAACCTCAATGTTTCTACGACCTGGTCATCGAAACGGCCATCGTGCGCCCGGGGCCGATCCAGGGGGGCATGGTGCACCCCTACCTCAACCGGCGTCAGGGCAAGGAACCGGTCACCTACCCTAGCCCGGCTTTGAAGCAGGCGTTGGAGCGCACTCTGGGCGTGCCGGTCTTCCAGGAACAGGTGATGCAAATCAGCATGCTGGCGGCCGGTTTCACGCCTGGCGAGGCCGATGGTCTGCGCCGCGCGATGGCGGCCTGGCGGCGCAAGGGCAACTTGGAGCAATACCGCGAAAGACTCATCGACGGCATGACATCGCGAGGCTATGACTTGGCGTTTGCCCAAAGCATTTTCGAACAGATTAAGGGTTTCTCCGAGTATGGTTTCCCGGAAAGCCACGCCGCCTCCTTTGCCCTGCTGGTCTACGCCAGTGCTTGGATCAAGCGGCACCACCCGGCAGAATTCCTGGCGGCTTTACTCAACAGCCAACCGTTAGGCTTCTACAGCCCTTCGCAGCTGGTCCAAGACGCCGAGCGCCATGGAGTCAGGGTAGAGCCCATCGACGTGATGCACAGTTGCTGGGACTGCAGCCTGGAAGGACACAAACACATGCCGACGGTGCGGCTTGGGCTTCGGTTAGTCAAGGGCTTAGGGCGAGACACTGCCATGCGCATTGTGGAAGCGTCCCGCGTTCAGCGTTTCAAGAGTGCAGAGGATCTGGCGCGACGGGCGCACCTGGACGGCACCGCAATGCGCAAACTGGCCGCTGCCGATGCCCTGCGGTCGCTCTCGGGACACCGGCGCCAGCAAATGTGGGAGGCTGCCGCTGTGCAAACAATGCCAGAGCTCCTGCGCGAGATACCGATCGAGGAGGATCGACTGCAGCTTCCTGTGCCACCGGAAGGGGAAGACATCGTGTTCGACTACGCCGCAACAGGTCTGACCCTGCGTCGGCATCCCCTGGCGTTGCTGCGGCCACTATTGGCCAAGCGCCGGTTATGGTCAGCGGCTGAACTGGCTGCAGCATCCAACGGGCAACTGGTGCGCGCCTGCGGCATTGTGACGTTGCGCCAGCAGCCCGAAACGGCCAAAGGCACAACATTCATCTCCCTCGAAGATGAGACAGGCGTGGTGCAGGTGATTTGCTGGAAGGATCTGCGACAGCGGCAACGACAGGTTGTGTTGCGGGCCCGGCTGCTGGCCGTGGCAGGAACGTGGCAACGCGAGAGCGGCGTGTGCAACCTGATCGCCGGACATCTCGAAGATTTGACACCGCTTCTGGGTCGCCTGGTGACAAAAGGGCGTGAGTTTCATTGAGCGCAGGTGCGTATCTCCATCCACAGACGCCAAAGCCGGAGCCACCTCAGTCCCAAAATGTGCTGACTTTTGCTGCGATGTCCACAGTTGCCGTGCGACTGCCCGATGGCCCTGCGACCTCCTGAATGACCGCCCTCGGCACGTCACGATCGAACAGCCCAGCGATATCCTGGGAAATGAAACGGCTCGGGGACGCATACACATGACGATCGCCATAGCCTGACTGTTGCTGGACATAAAAGCGCTGCGGCACGATCAGTTCCAGATGCTGCCGTGCGCGGGTCATGGCCACATACAGGAGTCGACGTTCCTCTTCGATCTGCTGTGCGCTTTGCGTGGACAGGTCCGAGGGCATGCACCCATCGACGACGTTGAGCACATAAACGGCCTGCCACTCCTGCCCTTTGGCCGAGTGAATCGTGGAAAGAATCAAATAGTCCTCGTCACGGTGCGGTGCACCAGCCTCGTCGCTGGTTGCTTCAGGGGGGTCAAGCGTGAGCTCGGTCAGGAAACGCTCTCTGCTCGGGTAGCTCGCAGCAATACGCTGCAGTTGCAGCACATCGGCCTGGCGCACCGTGGCATCCTCATACAGCCGATCCATTTGCGGCAAATACCAATCAGCTGCGCACTGCAAGTCATCCGGCCAGTTGCCTCGTCCGCCTTCAAATCGCAAGCGGGTATACATCTCGCGAAAACCAGCCCAGTCGCCCTGCGCAGCAGGTGGCGCTTTGAACTGCAGAAGGCCTTCAACCGGATCCGCGCTAGCGGCCATCGCATCGATGAGCTTGCGTGCGTTTGCGGGCCCCATTCCGGGAATGAGCTGCGCAACCCTGAAGCAAGCCAGCTGATTGCGGGGATTCTGTGCTCCGCGCAGGATCGACAGCAGGTCCTTGACGTGCGCCGCCTCCAGAAATTTGAGCCCACCAAACTTCACGAAGGGAATGTTTCGCCGGGCGAGTTCGAGTTCAAGCACCGCGCTGTGATGCGCGGTGCGGAACAAAACGGCTTGGCTCTTCAATGTCATTCCGTCCTCCCGCTGGGCCAACACCTGGTCTGCAACCCAGCGCGCCTGTGAAGCTTCATCGGCCACGGTAACTAATCTGGGTCGGCTCGATGAGGTGCGATCGGTCCACAGCTGCTTGGCGTAGCGTTCAGGTGCCAAGGCAATCACTGCGTTGGAAGCCTCGAGGATGGGTTGCGTGGAGCGGTAATTGCGCTCCAGTGTGACCACGCGCGCCGGCACAGGGTATTGCTGCGGGAAGTCAAGGATATTGCGCACATCGGCGGCGCGAAAAGAGTAGATCGACTGGGCGTCGTCGCCGACCACGGTCACGCCGCGTCCGTCGGGCTTCAGCAAGAGGATGATCCGTGCTTGAAGCCGATTCGTGTCCTGGTATTCATCGACCAGAACATGATCAAACCGTTGACCGATTTCTGCGGCCAGTTCTGGTTCGGCCATCATCTGCCCCCAATACAGCAGAAGATCGTCATAGTCCAGGACATGCTGGCTCTGTTTTTCCTGCACGTAGGCCTTGAACAGCTGCTTGAGTTCACCCTCCCAGTTGATACACCATGGATAGCTTTGCATCAGAACCTCACCCAAAGGCAGCTGACTGTTGACCGCACGGGAATAGATCGATAGACATGTGCCCTTGAGCGGAAATCGCGTCTTGTTTCCAGCCAGTCCAAGTTGCTGCCTCTGGATGCCGAGAAGATCTTCAGCATCGCCACGATCGAGGATCGTGAACTGGTCGCTCAGCCCGATTCGCGGGGCATATTCCCGCAGCAAGCGGGCGCCAACGCTGTGGAAGGTTCCTGACCAATGAAAGCGAGGTGGTGATTGTGCAGTGCCTAGGCCCAGAGTCTGATGCAAAAGGCTCCCCACGCGCCGTTCCATTTCAGCAGCTGCCCGGCGCGAAAAAGTGAGCAGAAGGATGCGCTGGGGATCGGCGCCGCGCAGAACCAGACGCGTGACCCGCGCCGCCAACGTCATGGTCTTCCCCGAGCCCGCACCGGCAATCACCAGCAAGGCGCGCGCCGTCGCAGGTGCCAGACCGTGTTCGACGGCTTCAAGTTGCCGATCGTTGAGGTTACTGAAAATTGTGGGCGATGATTGAATGGTGGCAGTCGACATTCGAGTGCTTCAGCTTGGCGCGGCATTAAGCTGGCTAAGCATACAGCAACATGAGCCACTTGCCGCCGGACATTAAGGCGCCCTCGGGTTTCCGAACTCGCCTTGTCGTCCCTAATCGTGACACAGCAAGCAACACTGACCCAATGCCTGCTGAGACGCAAATCCCCATCTTTCGACCCTTATCTGACATCCCCACGGCCCTTGGCTTTCGCCACCGCGTGCGCGAAAAGGGCAAGGATTCCGATGGCGCTCACGCCTGCATCAAGCCAGCATGAGCCGCTTCGGTGGGTTCGTGCTGCTGGCGGCATGACTGCGCCGCACACTTCACAGGCGATCCGGCCGTGTCCCGCCTTTGTTTTCAGGATAAATCGACCGCATCGGGGAACCGGTTGCAAAACTGACAAGGACGCCTGTGGCATCCGCGCTGTCCTTTCCGGTCCTGGACGGCGAGGCTTGTCGCGCAACGCGTCAATGTTGGCTTCCCCGAACCAAGCGTCGATGCTCGGGCCAGCCGATCCGCCGGGGTCCACCCATCGATGGCAGCGCAGCGTGCGCAGCAATTCAGCCGCCAAACTCCAGCGGAAGCCCCACATAGTTTTCGGCGATCATGCGCGACCCCGCTTCAGAGTGAATCAGATAGTCAAGTTCGGCTTCCTGAAATTTGGCCTCGATGGCGCCTTCATTGGGAAATCGGTGCATCAGGTGGGTAAACCACCATGAGAAACGTTCGCCTTTCCAGATGCGCTTGAGGCAGCGCTCGGAATACGCATTAATGCCGGATTCACTTTTGTCCGTGTAATGCTCGATAAGCGCGTGGGACAGGTATTTCACATCGGTCGCCGCCAGGTTCAGACCCTTGGCACCGGTAGGTGGCACGATATGCCCCGCGTCCCCAGCGAGGAACATGCGGCCGAAGCGCAAAGGTTCCGTCACAAAGCTGCGTAGCGGCGCGATGCTTTTTTCGATTGATTGGCCTGTCACCAAATGATCACGGGCTTTCTCATCCAGTCGCAAGCGCAACTCCTGCCAAAAGGCTTCGTCCGTCCATTCTTCAACTTTGTCCGTCAATGGCACCTGCAAGTAGTAGCGGCTGCGTGTCTTGCTGCGTTGTGAGCAAAGTGCAAAGCCGCGCGGGCTGTTGATATAGATCAGCTCGTCGTGCACCGGCGGGGTATCGGACAGCAGCCCCAACCAACCGAACGGGTAGACCTTTTCGTATTCCGTGATCGAACGGCGCGGAACGCTGGCGCGGCACACACCATGAAAGCCATCGCAGCCCGCGATAAAGTCACAATCAATCTCATAGCTCTTGCCGTCCTTTTCGTAGGTCACGCGTGGCTTGGCACTGTCAAAGTCATGAACAGCAACGCCATGGGCTCCGTACACGGTGGGCAGATCTGCTGCAACACGCGCGTCCATCAAGTCCTTGGTGAGTTCTGTCTGGCCATAGACCATCACTTTCTTGCCTGCGGTGAGCGTCTCCATGTCGATGCGATTTCGTTTGCCGTTGTAAAGCAGTTCGATCCCGCGATGAATCAGGCCCTCCTTGTGCATACGCTCACCCACGCCCGCTTCATCCAACAGGTCGATGCAGACCTGCTCCAGGATTCCCGCCCGGATGCGCGACAACACGTGGTCGCCCGTCTGACGCTCGACGATGATGGCATGGATGCCGGCCTTAGCCAGCAACTGCCCCAGAAGCAGCCCGGATGGTCCCGCACCAATGATGGCAACTTGGGTTCGCATGTTGTCTCCAATTGAAATGGTCAATCGAGCTTAGGTGAGCTCGATTGACTTAAAAGATCGGCTCCTCGGATAATGCGCGATGATTGCGCATTTTGCGCGATCATCGCGCAAAAATAGGAATCGATTTAATGGCCATCGCGAAGGCTGACTACATCGAAGGCATGGCCAAGGGATTGGCTGTGCTTGAGAGCTTTGATACCGAGCGTCAGCGCCTCAACGCCACATTGACGGCTGCGCGTGCGGGAATTACTCGGGCCGCGGCGCGACGTCATCTGCTCACGCTTGCCCACTTGGGCTACCTTGAGACCGACGGGAGTTACTTCTGGCTTTCCAGCAAGGTGCTTCGTTTTTCGGGAAGCTATTTGGCATCTGCGCGCTTGCCCCGCGCAATTCAACCCGTCCTGAATCGCCTAGCGGTCCAGGCACAGGAGTCATTCTCTGCAGCAGTGCTTGACGTGGATGAGGTGGTCATCATCGCGCGCAGTGGAAACGACCGTAACTCGATTTCAACCGTCAACAGTCGCGTGATCGCCTACGGCCTTCATCTGGGCGCGCGACTGCCGGCTCACGCGACATCCACCGGGCGGGTTTGGCTAGCCGCCAAGTCGCGCGCGACCTTCAACGCATGGATGAAGGGGCGAATACTGCCACGGATGACACCGCTGACAACCACCGATGCGCGAGCGTTTCGCAAGGTTATCGACAAGGTTCGCCATGACGACTTTTGTTTCGCCAGTGAAGAGCACGAACTGGGGGTTCATGCGCTTGCCGTTCCCTTGCGAAATGCCAAAGGTGTCACAGTTGCTGCACTCAACGTCGTGGCGTCCCAGGCACGCATATCGTCGCTGGCCATGCAACGGGACATGCTCCCGCTTTTGCTCGATGCCGCAAGGGAACTGCGCCCTATTCTGTGATGCGCCTTTTTTGAGGGTCGCGCCGCCTGCGGTCTTGTTGACCAGGGGCTCTTCGCGTTGCGCCACGCGTCGTGCGCAGCTAACTTTTTCCTATTACACAGGAAGTTCTGGACATCCTCACCGCCCCTGGTTTTCGCCACCGCTTGCGCGAAAAGCAGAGATTCCTACGACACTCACCTGTGCATCAAGGCGGCATCAGTCGCTTCGGTGGGTTCCTGCTGCTGGCGGCATGACTGTACCACCCACTTTACAGGCGATTCGGGCGTGCTCGGCCCTTCTTTCCCGGATCAATCGACAGCACAAGCAGACACCCCGCACGCCGGACAAAGATGCGCGGTGCATCCGCGCTGACCTTCCCTGTCCTGGACGGCGAGGCTTGTCGCGAAACGGGTCCATCCCCGGTGGGTGACGCGATTATGAACGCTCCCGCCGCTAGACTATTGAGCGGTTGTAGCGGGTGTTTCCTACCTCTCCAATCCGAGCTGGACTGCATTGCTCATCCAGACCGACCGCGGTCTCCGTGGCCGTGAGTTCCGATCCCTCCGACCCTAGGTGCTTCTGGCGCAGGCGAATTGTGCGCCTGCGATTGCGCTCCCGGTACGCGCCCGACCGCCTCCACCTGAAACTCCCCGATTGAGTGCCTGCTCACAGGATGTTCATCAGACTTTCGAAAGCTTGAGGGAATCATCCTGGCCAGTTGGGGCCACGCGCGCGTAGCCGCCGCTCATTCCGCTGCAGCCAGTTGCTTTTCCAACTGATCAAGAATGCGATAGCAAGGCAGCACTGCACGCACACTGGCGTTGGGCTCTCGACCCTCGCGGATCGAAGCAAAAAACTCCCGATCCTGCAACTCGATGCCGTTCATTGACACATCGACCTGGGTAACATCGATTTTGTTTTCCTTGCCATCGAACAGGTCGTCATAGCGGGCAACATAGGTGCCGTTGTCGCAGATATAGCGAAAGAACGTACCCAATGGACCATCGTTATTGAACGACAAGGACAAGGTGCAAATAGCGCCGGTGCTACTTTTCAGCTGGATGCTC
>JAGWOZ010000156.1 GCA_028870715.1 Betaproteobacteria bacterium | reverse complement strand
CCTCCTGCGTCATGGGCGTGCTCCAATTGCGCTTCCCGGTGGTTGCCCAAAAAGATCACGCCGTAAAACTTCACCATCACGTACGCCGCGAGCGCAGCGGTCAGCACCAGCACGGCTGCTCCCAGCGGAATGAGCATGTTGAAAAATGGCTCAGGGATCCCTGGAGTGAAGAGAAAGGCTTGCAAGAGCAGCCATTCGGCGACGAATCCGTTGAGCGGCGGCAGCCCCGCAATCGCCAGCGTGCCGACCAGCGCTGTCCAGCCCACCCAGGGCATGCGCCGGAGCAAGCCGCCCAAATGCCCCAAACTGCGCTGGCGCGTGGCGTGCAGGACGGACCCGGTGGCGAGGAACAGCAGGCTTTTGAAAAAGGCGTGGTTCAGCAGGTGGTACAGCATGGCCGCCAAGGCCAGCGCTGCAAGCACGGGCATGCCCACGCCATGAAAGACAAGCGCCAGGCCCATGGCCGCAAAGGCGATGGCGATGTTCTCGATCGACGAATAGGCCAGAAGGCGCTTCATATCGCTTTGCACGGCAGCGAACAAAACGCCAAACAGCCCGCCGAACAGCCCCAGAACCAGCAGCGGAACGCCCCACCACCACACCGGTGCATGCAGGAGATCAAAGCTCACGCGCAGCAATCCGTACAGCGCAGTCTTGAGCATCACGCCGCTCATCAGCGCGGATACGGGAGAGGGGGCGGCCGGGTGCGCCTCGGGCAACCAGATATGCAGCGGCACCAAACCCGCCTTGGCGCCAAAGCCGACGGTAGCCAGGCCAAAGGCCAAGCTGGACCACGCAAGGGGCAGATGGGCCATACGCATCGCCGCGAATGTCAGGCCATTGCCGCCGCCTTGCATCATCACCCCGAAACACAGGAGCAGCGCGATTGCGCCAAGGTGCGCAAGCAGCAAGTAGGTGAACCCTGCGCTGCGGATCTCGGCAATGCGATGCTGGCTGACAACGAGAAAATACGAGGCAAGCGCCATCACCTCCCAGGCAACCATGAACGTGTAGGCATCGGCCGCCAGCGTCACCATGCACATGGCAGCGAGAAAGACGTGATATTGCAGCCCCAGAAGCCCCGGCGCCGTGCCTTCACCGGAGCGGAAGTAGCCGGCGGCGAAAACCGAGATGCCCACGCTGGAGGCGCCAAGCAGAAATAAAAAGAAGCCTGACAAGGCGTCGAGTCGCAAATGCATGGGCAGCCCCGGCAGGCCCGCGGGCAAAACCATCGACGTCGCCGGCATCAGCAGCGCGGCCAAGCCCACGCCAGCCATCAGCGCGCTGCCAACGGCGCCCAGCGGAAACAAACCGTGCGCGACCCAGCGCGTCGAGCGCGGCGCCAGCATGCCAGCCAGTCCGATCGTCACCCACGCTGCGACCACGCTCAAGGCGGCAGGCAAAAGTGCGAGTGGATCCATGAGGGGGCTTGCGTGAGGATCAAAATCACATACGATGTGCATGCAATGCTAATCCAAGATACCTTCAAATGGAACGACGGACCACACGATTGACGCTTTTGATCGACCCGCAGAAAAAAGCGGTGTTCGAGCATCTTTGCGCACGCGAGGATCAGACGCCGTCGCAAGTCGTGCGGCGTCTGATCCGCGACTACATCGAAGCGCAGCTCGGCCGCCCATGGAAGCCGGGCGAATCGCTGGATGACGCGCTCAAGCGCTGAGCAGGGCCTCAACGGCGACCTTGCCAGGGCGCTGGGTGCGCCCCCTTCGTCAGACCCCGACGCGTTCAGGCCGCAAGGGGCACGCTGTGCGCGAGTCGAGCGCGTTTCGCCTGCCGAAACAAGTCGGCCGGGGGAAGTCCTCGCAGGGCTGGATCGCTGAGCGCCTGGCGCCACAGCCGGGCGCCAGGGGCGCCTTTCCAGAGGTTAAGCATGTGGCGCGTCACGGCAAATGGGGGAGTCCCCTGCCCGGCCATGCGCTGGGCGTAATCGAGCATCGCGTCCTCAACCTCATCGGGCGTTGCCCGTGGCGGTTGCGTGCCGAAGTACAGCGCATCCCAACTTGCCAGCCACCAGGGGCGCTGGTAGGCCTCGCGGCCGATCATGACGCCATCGACATGGCGAAGGTGCTCCGCCACCTGCGAGTCGGTCTTCACCCCGCCATTGATCACGATGGTCAAGTGTGGGAACTCGCGCTTGAGTCGGTACACGAACTCGTGCCGCAGGGGCGGGATCTCGCGGTTGTCTTTCGGACTCAAGCCCTGTAGCCAGGCGTTGCGGGCGTGCACGATGAACACCGAGCAGCCGGCTTCTGCCACGGTTCCCACGAAATCCTGCACGAACCCAAAGCTTTCGACCTGGTCGATGCCGATGCGGTGCTTGACGGTGATCGGCAATGCGTCGCCCACAGCGTCGCGCATCGCCGCCACGCCGTCCCGGACCAACGCCGGCTCCGCCATCAGGCAGGCGCCAAAGGCACCCCGCTGCACCCTCTCGCTGGGGCATCCGCAGTTCAGGTTCACCTCGGCATAGCCCCACCGGTGCGCCAGGGTGGCGCAAGCCGCGAGGTCTGCGGGCTCACTGCCGCCCAGCTGCAGGGCCAGGGGCTGCTCCTCGGCACTGAAATCCAGATGCCGGGATTGATCGCCATGCAGCAGCGCGCCCGTGGTCACCATCTCGGTGTACAGGCGGGCGTGGCGGCTCAGCTGCCGATGGAAATAGCGGCAATGGCGATCGGTCCAGTCCAGCATGGGAGCCACCGCGAGCGTCCAGGCATTGGACGAACGGGGTAGCGGCCGAACGTGCGTCGTCTGGTGCAGACCTGTCGGTGATGCACTGTTGGATGCCAGGGAAATGTTGGGCGTTTGCATGTATGAGTACGGCGTTGGTGCCACGCACATCGCAGCGGTGCCGTAACACTGCCGCAGGTGCGGGGATCCCGACATTTTCGCTGAGCGTGGCAAAAGCCGCAGCCCGGTGCGCAGACCCATGGCAAGCCTGGGCCCACCGCGTTGGATGCGCTACGGGGGCTGCGCGGCAACAGGACACCGCGTTTCATGGCAATCCGGGTTTTGTTGATGTAACGCAAGGACATTAAAGGTGTCCGTGTGTAACATTCTATCGTTAACAGTCGAAATTCTTGATCCATAGGAGCTTGTCATGAAATCCTCGTCTCTGCGTAGAAGTCTTGCTCTTTCAGCCTGCGCGCTGCTTGTTGGCTCAGCCTTTGCTGCCGGTGGTGGTGGTGCAGGCGGAGGTGGCATGGGTGGCGGGATGGGCGGGGGCTATAGCGGGGGGATGGGTGCCAGTCCACAAGGCCAGAACCAGAATCAGAATCAGAACGAAAACCAGTATCAGTATCAGAATCGCAACCAAGAGCAGAACCAGAACCAGAACCAAGAGCAGAACCAGAACCAAGAGCAGAACCAGAACCAGACACGTGACCAGACACGCGACCAGACACGCGACCAGACACGTGACCAGACACGCGACCAGACACGCGACCAGACACGCGACCAGACCCAGGATCAATTGCAGAAATAACATCCACGGATACGCGGCGCCGGGGTCCAGTCGAACTGGGTGATGGCGTCGCAAGGCGGCTAGGCCGCACATGCTGCGGTCAGTTCGCCACGGTGAGCCCAAAGAACCTTGCTAGGCGTGGGTGTGTTTCTCCGCCCACTTCGCCGTCCATTCGCACCAATCAATCCTGGAGAGCGGCCATGCGCGCCACCCTGATGTTTCTCTGGCGCCTAGCCGTCGCGATCGGCTGCACCTCGGCCCTCGCTTTGGCCGCAGGTCCAGCACAGAATGCGCCGATTCGATCCAGATCGGCGATCATCCCGATCAGCCCCGAACAGCAGGTGGCGCTTGGAGTGCGCCTCGCGGCAGTGCAACCCGCGGCCGCGGCACATTTGGCGCTGCCGGCACGGGTTGTCGTGCCCATCGCCCACCAAGCGGTTGTCTCCGCTCCGGTCTCAGGGCTTGTGGTCACGATCCTCGTCAATGCTGGGGATCGCGTCAAGCGCGGCCAGATTCTGGCGGAATTGAGCAGTCCGCAAATTGCGCAATTGCAGCGCGAACGCGCTGACGCGGCGACGCAGCAGGGACTTGCACGCGCGCAAGTCCAGCGCGACGCTCAACTGGTTCAGGAGGGCATCATCCCTGCCGCGCGCTTGCAACAAGCTCAGGCGCGCCAGCGTGAAGCGGACGCCATGATGGACGAGCGAGCCCTGGCGCTGCGTTTGGCCGCGGGGGACGCAGGGCTCGACGGCAAAGCCCGTGTGCGCGCGCCCATGGACGGCGTCATCGTTCAGAGCTTGGCCCTGCCTGGCCAACGCCTGGACATGTCCGCCCCTTTGTTCCATATTGCCACCCCGGGACAGCTCGGCCTTGAAATCGAGGCCACGCCTGATCAGGCAGCGTCAGTGGAGCCAGGCGCTGCCGTGGGCGTGCCCGAGGCGGGTGCTGAAGGTGTGCTGCAAACCAAGGCTCCGGTGCTGAGCGCCGGCCAAACGGTATTGCTGCGCGTGCGCCTCACGAAACCGGGCAGCCTGCCTGCCGGAGCCCTCGTGCAAGCGAGCGTGAGTCTGCCGGCCCAGCGAGGGCTGTGGCGTGTACCGCCAGCTTCCGTCACGCAAATGGCTGGGCATGACGCGGTTTTGGTGGCCGTGCAGGGTGGCTTTCGCATCGTGCCCGTGCGCGTTGCATCGCGCTTGAATGACGCTGTGATCGTGGCTGGCCCGCTCAGGACCGGCGATCAGGTCGCCGCAAGTTCAGTTGTGGCCATCAAAGCGGCAGCCGCGGAGGCTGCACCGTGATTCTGCACTCGCTCACCCAGGCAGCCCTGCGCCAACGGCTCATTGCCATTGGCGCGATGCTGGCGCTCGTCATCGGCGGAATCATTGCATGGCGATCGTTGCCTGTGGACGCCTTCCCCGATGTGTCCTCGCCGCAGGTGAAGGTCATCATGAAGGCGCCGGGCATGACCCCCGAGGAGGTGGAAACCCGTATCGTGCTGCCCATTGAGCAGGAGATGCTGGGTATCGCTGGCAAGCGCATGGTGCGCTCGATTTCGAAGTACGGGATCGCCGACATCACGGTGGACTTCAACGAGGGAACCGACGTGTACTGGGCGCGCCAACAAGTTGCTGAGGCCCTCGCCAACGCACGGGGCGAGCTTCCAGCCTCGGCACAAGGCGGTCTTGCGCCGATCACCACGCCGCTGTCCGATCTGTACATGTTCACCATTCAGGGCAACGCCACCCTCGAGCAAAAACGCAGCACGCTGCAATGGGTCATCCGCCCTGCCCTGCGGACGGTTCCCGGCGTCGCGGATGTAAACATGCTCGGTGGCGATGTGCGCGTCTTTGAGGTCCAGCCGGAACTGGCCAAGCTTTCGGCATGGGGACTCTCGCTCAGCCAACTGCGCACGGCACTTTCGTCAAACAACGGCAATGACGGCGCTGGACGCCTCGATGAAGGCGAGGAAACACGCATCGTGCGTGTCCAGGGCGCCTTTGCCAGTGCCGAGGACATCCGCAATACGGTCATTGCCACCGCGCGCGGCACGCCGGTTCGCGTCGCCGACGTGGCGCAGGTCGATATCTCAAGAAGCACGCCTTACGGCATCGTCACCTCGGATGGCACGGGTGAGACCGTCGAGGGAATCGTGCTCGGTTTACGCGGTGCCAACGCGTCGCAAGTCATCGCGGGAGTCAAGGCGCGCTTGGCCGATCTCGAGCCCAGGCTGCCCCAGAACATCAAATTGCGTGTCTTCTACGATCGCAGCCAGCTCGTGGAGCGTGCCGTGGGCACGGTGATGCGCGCGCTGATGGAAGCCGTTGTGCTGGTTGTGGTGATGCTCCTTGCCTTTCTCGGTAACTGGCGTGCCGCACTCGTGGTCGCCATCACCCTGCCGCTTTCAGCCTTGGCCACGTTCTTGCTCATGCGCGTGGCTGGTCTCTCAGCCAATTTGATGAGTCTGGGGGGGTTGGCCATCGCGTTGGGCATGCTGGTCGATGCGGCCGTGGTCGTGGTCGAGAATCTGGTGAACCACATGAGCCATGATCCGCAACGCGCGGCGGATCCTGACCCCGGCGCCGCCACCAGCGATCGACTGACCCGCATCCTGCGCGGCGTCACCGAAGTGGCGGGTCCGGTGCTCTCGGGCGTGGCCATCATCGCCATCGTTTTTCTGCCGCTGCTCTCCCTCGAGGGTCTGGAGGGCAAGCTGTTTCGCCCAGTTGCATTGACCATCGTGTTTGCCTTGGGTGCCTCGCTGCTGATCGCCCTGACCATCGTGCCCGTGATGGCTTCCATGCTTCTCAAGACGATGCCTCACCGCGACCCGTGGCTCGTGCGCCAACTCTCGGCGGGGTACCGCTGGTTGCTGCAATGGAGTTTTGCTCATAGCCGAATCGTGGTCGCGGTTGCGCTTGTGTCCTTGCTGGCCGCAGGATTCGCCTACACGCGCGTGGGCAAGGCGTTCATGCCAACCCTTGACGAGGGCGACCTGATCGTGCAGTTGCAAAAGCTCCCGTCTGTGAGCCTTGGCGCGACCGCCGCGCTGGATCTGCGCGTGGAACGCGCTGTGCTCAAGGCAGTCCCCGAGGTCAAGTCCATCGTGGCACGCAGCGGCTCGGACGACCTCGGGCTGGACCCGATGGGGTTGAACGAAACCGACATGTTCCTCGTGCTCAAGCCAGCCGCCGAATGGCGTGGCAGCAAGGACTCGGTAGTCGCGTCGATCCGAAAGGTCCTGGAGAACTTTCCCGGCCTGGATTACAGCTTCACCCAGCCCATCGAGATGCGCGTGTCGGAGATGCTCACCGGCTCCCGTGGCGACCTCGTGGTGAAGATCTTTGGTCCGGACATCGGGCAACTTGGCCAATTGGCGCAGGAAGTGGCGCAAGTCCTGCGCGGCCTGCCCGGAGCGCAGGAGGTTCTCGCCGCACGGCCCGAGGGGGTCCAGTACCTGACGGTGCGGATCAATCGCCTCGCTGCGGGGCGGGCAGGATTTGATATCGACACCCTTCAGCAGGACCTGAGGGCCCTGGTCGAAGGTCAACCTGTGGGTACGGTGCTCCAGGGCATACGCCGCAGCTCGGTGCTGCTGCGCGGCAACCCCGATCTGCGCCGAAACCCTCAAACGTTCGCCACTGCGATGCTCACGGCATCAGACGGCACGAGCTTGCCGCTGTCTCACTTGGCACAATTGCTGTCAACCGCCGGACCCGTATTGGTGACCCATGAGGACGGCAGCCGCTTTGCGGCGGTCCAGGCCAATGTGAGTGGACGCGATCTGGTGAGCTATGTGAACGATGCCAAGCGCGCGGTCGCCGAGAAAGTCAAGCTGCCTGAAGGTGTGCGCCTGCAGTGGGGAGGTCAGTTCGAGAACCAGCAACGCGCGGCCGCCCGCCTGGGTTTGGTCGTGCCCCTGGCGTTGGCACTCATTTTCGTGCTGCTGATGACGACCTTCGGTTCGGTACGACAATCCGTGCTGGTCTTTGCCAACATTCCCTTCGCGTTGGTCGGCGGCATTTTGGCGCTATGGGCGAGCGGTCAGTACTTGTCGGTGCCGGCCTCGGTTGGCTTCATCGCATTGCTGGGCATTGCCGTGCTTAACGGCGTCGTGCTGGTCAGCCACTTCAACGAATTGATGCAGCGCGGTGTGCCATTGGCGCAGGCCGTGCACGACGGCGCGATGCGGCGCCTGCGCCCCGTGATGATGACGGCGTGCATCACGGGCCTCGGCCTCGTTCCGCTGCTTTCGGCCACGGGGCCTGGCTCAGAAATCCAAAAGCCGCTGGCCATTGTCGTGGTCGGGGGTCTTGTGAGCTCCACGGCCTTGACCCTCGTCCTCTTGCCGCTCCTGTTCGCGCGCTGTGGTCTGCCTCGCCGCGCGCGCGAGGCTGAAGCCAACCAAGCGGAGAATGCCTGATGCACCCGATGCGCCCTGTCCTTGTCAGTGGCTTGTTCGCCGCGACCCTTGTATGGGGCTGCGTGTCGAATGCGGCGCAAGCCGCTTCAGG
>JAGWOZ010000155.1 GCA_028870715.1 Betaproteobacteria bacterium | reverse complement strand
AGCCGGCCTCGGCACACAGATCGCGCTCGGCATCCGTCAGGAACAGCAGATGAAGCGACGACAGACCGCTCTGGCGCGCCAGAGCAAGCACAGCTTGCAAGAGCGCCCTTCGCGCCGGCGCGTCACGTCCCAGCAGCCGTGCGCCCGTGACGGGCGTAAAAGGGGTGGCGGACAGCAATTTGGGGTAGTAGTGCAGGCCGTGGTGCGCGTAGGCGTCGGCCCAGGCCCAGTCAAAGACATACTCGCCCATCGAATGGCTTTTGGCGTACAGCATGCACGCGGCGGCAAGCCGGCCCTGTGCGTCGCGCAGTTGCAGGACCAGCGGCTGCCACCCAGTCTGCGCGGTTGCGCAGCCGTGCGTCTCGAGGGCGGCAAGCCACGCGTGACGCTGAAAAACCGTACTGTCGGGCGTGGCCGCAACCAGTGCGTCCCACTCGGCGCCAACGACCTTGGCCATGCCTTGGACCATCTCAATGCGAAAATCCTCTTCCATGTCCCTATCCATCGCTATTGCTCAGTTCAACGGTACCGTGGGCGACTTGGCCGGCAACTGCAAGGCCATCGTGGCCATGGCAGATCGTGCCTACGCCCAGGGTGCGACCGTATTGCTTACCCCGGAGCTTGCGCTGACCGGCTATCCCCCCGAGGATTTGCTCTTGCGCCCCGCCTTTTTACAGGCTTGCAATGCTGCATTGCACCAGCTGGCGCATAGCCTGGCGCAATATCCGGATTTGACCGTGGTCGTGGGCCATCCTCACGTGCCGGGTCATCAGGCCGATGTCCGCACGCCATCCACGCAGCAGCCGCTGCGCTGGAATGCCGCTTCGGTGCTGCGCCGCGGACATGTCGAGGCCACCTACGGCAAGCTCGAGCTGCCCAACTACCAGGTGTTCGACGAGAGGCGCTATTTCGCGCGTGCTGGCGAGCCGGTGGTGTTTGAGGCAGGCGGCGTGCGCTTCGGCGTGAACATTTGCGAGGACGCCTGGTTTGCGGAAGCCCCGCGTCGAGCACGCGAGGCCGGTGCGCAGGTCCTGCTCGTACTGAATGCGTCGCCGTTCCATTTGGGCAAAAGCGGCGAGCGCGAGGCCATCATGCGCACACGGTGTCAAGAAACCGGGATGGCCTTGGCATTCGCCCATGGAGTTGGTGGGCAGGACGAGCTGGTGTTTGATGGCGGATCCTTCGTGATGGACGCGGACGGTCGCGTCCAGGCGCGTGCACCGCAGTTCGATGAGGCGTTGTTGAGCGTCACCCTCGATGGCGCGGGCTCGCCCCAGCCGGGCAGCTTGGCGACCGTGCAGTCCCTCCAGGCTCAGGCTTGGGGCGCCCTGGTGACCGGCACGCGCGATTACGTGCAGAAAAACGCATTTCCGGGCGTGTTGATTGGTCTGTCCGGCGGTGTGGACTCGGCCCTGGTGTTGGCCATCGCCGTGGATGCCCTGGGGCCTCAGCGCGTGCGTACCGTGATGATGCCCTCGCCCTATACCGCAGACATCTCCTGGATGGATGCCCGGGAAATGGCGCAAGGGCTCGGTGTGCGGTACGACGAGATGCCGATCACGCCGATGTTCGACGCGTTCCGCGCGACGCTGCATCCGCTGCTGGCTGCGCGCAAGGACGATACAACCGAGGAAAACCTGCAGGCGCGCATCCGGGGCACGCTGATGATGGCGCTTTCGAACAATACTGGCTGGATGGTGCTGACGACCGGCAACAAGAGCGAGATGGCGACCGGTTACGCCACGCTGTATGGCGACATGGCCGGAGGCTTCGCCGTGATCAAGGATGTGCGCAAGACCCTGGTCTGGGAACTGGCGAACTGGCGTAACGCGATGGCCGCGCAACAAGGGCTGGCGCCAGTGATTCCCGAGCGCATCATCACCCGGCCACCTTCGGCCGAACTGCGCCCGGACCAAACCGACCAGGACAGTCTTCCACCGTACGCGCTGCTCGACGCGATTCTCGAGCGCTATATGGAGAACGATCAAAGCCCGCAGGAGATGCTCGCCGCGGGGCTACCGGCTGAGGCCGTGGCGCAAGTCCTGCGTCTGATCAAGATGAATGAATACAAGCGCAGGCAGGCCCCGCCCGGAGTGCGCATCACCCACCGCGCATTTGGGCGCGACTGGCGCTACCCCATCACGTCACATTGGCTGGAAAGCGTGTCGGCGGTGGCGCCGCAGGGTCAGCAGGATGCAGGCCGGATCGGTTAAGCTCGGAGCGAAGATCGAAACGAAATCCATCAACGACTGTGACGAGGACATCCATGAAACAGATCACCGCCATTATCAAGCCGTTCAAGCTCGACGAAGTGCGTGAGGCACTTGCCGAGGTGGGCGTGACGGGCCTGACCGTGACTGAAGTCAAGGGCTTCGGGCGGCAAAAGGGTCACACTGAGCTGTACCGGGGGGCAGAGTACGTGGTGGATTTCCTGCCCAAGGTGAAAATCGAGGTTGTCGTCAAGGAAGGCGAAGTCGAGCCCGCGATCGATGCCATTGTCAAAGCAGCGCGCACCGGAAAGATCGGCGACGGCAAGATTTTCGTCACCAGCATTGAACAGGTCATCCGCATCCGCACCAGCGAAACGGGTGAAGCAGCCGTCTGAGTGCCTGAGGCAAAACCTTAGATTGCTTCCCGCATGCGCCACCACGGGTCATCCTGCATGACTTGGCTGCCCGCCATGCGTTCCAGAAGCCGGGCAGGGTCGGCGTCGACGACAAGCGGCGCAAGAACCTCGGTTCGCACGAAACCCTGCTCGTGGCTTTGCGCGAGAAAATCCAGCAACGGGTCGTAATACCCCTGCACGTTGAGCAGCCCGATCGGCTTGTTGTGATAACCGAGTTGGCGCCAAGTCCAAACCTCGAACAATTCCTCCAGCGTGCCCAGCCCGCCAGGCAGGGCGATGAACGCATCGGCGTAGTCGGCCATCATCTTCTTGCGCTGGTGCATGTTCTCCACAATATGCAACTCGCTCAGGCCCATGTGGCCGACCTCGCGCTCCATCAGGAGCTCGGTGATCACCCCCACGACGCGCCCGCCGGACGCCAGCGCGGCGTCCGCTGTGACATTCATCAACCCGACGCTGCCGCCACCATAGATCAGGGTCATGGCGCGTGAGGCGATGGCGTGACCCGTGGCCGCGGCAGCCTGGGCGTAGAGGGGATCGGTTCCGGTGCTGGAGCCGCAATAGACGCAAACAGCATGCATGTTGAGGGGACTTTCAGGCTAGGCGTGGCAGCAGGATAGCCAACCATACGACGGCGCAAAGCACCAAGGTTAGCAAGACTGCAGCACTACCCATGTCTTTCGCGGTTTTGCTCAGATCATGGGGCTCCAGCGATACGCGGTCCAGGGTGTATTCAATTGCGGTATTGAGCAATTCCACCACCAGTACGAGCAGCGCCGACCCCGCCAGCGCTGCGCGCTGCATGCCATCGTGCCCCAGCAAGAAGGCCAAAGGGACAAGCGCGAGAATCAAGGCACCCTCCTGCCGGAAGGCCGACTCGGTGCGCCAGGCCGCGCGCATGCCACTGGCTGAGTTGCGCAGAGCTTGGACCAGGCGCGCCAGCCCAGTCTTGTTCTTGTAGGGGTGGCGGGTCAATCGGGTTGCGGGTTGGGGCGATCCGCGGCGCGTTGCAGATGTTGGATGAACTGGCCGGTGGCGCGCTGCCACGTGAACTGCCGGGCATGGGCCACCGCATTCTGGCGAGGGATGCGCAGCGCGCGCAGGCAGGCGTCGCGCAGGTCTTCATCGAGGACACCAGCCGGGGCATCGCCGATCACGTCCACGGGGCCGGTGACGGGATATGCAGCAACCGGGCAGCCGCACGCCAGCGCCTCAATCAGCACGAGACCGAACGTATCCGTGCGGCTGGGGAAAACGAAGACATCGGCTCCCGAATACACCTCGGCAAGCTTGTCCTGCGTGAGCACGCCAAGAAAGCGCACGTTCGGATACTGGCGCTGAATGCGGGGGAGTTCCGGGCCTTCACCCACAACCCACTTGGTGCCGGGCAGGTCGAGTTCGAGAAAGGCATCGATGTTCTTCTCGACCGCCACGCGGCCGACGTAAAGGAAAACCGGAGGGTCGCCCTCCAGGCGTTGGCCCACGCGCGGGTAGAACACGCGCGCGTCGACGCCGCGCGACCAGATCGCCAGGCGTGACAATCCGCGCGCAGTCAGGTCACTGCGAACGACGAGCGTTGGCACAAGCGTGACGCTTGCGGCGTTGTGAAACCAGCGCAAGTAGGCATAGGTCCACGCGAGCGGAATGCCGAAGCGCGCCTTGACGTATTCCGGAAACCGGGTGTGATAGGCCGTCGTCAGGGGGATGTCGAGCCTCAGCGCAGCGCGCCGCGCGGCCAAGCCCAACGGGCCTTCGGTGGCGATGTGCACAACGTCCGGGCTGAACGCGGTAAGGCGCTGGATCAAACTGCGGTAAGGACGCCAGCTCAAGCGGATTTCGGGATAGGTCGGACACGAGACCGTGCGAAACAGACTGGGTTCAATGACCGCGACCTCTTCGCCTTGCGCGCGAAGGTGCTCAATGGTGGTTTTGAGCGTGCGCACCACACCGTTGACCTGCGGGCTCCACGCGTCTGTCACGATCAGGATGCGCATGACGCAGTGCCCTCCATGGCTGCAATTTGGGTGGCGGACACCGTGCTGGCTGGGCGCAGTTCGGCGAGCACCTGGGGGCTGGCCGTCGCCGATTTCCACATCAGCAACAGCAGGCTCCCATCGTCTTGCTCCGCCACGGCCGTGAGGCTTTCGACCCAATCTCCGCAATTGGCGTAGATGGTGCGACCGATGCGGCGCAGTTCGGCGCGGTGGATATGTCCGCATACCACGCCCTCGCATCCGCGCCGGGCCGCTTCCTCCGCCAACAGTTGCTCGAAGCTGGAGATGAAGCTCACGGCGTTCTTCACCTTGCCTTTGAGGTATTGCGACAGCGACCAGTAGGAAAACCCCATGCGATGGCGCACATGGTTGAGCCAGCGGTTGAGCTTGAGGGTAAAAACGTACAGGGCGTCGCCCAGGTGGGCCAGCCACTTCGCGTGCATCACCACGCCGTCGAACCAGTCGCCATGCACGATCCACAGTCGGGTCCCGTCAGCGGTGACGTGCACGGCATCGGATTGCACTTCCACGCCGCCGAAGTGCAGCCCCGAGTAATGGCGGGCAAATTCGTCGTGATTGCCAGGGATGAACACAACCCGGCAGCCTTTGCGCGTCTTGCGCAAGAGCTTTTGCACCACATCGTTGTGCGCCTGTGGCCAATACCAGCCCTTTCGCAACTGCCAGCCGTCGATGATGTCTCCCACCAGATAGATGGTTCCCGCGTGGCAATGACGCAAAAGCTCCAGCAGGGCCTTTGCTTTGCAGTCCCGCGTGCCGAGGTGGATGTCCGAGAGCCACAAGGTCCGGAACTGGTGGGGTGCGTGGGCATCATCGACCGCGTCATGCTCGCTTGGCGGGGCCAGCGCCTGAGCGAGGAGGGCGGCGTGAGGGGCTGAGCTTGTGAGTCCGCTGGTCTGCATGGCGCCATTGCAGCGCCAGCGTGTGACAGGAGGATGACGCTGCCGGGGCGTCATCGGCTGCGCGGGGAACGCTCAGCCCGGCGTGTCCATCAACCGCGTGCCAGCCCACACGTCATGCCAGAACTGCCGATCAGCGCGCAGACGTGAGGCTGTTGCCCACAGCACGATCCATGCGACAAGCATCAGGAGCGCCGCCGCGTGCTCCAGCCCCAGCGCCCACGCGAAGGCAAGAGGAGGCAGCACCCAAAGCCACCCCAGCGCAAAGCGCAACGCGGCACGCCACAGCGAAAGGGGCTGGCCGCTTGCGTTGACGACGCGCAGGCGCCACGCACGCATCGCGACGGTTTGCCCTCCGATCGTCCAGAAGCCGATGAAGTAGGCGGCCAGGGCGAGGAAGGCCGACGCCTGCAGGCCATGCCGGTCCATGATGCCACTGCGCTGGTCAACGACCAGCCCATAGATCAGGGCTGCCACCCACAGCACACCGAACAGCACGACGGACTCATAGAGCAGCGCAGCCAGTCTGCGAAACATGGTGGGTGCCTGTATCGTCATGGCAGGTGCAGCGCCCGGCGCCCCGTCGGGAGTCTGCGCCAGGGCGACGGCTCAGGGATTGACGCTTGCCGAGGCAGCGGCGGCTGGCGCTGGGGCAACGCCCTGGCGACGGGCTGCCGAGGCCGGTTGAGGCGCCACAGAGGGTTTCGCGGCCGCAGGAGCTGGTGTGGCCGCGTTGCGCAGGGCTTTGCCGGCTTGGGGTGAGCCCGCAGGAGCAGCGTGACGCGGCGCCGCCCGACGCTTCACGCGCTGCTCGGATTCGTAGCGTCCAACATGGCCCGGCGCGTGGGGCGGACTCTTGGCCTCGCGTGCCAGTTCGTGCTTGCGAGCTTCGGGGAGCTTTTGGTAGCGCTCCCAGGCTTTCTTGCGCGTGTCCAGAGGGGCTTTGCCGGTTGCCAGAAAATTCTCCCGGGCAAGGCGGCGCTGCTGCGGAGTCATATGTACCCATTCGGCCATGCGGTGATGCAAAGTCGCGCGTTGCTGCACGCTCATGGCAGGGTAGCGTGAGGCGATGTTGAGCCATTTGCGCTTGCGGTCCGCATCGAAATGCGGCCACTCAGCCTGTAGCGGACCCAAGGCCTCCTTCTGCATGGCACTGAGTTGCTCCCAGGAAGGCAGCGATTGCGTTGGCTCGGTGGCATCCACGCGCGCGGATGCCATGGCGAGCAGGAATGTGGCGAACAGCAAGCGCAGGATGAACGAGACCGAGCTCGAGCGGCGACCGCGTAGCGTCGTCATCAGCCGCCCTGCTGCAGGTAGCTGGTAAATCCCGGATCGACGTAGGCCTGCGGGGGAAGATTGTCGAGAAGCAGCGCGGTGTCGATGTCGGCAATCTTCCGCACGAAGCGTTCTTGCTGGTAATGCTGCAGGGCGTACAAGCCAAACAGCAGTGTCGGAATGGCAATAAGCAACCCCAAACGTAGCCGCCAGGATGAGGACTCCCCTGGCCCTCCGAGGGTCGCAGTATGCCCATGTACCAGCACCGGCGGACGCGCCAAGGCTTGGCGCCGCGCGCGCTGGCGATCCACCACCATATGCCGGATGCCTTTGAGCCGCTGTACCACGTCGTCAGGCAATTGCTCGGTGTCTTCAGTCAAACGCGCTGCGACCTGATAGCCGAAACGCGCTTCCGCCGCCCGTAATCTCAGTTTGTTGTTATCTGTGTCCATGATCAAAACCTTGTGCCTTAAGCGCTTTGGCTAGAGCGTGCGTCGCGCGGGAACAATGCGTTTTTACACTGCCTTCTGAACACTCCATCGCCGCCGCCGTTTCAGCAACGTCCAGCCCTTCCCAATAACGCATGAGGAAAGCTTCGCGTTGACGATCAGGAAGTTTCTGGATTTCCACATTCAAAATGGCCAAGGTCTGCGCCCGCTCCATCTGCTGATCAGGACCTTCGAGATGCTCCGAGCCAGCTTCAAGCGCCAGCGTTTCGAGCAAATCAAAGTCGTCGCCTTCTGCGCTGCTTTGGAAGTCAGAAAGGTTGCTCATCCACGTCGAGCGCACCTTGTGCCTGCGGTGCCAATCGAGGAGGGCGTTGGTGAGGATACGCTGGAACAGCATGGGCCACTCGGCGGGGTCATGGTCCGCATACTTCTCGGCAAGACGGATCATGGAGTCCTGCACCACGTCCAGAGCCGTGTCTGTGCTTTGGGTGGCGAATTGCGCGCGCTTGAATGCGCGTTTTTCGACGCTGCGCAAAAAATCCGAAAGTTCTTTTTCTGTGGCCACAGCCGATGGGTTGCCGGTTGAGCAAAGTGGAGCAAGCCCCTAATTATGCCGAGGCGCCTCTTGCGCACCCAGTCCAGCTGAGCAAGCGAAGATCAAGCTTAGCCGGATTCGGGCTGGCGTCGCAGCCCGGTTGCAAGAAAGGAGTGTGCCAATTTGCGGCAGTGCGACTGCGCAAGCCTCACGGAAGAGATTTTTGTCTCGATGTTGGCGAAGACGCGGCGCCCCATGCAACACCGCGCGATCGAGCCGTGGGTAGGGCAAAAAAAGGCTCCACGCTTTGGACGTGGAGCCTCGTTGCGGCTGC
>JAGWOZ010000154.1 GCA_028870715.1 Betaproteobacteria bacterium | reverse complement strand
TGCCCGGCAAGCGTGAAGTCCAGTGTCCATGCCGCTGCCGGCGGCCCGCCCGCCGTCGGCGCTTCAAGCGACGTCGGGCGCAGGCGGGGTGCATAGCGCCCGCTGGATGTGAGCACGATTTCTTCGGCGCTGCCACCGTCGAGCACTTCCAGGGCCAGGCGCCCGGCGGCTGCGGCAAGCGCAGCGGAGGGATCGAGCTGCAGGTCGATCAGCCGCACACGCAGGTGCGGATATTCATTGCGGGCGACGCGAACCAGGCCCCAGAGCGCTGCAGCGCTGGGCGAGGCAGCCTCGCTGGCATCGCTGGCCAGGGCCCCGCCGCGCGTGACGATGACGACCTGCGGCGGCGCCTCCTGGCCAGCCACGTCCAGCAACAAGCGACGCACGTCGTCGCACACACGCGCCACATGGGCCGCGCTTGCGCAGGCTTGGGGCAGGTCGGGAAACACGACCCGATGGTCCGCTGTGCTGCCACAGTCGGTAGGGGAGTTGATGATGGCCTGGCCCTGGCTGCGCAGGGCATCACGCAAGGCGTGGGCCAGCGGTTGCCAGCCATCGTGGTCGGCACGCAAGGACCAGGACGCGCGAGGGCGCGCTGCTGCAGTGTCGGACGCCACTTCACGATGCGGTGGACGGGCCAAAAGCAGAACGCTTCCCCAGGCTGTCCCCGATGCAGGCTCGCTTTGTACAACGACCCGATCGGTCCAGCCAGCGTCCTGCAGCAGGCTCTGCCACGTGGCTGTGTCCAGCAAACTGCCTTGCAGCGTGCCGGCCTCGTTGCGATGCCACCACGAGGCGCGTGCGCCAAAGAGCAATTGGCTGGCCTGGTCGGGCTCGCGCTCAGCCAGCAGCAGCACGGCGTCCGTGGCCATGTGCCTTTGCAGGTTGGCCAGGGCGCGTGCCGGGCGCCCGACCTGGTGCAGCACCTGATGCACCAGCACAAGGTCGAACACGGCAGGGGCGCCGCTTGGCAGGGTCAGATCGAATGTGCTTGGGTCCAGGGCTGCCACGCTCACGCGGTCGTGGCGGACGGTTTCGGCTTGCAGGTGGGCCAGGTCTTGCGGGTCGCAGCGGGCGATGACGACGTCCACCCGCGCCTGGGGCAAGAGCACCTGCAATCGGTTGTAGAGCCCGCCGTCATCGTTGCCAATGTCCAGGATTCGAAGCCGGCGATTCGCCGGCCAGCGCTTGGCCAGCGTTGCCACAGCCTGGGCCAGGGCATGGTTGGCGAAGGCGTACACGGGGGCTTGGGACTCGAGCATGCTGTGGGCACTGGCATGGTCGAGCGCACCGGCGATGTCGTGATCGCTTGCCAGCTTGCCCAGGTTCAGGCCCACGCGCCCCAGCTGGAGCAGCTCTGGCAGGGCGGCCGGGCAGTCGGCGAGTACCGTTTCCCAGATCGCGCGCGCCGCCGGCAGGTCCCGCTCGGCCGCCGTCCAGCCGTGCGATGTTTTGCTCAGCAGGCCATCGTCGTACAGCCGGTCGAGCAGCCAGTGCAGCAAGGGATGGCCATCGCGCCAGCGTGCAAGGGTATGGGCGCGCGGCGCGTCGCCATCGGGAGCGTCAGCGCGCAGGGCGTCGCGCGCAAAGGCCAGGGGCAGCTGTTCCACCAGCGGGGTGATGTCGGCGAGGTAGCGCCGCTGCGCCGCTGCAGCCTCGGAGCCCTGCCAGAAAGCAAGCACGGCCTGGGCGATGTCGCCGCTGGGCGGCAGGCCGCCCAGGGCGGGGTCCGAATCCAGTGGCTCCAGTCTCAGGGTGGTGGCCCAACACGCCGGTGCCTTGTCCTGCAGCTGCAAGGCTGCGGCGCGGAAGCGGCAGCCTTGCAGGGTTGCGACAACCCCGCCCTGGGCATCCAGCAGCTCGAAATCCACCAATACAGATCGCGGGTTGTGGCGTACCAGATGGGCGTGCAGCGACGCCACGGGTGCATTGCTGCCGCCACGCCACAGGAGGCGACCGATGCCCACCGGCAAAAAGCTCAGACCAGGCGCTTGGGCGCTGCCCTCGGCAAACCAGCCCAGCACAGACTGAAAGGCCTGATCGAGCACGGCGGGGTGCAGCACGAAGCCACCCTCAGGCGCATGGCCCGGTGGCCAGGCCAGTGTCGCCGCGAGGGTGTCCCCGTCGACGTGCAGGCGCTCGATGCCGCGAAAACCCGGGCCGTACTGCAGCCCGAGGCGCTCGGCGAGTGCGTAGTGCGCTGCAGCCGTCTGCACGTGCACCGCGCCTTGCCCGGTGGCAATGCGCGCGGGGGCATCCGGCGTGTGAGCCGGCGCGCCGAGCAGGCGCCCCTGCGCGTGCACACTCCAAGCATCATCGGACAGCCGTTGGCGCCCCTCGATGCGAAAGCGCAAATCGTGCGGGGTAAAAATGAGCCGCAGCGTGCGGGCGTGCTCGCCGTCGAACACCACCGGGGCGATGATGTCGAGGTTTTCAAGCACGAAACAATCACCGCCAAACCACTCACGCGACGCGGCCAGGGCCATGTCCACATAGGCGGCGCCTGGCAGCACGACAGCGCCGCCCACCTTGTGGTCAGCCAGCCAGGGATGTTTGAGCGGGTCGAGATGGTTTTCCCAGGCGGCGCGGAACTCCTTGAGCCGGTAGCCCAGCAGCGGGTGCACGGCCGCGCGCTCGATGATGGCGTACCGCTCCGACGTGGCCTTGTACCAGTAGCGCTGGCGCTGCCAGGGGTAGGTGGGCAGTTCGACGTGCTCGCGCAGGGACTGCGCAAAGTACACGCTGGCGTCGATGGTGGCACCGAGCAGGGCTGCGCGCAGCGCAGCCTCCTGCACCTGGGCAAGACTTTCGGCCTGGCGCTTGGCCACGAAGAGGCTGCGCCCGGTGACGCCCTGGGCGTCCAGGGTTTCGCCGATGTAGCGTTGCAGGATGGCGTGTGGCGCGATTTCGATGAACACACGATAGCCGGCTTCGATCATGCGGCTGATGGCCGGGCCAAAGCGCACGGGCTCACGCACGTTGCGCCACCAGTAGCCTGCATCCAGGGCACGCGTATCGAGCGCGTCGCCCGTGACCGTGGAGTAAAACGTCCCCATGCCATCCTGGGCATGCACCGCGGCGAGCCGGGACTTGATTTGGGCCTCGATGGGCTGCATGAAGCGACTGTGGAATGCGTAGTCCAGGTCGAGCTCGCGGTACACGGTGCCCGCCGGCCGAAGCGCCTCACGCAGGAGCTGCAAATCGGCAGGCGTTGCGCTCACGGTGATGTTGCGTGGGCTGTTCTCGGCGGCGAGCTCGACGCGATCGGCCAGGTTCAATGCCTCCAGCCGGGCGCGCATCGCCTGCGCGCTCATGCCCACCGCGGCCATGCGTCCGGTGCCGCGCGTGAGCGCTTGCGCCCGGCTGCGCTCCACGATGACGCGGGCAGCCGTCTCCAGGCTCAGGCCGCCGACGGCCCAGGCCGCAGCGATTTCGCCAACACTGTGACCGGTGGCAGCCGTCGCATGCACGCCCAGGCTGCGCAGCAGCTGCGTGAGCGCGACCTGGATGGCAAACATGGCGGGCTGGGCCAGCGCGGTGTCGTCCAGGGCGTCGGCGCTGTTATCGGCCAGCGCCGCCTCGATGTCCGGGCCGCCATTCGACTGCAGGGCCAAGCTTGCCTGAGTCAGGGCTTGCGCAAACACGGGGGAGGACTTCTGCAACACGCGGCCCATGCCGACCCATTGCGCACCGTTGCCGGAGTACACGAAGGCGACGTGCGCGGGCTCGCCCAGCGCGCGCTCCCGCAGGATATCGGTGGTGCTTTCACCCTCGGCGTAGGCTGCCAGGGCGTCCAGGCCCCGGGCTTGCCCAAGGTCGACGACGGCCAGGCGCTCCGGCAGCCACTCGCGCTGCTCCCAGGCTGCCTGCGCCACTGCTGCACGCCGCGCTGGATCCGAAAGGCAGGGCAGGTACTGCAGCGCCAGGGTCTGCAGCGCCCGTTCATCATGGGCCGACAGCACGAGCGGAACCGAGAAACCGCTGCTGGTGGACGGCGCAGCCACAGATGATGCGCTCGGCGCGTACTGTTCCAGGATCACGTGGGCATTGACCCCGCCAAAGCCGAAGGAGTTGACCGCGGCGCGCAGGGGGCGCCCTGTTTGGGCAAGCGCCATGGGCTGCCGCACGACCTGCAAACCCAGACTGCTGAAGTCAATGGCCGGGTTGGGCGGATCGGCATGAAGGCTTGGCGGAAGCGTCGCGTGGCGCAGCGCCAGAATGGCCTTGACCATGCCGCCCATGCCCGAGGCTGGCTCCATATGGCCAAGATTGCCTTTGATGGAGCCAATGGGAAGTGGCTTGTGCGCGGGCCGACCCACGCCATACACGCGGCCAATGGCTTCGGCCTCGATGGGGTCGCCGATCTTGGTTCCCGTGCCGTGCGCCTCCAGGAAATCGACGTCGTCAGGTTGCAGGCCAGCCTTGGCAAGCACGCTGCGCAGCAGTTCGGTCTGGCCGTCGACACTCGGAATGGTCAGGCCAGACTTGCGCCCGCCGTCGGCATTGACACCGCTGGCGCGGATCACAGCCAGAACGCGGTTGCCCTCGGCCAGCGCTTCGCTCAGGGGTTTGAGCAGGAGCACGGCGCCGCCCTCGGCCCGCACATAGCCGTCACCGCCCTCGGCAAAGGGGCGGCAGCGTCCTTGCGCCGAGAGCATGGATGCCTTGGTGAAGCCGACGAAAGGGTAGGGATGCAACAGCACATTGACCCCGCCGACCAGCGCTGCGCTGGCCTGTCCGGACGCCAGAGCGTTGCAGGCATGGTGCAAGGCCACCAGCGAGGACGAACAAGCGGTGTCGATGGCAAGGCTCGGGCCATGCAGATCGAACACGTAGGACAGGCGGTTGGCGGCAACGCTCATCGTGTTGCCGGTCATGGAATGCGCGGCAAAGCTGGAGAGATCGTCCAGGAGGCGCATGCCGTAGTCCAGCGCGGACATGCCAACGTAGACAGCGCAAGGCGTACCGGCCAGGGACGACGGGCGCACCCCGGCATGTTCCATTGCCTCCCAGGCGAGCTCCAGAAGGATGCGCTGCTGGGGGTCAAGGAGTTCCGCCTCGCGTGGCGAGATCCCAAAAAAAGCCGCGTCGAACGCGTCAATGCGTGAGAGCACGCCCGCGGAGAAGGTGATGCTGCGTCCGGGTTCGGACCGCTTTGGGTGTTGCAATGTGTCTACAGCCCAGCGCGAGTTGTCGATTTCTGAGACGAGGTCCTCCCCGTCAATCAGGGCATCCCAAAGCTTTTTTTCGCTTTCGGCTCCCCCCGGAAACCGAAAAGCCATGCCGATGACTGCAACGTGATCCAAATGAAGTCGCTGATTCAAGGAAATCTTTCTGGCCTGCTAGGGGTATCTGAGGGAGTATCGCATCGCGCGGTGGAGGAAATGTGACAAAGACTTGGTCAATTGTGACAATTCACAAGCGCGCGACGGCGAAAGGGAAGATCTTAAAACATCAGATCCGTCCGCACGCACCACATCGGTGCATCAATCACCATCATGGCGCCGCAGTTTGGCCACGCGCAGCAACGTGTTTTCCGGTGGCGCGGCCCGCAGTGCGTAAGATGCCGTGCCGACTCCCGCGCCTGGCGTCGACGCCTGTGGCGACGTGATCACGGCGGCCTTTTTTAGCAGACCCTTCCGGACGAACTCGCTGCCTGTACCTCATTGCATTCATGGCCAAGATCCTCATGGTGGGTAAAGGTGGCTTTGGCGACATGTTTCCGCTGTTTGCCCTGGCCAAGGCGTTGCAAATTCGGGGCCACGAGGTGCTGATCGCTGCCGAGCGTCATCACCAATCGGCCTGCACGGCCATTGGCTCGCCGCTTTCCATCCTCGATGGCGCGGGATCGACGGGGCAAACCGGCCTGGACGAAGGGCGCGCAGGGCCGTCGCGGTGGTTTGGCCTCGACCCTGGGGTCTGGGCCACTCTTGCCCCCCGGAGTATTGAGCATGAGATAGGGGTCTTGTTGCCGCAAATCGGGGATTGCGATTTGGTGATCGGCAATCAGCTCGCCTATTCGGGGGTACTGGCCAGCCGCCTGGCCGGCCGGCCCTGGGTGTTCTGTGCGGCCTCGCCGCTTGCGATCCCGTCAGCGCACGACCCACCCCTGTGGCCCTATGTGCATCGGCTGCAGCGAAGCACCGCCCAGTGGGGTTTCCCGCAGACCCCTTTTCTTCGCGCGGCACGACTCACCACTTGGGCGCTCATGCGGCCCCAAATGCGCTTGCAAAAGCGCCTGGGCCTCGCCAGTCAGGGGCATCCGCGATTCGAGGGCATGTATTCGCGGCAGCTGAATTTGCTCATGACGTCGCCCCTCTTGGCTCCGGCCCAGCCGGACTGGCCCCGCGCAACGGCAGTCACGGGATTTCCCTGGTTCGATCCACCGTTTCTGGGAGGCGACGATCAGGAGCAGGCGATCACGCAGTTCGCACGCGCCGGGGCGCCCCCGTTGGTGTTCGCCCCTGGGGGCAGCAAACGTGGGCAGCCCGGCCCATTCTTCGAGGAGAGCGGCAAAGCAGCCCGACTGCTGGGTAGGCGTGCGATCATCGTGGCGGCCAAGAAATTCCACGCCAGCTTCAGCCCGCACCCCGACATTCTCGTGACGGGCTATTTTCCGTATGCCCGACTGTTTCATCTGGCAAGTGCCGTGGTGCATTCCGGGGGCATCGGTGCGCTGGGTTGGGCCATGCGCTTCGGTGTTCCGTCCCTGCTGGTGCCATCCGATTGGGATCAATTCGACAACGCGCGCCGTGCCGAGCAGCGTGGCTTTGCCAAGGTCTTGGACTTGAAGGACTACGCCGCTGTGGACATCGCCCGGGCGCTCGACGCCATCGCCGCGGATGGGGCCATGCGCGACCGGCTAGCGCAGGCGGCGCCCATCCTGGCGCAAGAGGACGGGGCGCGCGTGGCGTGCGACGCTGTGGAGGCGCTGCTATGAGGCGGCGCGCTCAGTCTTAGTGAATCACGCCGAATGCATTGAGGGTCTGGAAGGGATAGACGATGGAGCCCACCACGTTGAGCACCTTTTGCAGGTCGGCCGCCGGTGCGTCCGAAACGTAGATCAGGTCCTTGTTTTCCACGGGAAACGACTGTGCGACGAAGAACGTCGCCGGATCACGCAGGTTGAACTGAAAAATGGTTGGCACCTTGCCGTCGACGAGCGTCGTCGGCTTTTGCGGCCAGGGCAGGGCGTTGGGCGGCACCAGGCGGAACAGGAATACGCCGGCCGGATTCGAGCGATTGTCGTTGAGGCCGCCAATGCGCGCCAGGGCTTGGGCGAGATTGATGCCATTGGCCTCGAAGTCGACCTCGCCGTTTTTGCCGATGGCGCCGAGCGCCGTGAAGCTCAGGGGCTGATACAGGGCTGTCACGACGTCGCCCGGGCGAAGCCCGATGTTGTCCTGCGGGCTGCGAAGAATCGCCTCCAGCGGCAGCGTCATCACCCGTCCCGCCCGCGAAATCTGAATGGTTGTTTTCTCTACCGGCTTGGTCACCCCGCCGCTCATCGCCAACGCTCGCAGCAGCTTGACCCCGCCTGGTGTCACGGGCACTTCCATGCTGTGTTGCACATTGCCCACGACGGTCACATTCTGCGTGTTGTTGCGCACCAGCCGCACGATGACTTGAGGGTGGTTGGCCTTACCCCGGAGACGGGCGATGATGCTTGCCTCGATTTGCGAAAGGGTCAACCCAGTCACGTCGATCTTGCCGGCGAACGGAACGGCGATGTCACCCGTGTTGCCGACGAGCTGTTCGGGTAACACCACGGTTCCAGTGCCACCGGTCGTCAGGCCCGATCCACTGAGCGATTGCGGTGTAAACAACATGGCAGGCGGCGCTTCCCAGATATAGATCTGCAGGACGTCACCCGCCCCAACGTGGTAATCCGTCAGCCTTGGCTCGGTGAAGAAACTGGAAAACCGGCGGGCCTCGCTCTCCTTTTTCAGCGCGTTGGCCACCGCATAGTTGCCGTCCACGAGTTCGATGCCGCGAAGCGATGCACTCTGGGGGGCGTCGGTGATGGCCGAAGTCCTCGGCCCGGCACTGGCGACGAAAGTTGCGCATCCGCCTAGGGTGGAAAGACCAATCGCTGCGAGGGTAAAACCCATCAATCGGGAGGCAATGCGCATGGGGAGTGGGTTTGGGAGTGGATTCTGAGGCGATCGCCA
>JAGWOZ010000153.1 GCA_028870715.1 Betaproteobacteria bacterium | reverse complement strand
AGCGTATCACGCAGGTGGACACCAATGTCACACTCGGGTCGGCCTATCTGGACATGCTTTTGCAGCGCTTTGACGGATCCGAGGCGATGGCTGCGGCCGGCTACAACGCAGGGCCCGGCAGACCTGCACGGTGGCGCAACATGGGTGTTCCTGATCGGCCCGATCTGTCGGGGGCCATTTTCGCGGAGAACATCCCCATCCCCGAAACGCGCGACTACGTCAAGCACGTGCTGGCGAATGCCACGGTGTACGCCGCCCTCATCACCGGTCAGCCGCAATCCTTAAAATCGCGCCTCGGCACCATTGGGCCGGCCGAACAGCAGCAGGCCAGCGCCGCGCCGCTGCCATGATGCACAGGGCGCGCCGTTCGGCAGGTGCACGCGGCGCCAACAAGAAGCAGGGAGGACCATGAAGAGCATCGTTGTATTCGGGGGTTCAGGTTTCATCGGGTCGCGGCTCGTCGCGCGTCTGAGCGCTGCGGGTTGCCAGGTCTTGGTGCCGACGCGCAGGCGCGAGCGTGCGAAGCACCTGCTGCCCTTGCCCACGGTCGAGGTGGTGCAGATCGACACTTTCGATACCGCCACGCTCGAGCGCCTTCTGCACGGCCAACAGGCGGCGGTCAATCTGGTGGGGATCCTGCACGACCGAACGGGGCGCCCTTATGGCCCTGGCTTTGCACGGGCCCATGTACGGCTGGCGCAAAACCTGGCCGCTGCCTGCGTGGCGTCGGGCGCCAACCGGCTCGTGCACATGAGCGCGTTGGGCGCTGACAGCCACGCGCCCTCGATGTATCTGCGCTCCAAGGGTGACGGCGAGGCCGCGATTCGTGCCCAACAGGGATTGCGCTGGACAATCTTGCGCCCGTCGGTGGTGTTCGGCCCTGGAGATGCGTTTCTCAATGCTTTCGCGCGGGTTCAGCGGCTGTTACCCGTGGTGCCGCTGGGCGGCGCTGAGGCGCGTTTTGCGCCCGTGTATGTGGGTGATGTGGTGCAGGCCGCCATGCATGCCTTGATCGGGCCTCAGGCTGACGCCACGATCGGCCGGACCTACGAGCTCACCGGCCCGAAGGTCTATACGCTGGCCGAACTGGTCAAGCTTGCGGGCGTCTGGGCCGGGGTGAATCAAGGCCGTGGCCGGCCCATCATCCCCTTGCCCGCGCCAATCGCGCGGCTCGTGGCGCTCATGATGGAGCTCGCCCCGGGCGAACCCTTGATGAGCCGTGACAACCTGGACTCCATGCGCGTGCCGAGCGTGGCTGGCACCGCGCTGCCCGGGTTTGCCCCCGAGCTCGGCGTGGCGCATCCGTACAGCCTGGAAGTCATCGCACCCGACTATCTCGCCGGGCGCGACCCTCAAACCCGTTACGACCAGTTCCGTGCCACGGCCGGGCGCTGAAGCGGCACGCGGCGCGCTGTCATGCTGACTCTCCTGATCGGTAACAAGAATTATTCATCCTGGTCGATGCGACCGTGGGTGTTGATGCGCCACTTCGATATTTCCTTTGCCGAGCGCAAGCTGCGCCTGGACAGCGCGGAGTTTTATGCCGTTCTCGCGCCAATCACACCCACGCAGACCGTGCCCGTGCTGCTGGATGGCAGCCTCGTGGTGCCGGACAGCCTGGCCATCGTGGAGTTTCTGGCCGAGCGCGATGCGCAGCATCGCGTCTGGCCGGCGGATCCCATCCAGCGGGCGCGCGCACGCGTGTTGTGCGCAAGCATCCACGCGGGGTTTCAGACTCTTCGCGAGCGCATGCCAATGAACATCGAGGCCAGCCTGCCGGGCATGGGCTGGAGCGTTGCGGTGCAGCGCGATATCGATCGCATCTGCAAGCTTTGGGATGCCGCCCTGCAGTCCAGCGGCGGGCCATTTCTGTTCGGGGATTTCGGTGCGGTTGATGCCTTCTGCGCGCCCATCTGCGCGCGCTTTCGGACGTATGCCCCAAGGCTTCCAGACGCTGCAGCGGCCTACGCACAGCGCGTGCTGGACGTGCCGGCCGTACGACAGTGGTGCGACGACGCGCGCGCCGAGCATGACTTCATCGCAGCCGACGAGCCCTACCGGTTGCGGCCCGACTGGACCTAGCCCGTCTTCCTTGCAATCGACGCCATGCGTGGCCCGAGATGCCATGCAGGAAGACCTGTTTCTGACGCTTGTTAGCCCCTTGACCTGACCCCATGCTCAATGCCGCCCAGGACCGTGCCGTTTCGCATTTGAGCGGCCCTTGTCTGGTGATCGCCGGCGCCGGCAGTGGCAAGACGCGGGTGATCACCCACAAGATCGCGCGCTTGCTCAAGGCCGGCTATGCGCCGGGTGAGATCGCCGCGATCACGTTCACCAACAAGGCCGCAGCCGAGATGCGCGAACGCGCCAGGACGCTGCTCGACGACCGCAAGGCGGCCAAGGATCTGGTGATCGCCACCTTTCACGCCCTGGGTGTGCGCATGCTGCGCGAGGACGGTCAGGCGCTCGGGCTCAAGCCCCAGTTTTCCATTCTGGACATGGACGACGTGGCCGGCCTCATTCGCGAAGCCGGGGGCACCACCGATGCCAAGCTCGCCCGGGCCTGGCAATGGCGGATCAGCCAGTGGAAGAGCGCTCTTCTCGACCCGCAATCCGCCGCAAGCCAGGCCCAGACGCCCGAAGACGCCCAGGCGGCCAAGGTGTGGTTGCGCTACGCGGAACAACTGGCGGCTTACCAGGCCGTGGATTTCGACGATCTGATGGTGCTGCCGCTGCGCCTGTTGCAAGAGCACCCTGAGGTGCGGGGACGCTGGAATGCGCGCCTGCGCTATTTGCTGGTGGATGAATACCAGGACACGAGCGAAGCGCAGTACAAGCTGCTCAAGTTGCTGGCTGGTGAGCAGGGGCGGTTCACCGCAGTGGGCGACGACGATCAGAGTATCTATGGCTGGCGCGGCGCCACCCTCGACAACCTGCGCCAGTTGCCTGTGGACTACCCCAAGCTTGAGGTGATCAAGCTCGAACAGAACTATCGTTCGACAAACGCCATCCTGCGCGCCGCCAATGCGGTGATTGCTGCCAATCCGAAGCTCTACCCGAAGCAGCTATGGAGCGACCACGGCGAGGGTGATGCGGTGGAGGTGCGCGAGGCTGACAGTGACGACGACGAGGCGGAGCGCATTGTGGCTCGTATTCAGGCATTGCGTGGCGGACGCGGTGCCAAGCTCTCCGATATTGCCGTGCTCTACCGGGCCAATCACCAGTCACGCCCGATTGAACAGGCGCTGCGGCGCGCCAACATCCCGTATGTGGTCAGCGGCGGGCAGAGCTTTTTTGACCGGGCCGAGATCAAGGATGTCTGCGCCTATCTGCGTCTGCTGGCGAACCCCGACGATGATCCTGCTTTTCTGCGCGCCGTGACCACGCCCAAGCGCGGCATCGGTGCTGCCACGCTCAAGAGCCTGGGGGCTTTCGCGTCCCAGTGGAAGGTATCGCTATTCGAGGCCTTGTTTCGTGAGGCGTTGCCGACGGTCGTAGGGGCACGCCATGCCGAGGGCCTTCGCGAGTTCGCGCGCCTGATGCACGATCTCGAATGGCGCGAACGCACGGAGCCGGCAGGTCCCTTGTTGCGCGAGCTTCTGGCCAGCATCGGTTTCGAGGCCCACCTGCGCGAGACTGCCGACAACGAGCGCGAGGCAAGCCAGCGATGGAGCAATGTGGGCGACTTTTGTGACTGGATCGCGCGCAAAGCCGAGGAAGACGGGGCCAGCTTGAAGCGCATGGCGCAGACGGTGGCACTCATCACCCAGCTGGCCGAGCGTGGCGATCAGCAGGAGGCGGTTGCTTTATCCACGCTGCACGCAGCCAAGGGCCTGGAATGGCAGCACGTCATTTTGGCGGGCTGCGAGGAGGGCCTTCTGCCCTTCTTTACAGAAGATCGCCCCCTGACGGACAGCGCTCTGGAGGAGGAGCGTCGCCTGATGTACGTTGGGGTGACCCGAGCACGCCAAACCCTGGTTCTGTCCCACTGCCGCAAGCGCCGCGCAGCCGGCCGCAGCAGCCGCAGTCCCGAGCCCAGCCGCTTTCTTGCGGACCTGCGCGCCGAACTGCCGAAGACCGATGGCCGCGCGGCGGCGCTGGCGCGCATTGCCGCACTGAAGGCGCGCAAATCGGACGTGCCGGCGCAAGCCAACTGAGGACGCGCCCCAAGCTTGACGGGGGCCGCGCCCCGCCGCACGATGCCGATACGCGGCCGTGGACTTTTCGGCTTTCCGCGCCGAAGGGCGAGACCCTGGTCTGCGCGCTCAAGCTTTCGTGCGTTCCCGATGCACGTCGTGTGTCACAAAGGGCTGCGCGGCGCTCGGTAGGGCAAACCACTGCGTGTGGGCCAACGTCCGTTCGACGGTGCGCAGGCCGCTATTCCAATGCGCGCGCATGGTGGCGCGGCCGAATTGAAAGTCCTTGTCCTGGCCGTCAAAGGGCTTGTCACCATAGATCAGGTGAATGACCGTATAGCGCTTGTCACGCGCCATCTCTTCCACTTGGGCGCACAGCGCATCGTGCTTGCGAACCTCGGGCGGGATGCGTTCCAGCAGGCCGCGCAGGACGTTGCGCTGCTCATGCGCGCGATGCAACACGTCGGTCACGGCACGCGTGCGGCTGGAATACTGGATGTCCTTCACACGGCCGCCCACATCAGCCAGGGTGCGCGGGGGCTCGCCCGCAGCGCTCCACAGGTCCACCTGAAACACGAGGGTATGCGCACGCGGGTGCCCTCCCAGGACCTGCGACAGCGGCGTGTTGGAAACCAGCCCGCCATCCCAGTACAGATCATCACCGATGCGCACCGCAGGAAAGCCCGGTGGCAGTGCTCCGGACGCCATGAAGTGTTCGGGACCGAGGCGCCGCTCGGTGGTGTCGAAGTACTCGAGGTTGCCCGTGCGCAAGTTGACCGCGCCGACTGAAACGCGCACGGCGCCACTGTTGAGCAGATCGAAATCCACCAATTCCTCAAGCGTCGCCCGCAAGGGCGCCGTGTCGTAGACGCTGGCTTGGTCCGGCCCGATGCCGGGTAGCGGACGCGGGACGAAAAAGCCCCGTTGGCCCTCGGCCAGTGCACGCAGGCTTTGCAGCGGGGCCATCCAGGGCAAAGCCTCCTCGGGCAGCAGCGACACCCAGGGTTCCTGCTCCCACAGCGTGGGGGGCAACAAGGGGGGCTGCGTCACCCTGTGCCAGAACTCGCGCAGGCGCTCGGCGCGGCGATGCGGTGGGTTGCCTGCGATGATGGCGCAGTGGATCGAGCCAATGGAAATGCCAGCCACCCAGGTTGGGTGGATGCCCGCTTCCGTCAGACCTTGCACGACGCCGGCCTGGTACGCGCCGAGAGCGCCGCCACCCTGCAAAACCAGGGCGATTTCCTCGTAGGCGGCTACATGGGAGCGCAAGTCCCCAGGGGACACAGCCGTCGCGCTGTTGCCGCCGTCATGGGCCTTGGTGGCGGCAGGCCGCGTGGAGCCGTGCCCTGACGCTTTGACAGGCCCGGCAGTCTTGGCTGCAGCTGCCGTGCGTTTGCGCGTTGTAGTCGTACTCACTGCATGCACCAGCCGTGGCTGACGATGATGGACTGCCCCGTCAGCGCCGCTGTGGGGAAGGCGGCCAGGAACAGCGCGGTTTGCGCCACATCGTCCACCGTGGTGAACTCGCCGTCCACGGTGTCCTTGAGCATCACGTTTTTGATCACCTGATCCTCGGTGATGCCAAGCTCCTTGGCTTGCTCCGGGATCTGCTTGTCCACCAGCGGCGTGCGCACGAAGCCGGGGCAAATCACATGCGAGCGCACGCCCTTCGGCCCGCCCTCCTTGGCCAGAACCCGAGCCAGCCCCAAAAGACCATGCTTGGCCGCGACGTAAGCGCTCTTGAGCTTGGACGCCTCATGCGAGTGCACCGAGCCCATGTAGAGGACCACGCCACCGCGTTGATCCTGATACATGCTTTTGAGCGCCGCCTTGGTCGTGAGGAAGGCCCCGTCGAGATGAATGGCCAGCATCTTTTTCCAGTCGGCGAAGGCATAGTTCTCGATCGGGTTGACGATCTGGATGCCGGCGTTGGACACCAAAATGTCGATCGGCCCTAGCGCAGCCACGGCTTTGTCGAAGCCGGCGTTCACCTGATCTTCGTTGGTGACATCCATGGCAACGCCGACCGCGCGTCCGCCGGCGTCCACGATCTCCTTGGCTGTGGCATCGGCACCGTCCTGGTTCAGATCGGCCACCGCGACCGCGCAGCCCGCCTTGGCGAAGACCAGTGCCATGTTCTTGCCGATGCCGCTGGCGGCGCCAGTAATGAGGGCAGTCTTGCCTTGCAGGCTGGTCTGGGTGATTTGCATGGGAATCTCCTGGTTGGGATGGTTCGAGTTCGGCGACAGCATTTCTTGCACGCGACTCAAAGCATACGCGCGCGTTTTGTGCAGAGCACCATTTTGCGGCCCCCACAACGCTGTCCCGGGATCGCCGATGGGATGAGCCGGATGGCCCGATTGTGGGCGCTGGGCCTTAAGGTCTTCTGAAAGGCCGGTCTTGGCCCTGGGCGGGGAACCGTAAGCGGCCATGCGGTTGCGCGGGCGTCGTGGCCTCAGGTTCCGGGCTGATCGTCCGTCGCGGCGTGGGTGCGCCGACACGGACACGGAATCCTGACGATTCTTGCGTTCCATTACATTGGTGGCGAGCCTTTGGCGGTGCCTGCAGTCGCGATCCAGGTGTGCGGAGGCAGGGTGCCATGCAAATTTGGCGCAAGGCGCCGAAAATGCTGCGTTGCGATGTCCCATGGCCCAACATCGCGGGCCTTTTCTTTGCCGTCCAGAACTCGTTCTCCATGACTTCACATCTGTTTTCCGCTTTTCAACTCGGGCCGCTATCTCTGGCCAATCGAATCATCGTCAGTCCGATGTGTCAGTACAGCGCCGAACAAGGCAGCGCAACGCCTTGGCATCGCGTGCATCTGGGGCAAATGGCCCAAAGTGGTGCCGGGCTGCTGATCATCGAGGCCACGGCCGTTGAGGCGGTCGGGCGTATCACGCCGGGCTGCCTCGGGTTGTATTCCGATGCCAACGAACGTGCGTTGCACACCGTGCTGGATGATGTGCGCAGTGTCAGCGACTTGCCCATCGGCATCCAGCTTTCGCATGCGGGGCGCAAGGCATCGAGCGCGAGGCCCTGGGATGGCGGGCAATTGCTCGCCCCGGAGCAAGGCGGGTGGCCAAGCGTGGCGCCCTCGGCGATCCCGCATGGGCAGCACGAGGCGCCACCGCTGGAACTGGACACCGATGGGACGGTGCGCATCCGCCAGGCCTTCGTGGACGCGGCCACGCGTGCGGCGCGCCTGGGCTTGCAGGCGGTGGAGTTGCATTGCGCGCATGGCTACCTGTTGCACCAGTTTCTGTCACCCATCGCGAACCGCCGCACCGACGCCTATGGTGGCAATGTCGCCAACCGCATGCGCTATCCACTGGAAGTGTTTGAGGCCGTGCGCTCAGTGCTGCCGGCGTCGATTCCGCTTGGCGTGCGGGTGTCCGCCACGGACTGGGTCGATGGTGGCTGGGATCTGGAGCAGACCACCACCTTTGCCGAACAACTCAAGCAGCGCGGCTGCGCATGGATCGACGTGTCTTCGGGCGGCATTTCGCCCTTGCAGAAGATTCCGGTTGGCCCCGGTTACCAAGTTCCGCTGGCACAAGCGATACGCCGGGCGACCGGTTTGCCGACGATGGCCGTTGGCCTGATCACGGAACCGCATCAGGCCGAGACCATCGTGCATGAGGGCCACGCCGACATGGTTGCGCTTGCCCGCGCGATGCTTTGGAATCCGCGCTGGCCCTGGCACGCAGCGGCCACCCTTGGAGCCTCGGTCAAGGTGCCACCGCAATACTGGCGCAGCGAGCCGCGCGAGGCGCGGGGCGTGTTTGCGGGCGCCAGCATCGGGCAGCGCTGAGCCGGAATTGCGAACGCAGGGGCCATCCGCGCGCGGGCGGCCAGGGCGGCCGTGCCATGGCGCGGCGGCCGGCATCGGAAAACCGGTCTTTCGTGAACAGGTTCACGAACCGTGCGGTTTCTTTGCACCTTGCGGGCCTTTTCGGGATTTTCTTTGCCAATAATGGGCACAAGCCTGCACATCGCCGTGCATCCATCCCTGATGTGTCCGATGCGCAGCGCTTGCAGACCCCTATGGAC
>JAGWOZ010000152.1 GCA_028870715.1 Betaproteobacteria bacterium | reverse complement strand
AGGCAAAGCCCGAGAACCGCTTCGCTGACTTGAAACGCGGGAAACCGGGCGTCTGCCCGGCTTTGACCCGGCGAAAGAACGCCTGGAAGGCCAGGTCCAGACGCCGCAGCGTCTGTTGCAAGGCGTGGCTGCCAAGCTCCACGAACTCGGGCCGATCGGCCTTGATCTGCGGCAGGACGTTTTGTTGGTCGTCATAGGAGACATGCTTGCCGGCCTTGCGCCAGGCGTCGACGCGTTCTTCGAGCGCCGCGTTGTACAACTCACAGTGCAGCCGCGTCCAGGCCTCAAGGCGCGCCAGCTGCGCGGCATTGGGGTCGAGCTTGAGCGTGACTTTGCGGCGCTGCATAGCTGTTATTTGATCCAGCCTTGCGAGGAACGACAAGCGAAAACCGCCCGCTTGACCCCCTCCTGCGCGGACGGCTTCGCCGATGCGACGCTGTGCATCGGGCCGGGCGAGGAAGGGGAATGCGCGGGCATGTGTTCAGGCGGTTTCGCCAAGCTGGAACCCAGCGGAGCGGCGGCCTGTGAGCTCACGCATGCGTTGCGCTGCAAGGAGCCTCGTCCTTGCCGCGCATCCGGCGGCCACAGACCGAGTACGGGCGATGGCAAGTTAGCATCCCGACCAGAAGCGTCCCATTTCCGGGCGACGACGACCCTGGGCCTCGTGCGGTACGCTTGCGCTTTGGCAAATTAAGGCGCAACGGCCCGCGCGCGCCCAGAATATCTCTTCGAATCGCGTCTTGTCGAGCAACAGCGAATGTCCGAGCCGTTTGCCCAGCCCCGCCCCAATCTGCGCGTTGCGCTGCGGGGCGACATCCTTCACTTTCTCGGCGATCCGGGGTGGGGCGAGGATGGCGGTGACACGGTGCAGTTCGAGCCGGATGGCTGGTTGCTGGTGGAAGACGGCCGCATTCTGGCCGTGCATCCGGCTGATGCGCCGCCCGATGCGTCTTGGATGCGTGAGGACTGGCGAGGGCATCTTGTCCTTCCGGGTTTCATCGATCCGCATGTGCATGCCCCGCAACTTGATGTGATCGCCTCATTTGGGGCTCCATTGCTCGACTGGTTGGCACGTTACGCGTTTGCGGCCGAGGCGCGTTATGCCGATTCCGAACAATGCCGGCTGGGTGCGGAGCGCTTCCTGCGCGCTTTGCTCGCCCATGGCACCACCGCGGCTGTCGTCTTCGCGACGGTGCACCGCGACAGCAGCGAGGCGCTGTTCAGCGTGGCGCAGCGCTTGGGCATGAGGCTTGTCACTGGCAAGGTGCTCATGGACCGCAATTGTCCGGAGGAACTGCGCGACGACGCCGCGCAGGCCGAGCGCGACTGCGTGGACTCGATTGAGCGTTGGCACGGCGTGGATCGCTTGGCCTATGCGGTCACCCCGCGCTTTGCCGCGACGAGCAGCCCCACACAGCTGGCCATGGCTGGAGGGCTGCTGAAGGCTTATGAACGGTGCGCGGGCGGCTTGTACGTGCAGAGTCATTTGGCCGAGAACCGGGACGAAGTGCGGTGGATCGCCGAACTGTTTCCGCAAAGCCGCAGCTACCTTGACGTCTACGCGCGGGCGGGGCTGCTGACGAGCCGTAGTGTGCTGGCCCATGGAATCTGGGTGGACGATACCGACCGAGCGCTGCTGGCGCAGACCGGGACCAGTATCGCGTTTTCACCTTCATCGAACCTGTTCCTGGGTAGCGGGTTGTTCGATTGGGCGCGCGCACGCGCGGCGGGTGTACGGGTGGCTCCCGCGAGTGATGTCGGTGGCGGCACGAGCCTGTGCCAACTTCGCACATTGGCCGATGGCTACAAGGTTCTGGCCCTGCAGGGCCAGCGCATGCCGGCCTGGGCTGCACTCCATGCGGTCACGCGGGGCGCGGCGCGCACTCTGGAATTGGATCATGAGATCGGTCATTTCGGCGCCGGCACCATGGCTGACGTGGTGGTGTGGCGCTGGGCTGATGGATCGGTGCAGCAGCGCCGGCAGGACATGGCACGCAGTTTGCATGAGCGGTTGTTCGCATGGATGACGCTTGCCGACGAACGCAACGTGGCGGCGGTCTATGTGCGAGGATGCAAAATTCCGATTGACGAGCTGTGGCCGGAGGCTGATGTGCATGTGCAGAGTCACGCTTTCGGAGACCTTGGTCCTGCGGACTTCTCGTCGTTATAACCCCTTCACCACCATGACGTGGCGACTCGAACTGCAGGGCATCACCAAGCGCTACCCCGGCGTCGTCGCCAATGACGGCGTGAGCTTGTGCGTGGCGCCGGGGCAGATTCATGCTGTCCTGGGCGAAAACGGCGCGGGCAAATCGACCTTGATGAAGGTGATCTTTGGTGTGGTGCAGCCGGATGCGGGCAGCATCCGTTTCAATGACAAGGACGTCTTGATACGCAGCCCCCACGTGGCGCGCGCGCTCGGCATCGCCATGGTCTTCCAGCACTTTTCCCTCTTTGATACGCTGAGTGTCGCCGAAAACATCTGGTTGGGCCTGCCGCCAGGTCCGAGTTTGGCTGACGTGACAAAGCGCATTGTCCAGGTGGCAGCCGGTTACGGCCTGGATGTTGCCCCAGACCGCCGGGTACACACCCTGTCTGTGGGCGAACGCCAGCGCGTGGAGATCATCCGCGCGCTCCTCACGGAACCGCAATTGCTCATCCTCGATGAGCCGACCTCGGTGCTTGCGCCGCAGGCTGTCGACACGTTGTTTGTCACGCTGCGCCGCTTGGCCGATACGGGTTGCAGCATTCTTTACATCAGTCACAAGCTCGACGAAATCCGCACCCTGTGCCACCACTGCACGGTGATGCGCGCGGGCAGAGTCGTGGGCGAAGTCGATCCGGCAAAGGAAAGCAACGCAAGTCTTTCGCGGTTGATGATCGGCGCTGACATCACGATGCCACAGCGCCACGCGCGCAAGCCCGGCCAGGTCGCGCTGGAACTGGAGACGCTGAGCCAGCCCGCTGCCGACCCTTTTGGGGTCTCCCTCGTTGACGTCAGCCTGAAGGTGCACACAGGCGAGATCCTTGGCATCGCGGGCGTATCGGGAAACGGCCAGCAGGAACTGCTATCGCTTCTGTCGGGTGAGGACGCGCGTGCGCCATTCGCCGGGCGTGTGTGCTTGTTCGGTGAGGAGCTTGGGGCGAGCCCTCCTGAGGCCAGGCGGCATGCGGGGCTGCGGGTGATCCCCGAGGAGCGCCTCGGCCGAGGTGCCGTGCCCGCCATGACGCTTGCCGAAAACACCCTCCTCACCCACGCCGATGCCCCGGCTGTGCGCAAAGGCTGGATCCGTTGGGGCGTTGTGGCCGCGCAGGCACGGGGCATCATTGAGCGTTTTGGCGTGCGCGCAACGGGCCCGCAGGCCGTGGCCCAGAGCCTGTCTGGAGGAAACCTGCAAAAGTTCATCGTCGGGCGTGAAATCGCGGGCAACCCGAAAGTGCTGGCGGTGGCGCAGCCGACCTGGGGCGTGGATGTTGGTGCGTCCGCACAGATTCGCGGCGAGCTCCTTGCACTGCGCGATGCAGGCTGCGCGCTGCTGGTCATTTCCGAGGAGCTAGACGAATTGTTCGAAATTTGCGATCGCATCGCGGTCATCGCCCGCGGGCGATTGTCACCGGCGGTGCCCGCAGCCCAGGCCACCGTGGAGCGCATCGGGCAATGGATGAGTGGCCTTTGGCTTGAGGATGAGGCGTCTGCCGCGCCGCGTGAGACTCCCGAGGAGGGTGCCCATGTTGCGGCTTGAGGCACGACCTGCGCCTTCGCGCACCATGCTGGTGCTGTCTCCCCTCATCGCGCTCGCGGCGACGGTTCTGTTTGGTGCGCTCATGTTTGCGGCTCTGGGCAAAAATCCGCTCGACGGGCTGGCGCTGTTCTTTGTCGAACCATTGAAAGGGCTTTACGGTTTGTCCGAACTGGGCCTTAAGGCCACACCCCTGATCCTCTGCGGGTTGGGGCTGGCGGCGTGCTACCGCGCCAACGTGTGGAACATTGGTGCCGAAGGCCAGTTGCTGCTTGGGGCGATTGCCGCAAGCGGCGTGGCGCTGCAGGCGACGGACGACACCACGCGCTGGATTCTGGTGCCGATTCTGGTCGCCGGCGTCCTCGGCGGCATGCTTTGGGCGGCGTTTGTGGCCGTGCTGCGAGATCGCTTCCACGCCAGCGAAATCCTCACCAGCCTGATGCTGGTGTACGTGGCTCAAAACCTCCTGGACTATCTTGTGTATGGCCCTTGGAAGGACCCCGAGGGCTACAACTTCCCGCAAACAGCGCTGTTCGCGGCCAGCACCACGCTTCCCAAATTGATCCCGGATACACGGCTAAATATCGGTTTCGCCATCGCCATGCTGGCCGTGGCAGCCATGAGCCTGTTCATGAGCCGCACGCTGCAGGGGTTTCGGCTGGTCGTGGGCGGGCAGGCCGCAGATGCGGCGCGCTACGCCGGATTCTCGGCGCGCAAGTCGCTGTGGACTGTGCTGCTACTCTCAGGGGGGCTGAGCGGCTTGGCCGGTGCGCTCGAGGCGGTCGGGCCGCTCGGGCAGCTCACGCCGCATGTCTCGCCGGGCTACGGCTTCGCTGCCATCATCGTGGCTTTCGTCGGTCGGCTCAATTCCATTGGCATCGTGTTCTCGGGCGTGTTGATGGCCATGTTCTATATCGGCGGTGAACTCGCGCAGTCACGCCTGGGGCTGCCCAATGCGATGACCGGTGTCTTCCAGGGCCTGCTGCTGTTTTGCCTGCTTGCGGCTGACACGCTGGTCAGCCATCGCGTGAGGATCAGTGGCCGCGGGATTCGCCATGCATGAGTACGCGCTGCTGTTGGCTTCGGCGTTATCGGCAGGCACGCCGTTGGCGCTGGCTTCTCTTGGGCTGCTGATCAATGAAAAATCGGGTGTGGTCAACCTCGGCGCCGAAGGCATGATGTTGATGGCGGCGATTGCTGGCTTCGCTGTGGCCGTTGCCACGGGCAATCAGTGGTTGGCGTTTGGTGCGGGGGCAGTCGTTGGCAGTGTGCTGGCAGCGGCGATCGGCGTGCTCGTGTTGTGGCTGGGCACGAACCAGTATGCCACGGGGCTTGCGATGTCTCTCTTCGGCGCGGGCCTGTCGGCCTTCCTCGGGATGAATGACGTTGGTCGTAACTTGGCACCCTTCGGCCACGTTCACATCCCGTGGCTGTCGGATCTGCCCTTTTTTGGGGCTGCGCTGTTTTCGCACCATCTCATGGTCTACGCGACGATGCTGTTTGCCTGGGGCATTCACGTGTTTCTGCACCGCACTCGCGCGGGGCTCGTGCTGCGCGCAGTGGGCGAGGCGCCTGAGTCCGCCCATGCATTGGGCTATCCGGTGCGTCGCATCCGCCTGGCTGCCCTGATGGTCGGCGGCGCGTTATGCGGCATTGCAGGGGCTTACCTCTCGGTCATCTACACGCCGATGTGGGTGCAGGGGATGACGGCGGGGCGTGGCTGGATCGCTCTTGCACTGACCACGTTCGCAACCTGGAGGCCTGCGCGCGTACTCCTGGGCGCTTACCTGTTTGGTGGCGTGACCATGCTGCAGTTCTACTTGCAGGGGCGCGGCGTGCAGGTGCCTGCGCAATTGCTGTCAATGCTGCCCTATCTCGCCACCATCGTTGTGCTGGCGCTGATCTCACGCAACCCGACCTGGATTCGGATCAACATGCCGGCGTCTCTCGGTAAGGTGTTCCGCCCGGCGGCCTGAGCGTGGCTCGACGCCGCACCGGCCTGACCAGGGGATGCCCGGCAAGCGGGTGCCGTTCACCCAGGCACGAAACGTGTATACAGTTTGCTGTCACAACCATCGGAGAACTCGCATCATGCAAAACAGGGATCGCATTCGTTATCTTGGGGCGGCACTGGCTGCCAGTGCTGCCGGGCTGCCCGCGCTTGCGCGCAGCGCCAGCCCGCTCAAAGTCGGTTTCATCTATGTCGGCCCCGTGGGCGTCGCCGGCTGGAGCTACGCGCATGACCAGGCGCGCAAGGCCATGCAGGCCCATTTTGGCGGCAAGGTTGTGACCCAGTTCGTCGAGAATGTGCCCGAGGGGCCTGATGCAGCGCGCGTCTTGCGCGACTTGGCCCAGCAGGGTAATGAGTTGATCTACGCCACCAGTTTTGGGTTCATGGAGTCGGTGTTGCGCGTGGCGCGTGACTTCCCCAAGGTGAGGTTTGAGCACGCCACGGGCTACAAAACGGCAGCCAATGTTGGAACCTACGACGCGCGTACCTATGAGGGCGCGTACATGGCTGGTGTCGTGGCCGGTGGGATGAGCAAGACTGGCGTGCTGGGCGTCGTGGGGTCGGTGCCCATTCCGGAGGTGTTGCGCAACATCAACTCCTTTACCTTGGGGGCGCAGTCTGTCAACGCAAAGATCAAGACCAAAGTGGTTTGGGTGAACAAGTGGTTCGATCCGCCGAAGGAAACCGAGGCGGCCACCTCGTTGGTCAACCAGGGCGCCGACGTGCTCTTTCAGAACACCGACTCGCCCGCAGTGCTGGAGACCGCTGAGAAGCTCGGTAAATATGCCTTCGGCTGGGACAGCGACATGGCCAAGTTTGGTCCCAAGGCGCATCTGGCTTCGGCCGTCATCAACTGGACCCCGGTGTACGTGGACGAAACGGGCAAAGTGCTTGCGGGTACGTGGAAGCCCGAACAGATCTGGTGGGGCGTGCGTCACGACGCGATCGACTTGGTTTCGATCAATCCTGCAGTACCCGCGGCCATTCGCAAGCGCGTGGCGATGGTCAAGGCCGGACTCAAAAACGGCAGTTTCCATATTTGGCAAGGCCCGATCCTCGGCCAGAACGGCGCCACAGTGCTGGCGGCGGGTGCCATTGGCGACGACAAGTTCCTGCATGGCATTGACTTCTACGTCAAGGGCGTGGAAGGCCAGGTGCCAGGCAAATAGCGGGGCATGCTCTCGGGGAGGCCGCGCGGCAACGGTGTGGCGACGCGGCGGCCATCGGCCGACGCGTGGCGCAGCCCCTGCGCCTTTGCCGATCCCGAGTGGCGCCCCTTAGTCAAGGAGGCACCGATCACGTGCATGCGGGGCATCGACACGAAAACGCGCGGACCTGCCCGACGCTTGCCCCGTTCGAATCGTTCCCATGTCATTGGATGTTCCGGCCACCGCGGCTGCGGATCGCCCCGATGGCGCGGCCTGCTTGGGTTCAGCCATGCCCACTGCGGTTTCTACAATAGAGCGCTGATCCGCGGCGGAGCAGCTCCCTGCCGCCGGCGGCGCTCGTTTTGGGAGCCATGTCGAGGATAACCATGGTGCAAAACCTCAGTCGCAGGCAACTGCTCGTTGGCCTGGCGAGCGCCTGCGCTTCCGCGCCCTGGGCGCGGGCGCAGAATTCCACGCCATCGGTGAGCCAGCCACGCGCCGTCGTGCGCGGTGCCCCATTGCGCGTGGCATTTGTCTATGTCACCCCCGTCGGGGCGACGGGCTGGACAGCACAGCACGATCGGGGACGGCTGCACATGCAGCGGGTGCTTGGCCGCGCAGTGCACAGCCGATTTGTCGCCAATGTGCCGGAAGGGCCGGATGCCGAGCGCGTCGTGAGCGAGCTTGCGCATCAAGGCGAGGAACTGATCTTCACCACCAGCTTCGGCTACATGGAACCCGTGATGCGCGCAGCGCGCAATTTTCCGCGCACGGTTTTCGAGCAATGTTCAGGCTACAAGCTCGCCGCCAATGTGGGTGCCTACAACGGGCGGTTCTATCAAGGGCGGTACCTGTCTGGCATGGTCGCCGGCCATATGAGCCGCACTGGCGTGGCCGGCATGGTGGCGCCATTTCCGATCCCCGAGGTCATTCAGGGCATCAACGCCTTCACCTTGGGCATGCGGTCGGTGAACCCTCAAGCGCGCATGAAAGTCGTTTGGGTAAATACGTGGTACGACCCAGGGCGCGAGGCGGACGCGGCGCGCGCCCTGGTGGGGCAGGGGGCTGACGTGCTCACGCACCACACGAACTCGCCTGCGGCCGTGCAGATCGCCGAGGAGAGGGGTTGTTGGGCCGTCGGCTACTGCAGCGACGAGGCGGCATTCGCTCCGCGCGCCCAGTTGACGGCTGTAACCTTGCATTGGGGTGATTTTAACGTGCGTACAGCGCAGAACGTGCTGGCGGGGCGCTGGCGCCCGCAGAGTGTCTGGGATGGCATCGCTCAGGGCTTCGTGAAACTCGCGCCCTTCGGTGTTGCCGTGCCTGAAAGCGTACGCAGCCAGGTGCGGCGATCCGAGCAGGATATCGTTGGGGGGCGGTTGCATCCCTTCTCCGGCCGCATCCTG
>JAGWOZ010000384.1 GCA_028870715.1 Betaproteobacteria bacterium | reverse complement strand
GGGCGTCATTTCGCGGCTCCACCCAGCATACCGAACCAGACGCTTGCCACCAGCGCCGCGGACGCGATGATGGCAACGGCAGCAAGCGTGCCGAGAAACCAGCCGGAATCCTCAAACTCTCCACAGAGACCGGAATCTCCGTTACTCTCGTCGTTACTCATTTCATAGGCCCCACTTCGTGCCGAGCTTTCCTTCATCCTTACGATCCGGCCACCAGGCGCCCTTGCACCCGCCGCAGCGGTAGTACACCTTGCCGGTCTTGGTTTCGTTTTTGAACGTCGGCTTCTTGCAGGTCGGGCACTTCGGGCCGGTGGCGGCAGCGCTCGACGCGCTCGATGTTTTCTGTGCGCCATCGCCCTGAGGTCTATCCTCGAACCGCTTGCCCGGCTTGCCGCCGTCATCGCCGAAGGCAGCCTGGCAGTCCATGCAGCGGTGATAGGCGTTCCCGGCCTTGCTTTTGAGTTTTGCGCAGCGACTGCCGCCACAGGCCGGGCAGGCATGCATGACCATTTGGCTGTCCGTCAACTTGCCGTCCAGCAGCGTCCGCGAAAACTCCCGCGTGGCATCCACCTGCGCCTGCATGAACGCAGCCAGAGGCGCGCGGTCTGCCGCGATGTCCGCCAAAGCATCCTCTTGCAGTGCTGTATAGCCAGGGTCGGCCAGATCAGGCGCCACCTTGCGCAGCATGTCGATCAACTGCACGCCGCGAGGTGTCGGCCTGATCTCTTTCTTGCTGCGCTCGGCGTACTCGCGGGTGATGAGCACCTCGATCATCGATGCCCGGGTCGCCTCAGTGCCCAGCCCCGAAGTCTCCTTCAGGCGCGCCTTGAGTTTCGGGTCGGTGACCAGCTTATGCACGCCCGTCATGACGGCAATCAGCGTGCCGTCGGTGTAGGGCTTGGGCTGCGTGGTGCGCTTGGCGACGACCTCGCCGCGCTCACAGGTACGGGCCTCGCCCTCTCGCAGATCGGGCAGCGTGCCTTGAGCCTCGCCTTCCTCTTGCCCCTCGTCTTCATCCTTGCTGCCCAGCTTCGTCCAGCCGGGATCGAGCGCCATGCGTGCCGCAGCGCGGAACGTCAGCCCGTCAATGTCGAAAATCGCTTCCCGCGTCTCAAATTTCTCGGGCGGCATGAACAGGCGGATGTAGGACTCGCGGATCAGACCGAACACGCGTTTGGCATTGGCCGACAGGCTGGCCGCATCGGGGTTCTGCCCGGTCGGGATGAGGCCGTGATGCGCCTCGACCTTGGCGGTGTTCCAGGCCGCATGCTTGCGCGCGGGGTCGATCCCCGCAATGTCCGAGCCGCCAATGGCGTTCAGAACGCCAGCCGCATCGCCGTGCATTTCCAGCGGCAAATAGGGGCAGTCGGTGCGCGGGTAGGTCGTGATCTTGGCTTCGTAGAGTTCCTGCGCCGCGGCCAACGTGTCCTTGGCGGACAGGCCCAGACGGCTGCTGGCGGCCTTCTGCAGCCCGCCCAGCGTGTAGGGCAAGGGTGCCGCGC
>JAGWOZ010000151.1 GCA_028870715.1 Betaproteobacteria bacterium | reverse complement strand
GAGCCCTCCAGGTAATTCATCACCATGTAGACCGTTTCATTTTCCCGGAAGAAATTCAGCACACCAACGACACTGGGATGCGAGATCTGCGCCAGCGACCGGCCTTCTTCAAAGAAGCTCTTCAGCCCCAGACGGTATAGCGCCAATTTCTCAGGGTGCGCAATGGGCACCATCTCACCCGCCGCTCGCTCCACCAAGGATGCCGGCAAGTACTCCTTGATGGCCACGCGCTGGCCATCCGCCGTGAGGGCGAGGTAGACCACGCCAAATCCACCGCTGGCCAGCTTGCGCAGAATTCGGTAGCCCCCGACCTGCGTATCGGGTTCAAGAGGTGCTGGCTTGGCTTTGGACATGTCGATTGACAATGGCAGGACTGCCCTGCGGAAGGAATGCTGGCTCGCTCGCCACATTATGAAAAAATGCGGCGTTCGACCAAGGAGCATCGAGTGAAATTACTTTATAGCATGACCGGTTACGCCGAGGTCGGGCTGCCCGTTCCGGGCTCAGCGACACCCCTGACGATACGCGTCGAGTTGCGCAGTGTGAACAGCCGCTTTCTGGATTTGTTGCTCCGTCTGCCTGACGAACTGCGCGCAAGCGAAGCCACTGTCCGTGCCTCGCTGACTCGCGAACTGCGCCGTGGCAAGGTGGAATGCCGGGTCAATCTGGATGAGGGCCAATGCGCGCAGACGCTGCCCGATCTGCAAATTGTCGAGTCATTGCTTCAAGCCGAAGCCGCCTTGCTGCAGCGTGCACCGCACCTGCGCAGCCTCTCCGTGGCGGATGTATGGCGCCTTGGCGCGGCACAGCAGCAACAGCCCTCTAGAGATGCGACCGCATTGGCGAACACGTTGCAGCAGGCCCTCGAAGGGGCGTTACAGGGGCTTCAGAAGGCGCGCGCGGCCGAAGGGGATCGCCTTCGCAGTTTCCTGCTGGAGCGTTGTGATCAACTGCAGCAATGGGCACGTGCAGCTGAAAGCGTGGCGCCGCAGGCCGTGCTTCGGCAGCAGGAACGCTTTATGACCCGTTGGAGGGACGCGCTGGCGACCCTGGGCGGAGGCGCAAATCCGGAGGCGGTCCAGGATCGCCTTCTGCAGGAAACCACGGCGTTCGCTCTGCGCGTGGACGTGGCCGAGGAAATCAGCCGCCTACAATCCCATCTTGATGCCATACGCGCGGTACTCGAAACTGGTGGGGAAGTGGGCAAACGGTTGGATTTTCTGATTCAGGAACTGCATCGGGAAGCCAATACCCTGGGCTCCAAATCCGCCGTGCTCGAACTCAGCGAGTTGGCTGTCAACATGAAGGTCTGCATCGAGCAAATGCGCGAGCAGGTGCAAAACCTCGAATAGCAAGGCACCGGCAGCGCTGGCCGGACCAACACGTCTTTCTGTGCCCTCACCGATCCTCCTCCGTTCTCAACCCTAGCCCCAATACGACAGCGCATGGACTTCCCGGGCAATTTGTTCGTCGTCGCCGCTCCAAGTGGGGCCGGCAAATCCAGCCTGGTGAGCAAGCTGCTGTCCAAGGACAAGGGCATTCAACTGTCCATCTCCTACACGACGCGTCCCCCGCGAGGACAGGAAGAGGATGGTCGAGAATATTGCTTCGTCGATCGTGACGAGTTCCAGCGCCGCATCGGGGCCGGCGACTTCCTCGAATGGGCAGAGGTCCATGGCAATCTTTATGGGACCTCGCGCCATTGGCTTCAGCAGCGCATGGCTCAGGGCGTGGATGTCATGCTGGAGATCGATTGGCAGGGCGCCGAACAGGTCAAGCGGCAGTTCAGCAACGCCGTGAGCGTATTCATCCTGCCGCCCTCGTTCGAAGAGCTCGAAGCAAGGCTCAAGCGACGTGGCGAAGATGCCCCGGAGGTTATCGCCCGGCGTCTGCGCGAGGCCCGGGTTGAAATTCCACATGCCTCGACGTTCGACTTTATAATCGTCAACCACGATATATCCCACGCGCTGCGCGACTTGCAGGCCATCGTGGTCGCGCAACGGTTGCGCTACGCGGCACAGCACCGCGCTCATCCCGAAGTATTCAAGGCGCTCGGCATTGACTGAGTCGCTTGCTCTGACTTTCACTGGAACTGCCATGGCCCGTATCACCGTCGAAGACTGTCTGGAAAAGATCCCTAACCGATTCCAGCTCGTACTGGCTGCCACCTACCGCGCGCGGATGCTCGCTCAGGGTCACACACCGAAGGTTGATAGCCGCGACAAGCCCGTGGTGACGGCGCTTCGTGAGATCGCTGCCGGTCAGGTTGGCATCGAAATGCTCAAGCGCGTCCCCGCCTGAGCGCGACGACGGCATCTGGGTGCGCGGTGTTCCTGATGAGCCTACGTCATGCAAAGCCGCCCGCCCGTGACCGGCAGCAACCCGGCACCCCGCAACCGCCCTGTCGTCAGGCGCAAACCTCCCCAGCACGCGGACGTGCCTCCGGATTCGAGCGCAGCCGCTGACACCGCGCTGAGCATGCCGCTCGACAAGCCAGCTGCGGTCAGCCTGGCTGGATTGCTTGACAAGATATCGGCGTATCTGCCCGAGGGCGACCTGCAGTTGATTCGCAACGCGTATCGCTTCGCGGACGCCGCGCACCTCGGACAATACCGTGCAAGCGGTGAACCTTACATTTCCCACCCGGTGGCGGTCGCTGAGATCTGCGCCGACTGGAAACTCGACACCCAGGCCTTGATGGCCGCCTTGCTTCATGACACGGCCGAAGACAAGGGCATTACCCAAGCGGAACTCGTCGAGCACTTTGGCGCGACCGTTGCCGTGCTGGTGGACGGGCTGACCAAGCTCGACAAGATCCAGTTTTCCAATCGCGAGGAAAACCAGGCCGAGAGCTTTCGCAAGATGTTGCTGGCGATGGCGCGCGACATCCGCGTCATTCTGGTCAAGCTTGCCGACCGCCTGCACAACATGCGCACGCTGGCCGCCATGGCCCCGGAGAAGCGCCGCCGCATCGCAAACGAAACGATGGATATTTACGCCCCCATCGCCTACCGGCTGGGGCTCAATCAGGTGTACCGCGAATTGCAGGATCTGGGTTTTCAACACGGTCACCCGATGCGCTATGCGGTGCTGAGCCAAGCGCTCAAGGTCGCCCGCGGCAACCGGCGCGACCTGATCGACAAGATCCTGGCCGCGACCACCAAATCTTTTGCAGACGCCGGCATATCCGTGCACCTGTACGGGCGCGAGAAGACCCTGTATTCGATTTACCGAAAGATGCAGCGCAAACATCGCTCCTTTGCGCATGTGCAAGACATCTTCGGCTTTCGTGTGATCGTGCCTGAAGTCTTGGACTGCTATCGCGCCCTGGGCGTGCTGCATGCCCAGTACAAGCCCATGCCGGGCAAATTCGAAGACTTCATTGCCATTCCCAAGCTCAATGGCTACCAGTCGCTGCACACCACACTGATTGGCCCTACGGGCGCGCCAGTCGAGTTTCAGATTCGCACGGAGGCGATGCACCGTGTGGCGGAAAGCGGCGTGGCCGCACACTGGCTGTACAAGACGAGCAATGGCGTGGAGGCGATTGCACAAGTCAGCACCGCGGCCTGGCTCCAGTCCCTTCTGGACATTCAAAATGAAAACCGCGACGCCGCCGAGTTCATTGAAACAGTAAAGGTTGATCTTGCGCCCGACGCCGTGTACGTATTCACACCCAAATCGCGCATCCTGGCGTTGCCGCGCGGGGCCACGCCCGTGGATTTTTCATACGCCGTGCATACCGATCTTGGCAACCAGACGGTCGCCGCCAAGGTCAATGGGGAGTTGGTTCCGTTGCGCACCGAGCTCCACAGCGGTGATGTCGTGGAAATCGTGACGGCGCCGCATTCCCGGCCGAATCCGAATTGGCTGAGTTTCGTGCGCACAGGACGCGCCCGCTCGAAGATCCGGCATGAGATCAAGGTTGGCCAGCAGGCCGAGTCGCAGGATCTTGGCAAGCGATTGCTCAGCCGCGCGTTGACACAACTGGGCCTGCGCCTCGAAGACTTAAGCGCCGCGAATTGGAGCCGGCTGCTGCATTGGAGCGGTAACAAGAGCCAGGAAGAACTCTTTGGCGATATCGGCTTGGGCAAGCGCGTGGCCGACATTGTCGCGAAGCGCGTGCAAATGCAATACGGCGAGGCATACGGCGCGTCGGGTCCGCGCTCCCCGGACGAAGCAGGGTCCGCTTCGTCCCCCGCTTCCAATGGCGGGACGCATGGCGCGACTGATCCTGTGACACGCACGGCCCTCCAGCTCGACGGCACCGAAGGCGCCTCGGTGCACTATGCCGATTGCTGCCACCCGATACCTGGCGATGCCGTTCTGGGTTATCTGGGCAAGGGCGAAGGCCTGACCGTGCACCAGCAGGACTGCCCTCAAGCTCGCCGCCTGTTTCAGAAGCACCCACGCAGCTGGATCGACCTCAGCTGGTCGTCAACAGTGACAGGCTTGTATCAGGTCGGGATGTCGGTTGTCGTCAGCAACGGAAAGGGCGTGCTGGCGAAGCTTGCGGCGGCCATCAGCGAACACGATGCCGACATCATCCACGTCACGATGGACGATGACGCGGGCCAACCAACCATTGAATTGCGTTTCATTATCGCGGTGCGCGACCGTAAGCATCTCGCCGACATTTTGCGCGCGGTGCGCGCTCACAAATTCGTCGTTCGTGCCTCCCGCGGCAAGGCTCGCGGCCCTCATTGAGACGACTTAGGGTGCCGGGTAGCGCACCTCCACGACCTCAATCTGCAGCACGCCTCCAGGCGTGGGCAAACTGACCACATCACCCTCGCGAGCCTTGAGCAAGGCCCTGGCCACCGGCGAAACCCAGCTGATGTGCCCGCGCTCGAGATCGACCTCGTCTGCACCCACGATGGTGACCCGACGCTCGGCGCCGTTATCTTCGACGTACCGCACTGTGGCGCCGAAAAAAACTTGGGTGTTGCCGTGCTGGCGCGATGGGTCGACCACCTCGGCCAGATCCAGGCGCTTGGTGAGGAAGCGAATGCGCCTGTCAATCTCGCGCAGGCGCTTCTTGCCATAGATGTAATCGCCATTTTCCGAACGGTCGCCATTGGACGCCGCCCATGAGACGATTTCGACCACTTGCGGACGATCGCGCTCGATCAACGCCTTAAGTTCATCGCGCAGGCGTGTATAGCCCGCCGGGGTGATGTAATTCTTGCTCCCTGGCGGTAGCTTCGGAAGGCGCGGTTCCTCGTCGTCTTCCTCGGTTGCGCTGTCTTCGCGTGTAAATGCCTTGCTCATGATGTCCAACGCATGCTCTTGGGGAGCCCAATGAAAAAACGCCCTGGCAAGGGCGTTCGACGCATCAAAGCCATGCCTGCGCCAGTGGCGGATGCACCACCGGCACAGGCATGAAGAGGCTTTACTTCACAGATTCGACCGCAACCACCTTCTTCACGCCATTGTCGAACGTCGACAGGGTGATGGTCGGAGCGGCCAAATTGCCGTCAGCTTCGAAATGAATGTCTTTCTTGGTGACGCCGTTGTAGTCGATCTTTTGAATGTAGCGCAGATATTTCGCCGGATCGACGGAATTGGCCTTCATCATGGCATGTGCCAACACCATCGTTCCATCATAGGAATAGGGCGAATAGATCTGGAACGCGCTTGCCCCGAACTCGGCGTCATAACGCTTCTTCCATGCATCGCCACCAGGCATCTGGGAGATGGGCGAGCCGCCCTCGGCGCAGATGGTGATGTTGGCTGCGTCGCCAGCCAGCTTGGCCAGCTCGGGCGCGCAAATACCATCGCCACCCATGAACTTGGCCTTGATGCCGAGTTGCTGGATCTGACGCAACATGGGGCCAGCTTGGCTATACATGCCGCCATAGAAAATGACGTCAGGATTCATCGACTTGATCTTGGTCAGGATGGCAGAAAAATCCGTGGCCTTATCGTTCGTGAACTCACGATCGAGCACCTTCAAGCCGTCCTTCTTGGCCGTTTTGCTGAACACGTCGGCAACGCCCTGGCCGTAGGCAGTACGGTCGTCGATCACAGCCACGGTCTTCGCCTTGAGTTCCGTCTTGGCGTAGTTGGCCAAGCCGGCGCCCAGCGCGTTGTCATTGGCAATGATGCGGAAGAAGGTCTTGAAACCCTGCTCGGCGATCTTGGGATCGGTGGACGACGGCGTAATGTCCGGAATGCCCGCGTTGTTGTAAATCCGTGACGCTGGGTACGTGCAACCGGAGTTCAGGTGACCCACGACGCCGTTGACCTTTTCGTCCACGAACTTCTGCGCAATCGTTGTCGCCTGCTTCGGGTCCGCCTGGTCATCCTGAGCGTCGATTTTCCAAATCACCTTCTTCCCGCCGATCACGATGTTCTGCTTGTTCAGATCGTTGATGGCCATGCGCACACCATTGGTGTTGTCCTGGCCGAACGAAGCCTGCGGCCCCGACATCGGCGCTGCGCTGCCGATGGTCACGGTCACGTCGTCCGCCGCATACGCGGTGCCAATTGCCAGGGACAAGCCCAGAAGGGCATATTTCAGCTTCATGAATGAGCCTCCAGAAAGGATATAAAAGTAGCTTTAAGTCGGGAATTCCCAACGGAGGCATACGTTAACGGAAACAAGCTGAAATGAACAGAGCAATTTCGCGCCATGTTGCACCCTTTCGAAACCCCCGAAGACCGGGGCTTGCGCGGCCAACGTGCCCAGCTTACACGGAGGCCCGAGAGCTCGCGGACAATATCGGCAGCGACCGTTAGTTACAAAACTTGCAAATCAACGGAAACTTTTCATCCGCGCGCCGTATGCGCAAACCAACACTCGCCCGACCACCGATTGTGTTCAGGGCTGCGCTTTGGGGGTCGGCGCCAGCACGGCGTCCACCGCGGCATGGGCAAGGTCGAGCAATGCAGGCTGAAGCTCGATGGCCAGCGCTCGGGCGAGATCATCGAGCTTGTGGGCCAGCGAATCCCGGATCTGCGATTCAAGTTCGTGACCCAGGCGCTGCGCGAGATCGGCATGCAACTGCTCCTGAAGCCGCGGCACGCCAGCTGCGATCTGGGCGCGCAAATGCGCAGCGACGACCTCATCTGGCCAGCCACTTTGGAGCCAGTCGATTTCGGGCTTCAGGATCTCGCGTCGGGCTGCGGACTGCGCGATGGCAGACGCGGCCACCCCCGCAGATGGCGAAGACCCTGGTGCAACAGGGTTCTGTGCGCTCGCAGGACGATTCTCCTCCTCGGCTTGGCCCGCACTCACTGGCGACAATCGGGCAGGAGCCTCCTCGCCGTCGATGATGTCCGTCAAGACCGGCAGACGATCGGGGATTACGGGTGTCATACATCAACCTCCATGGTCGTGGGCTCGCACCCCACACTCCGATAGGCGCGAAAGCGCTGGCGCCCGGCCTGCTTTTCGGCTGGCGCTGCACCGACCACTTCGATGACTCGGGGCAGCGCCTGCCAGCCCCCAGCAGGCGCTGCCGCAAGATTGACCAAACAATCACGCTCGCCAAATCGCGACACATCGGCTTCGTCGGTCAGCACGATCGGGGTACGCGCCTCGAGTGAATCACCGGCGCGGCAATGGGGTAGAAAATCGAGCTGCGAAAAGGTCCACAGCCGCACGTCGAGCGTGTCCACCAAAGCCGGATCGACACGCACGACAAGTCTGGCCCCCTTCCCCGCCGCGACGCGCAAAAGACCGCAGACATAGGCCAAGGGATCGGCCACGCCAACGCGGAACTCCACTTGCGTCATGCCTTGTTGTCCGGCTCGACGGTTCCGAGCAAATACCGCACGAGCAGCGGCACGGGCCGACCCGTCGCACCCTTGGCCGCACCACTTTTCCAGGCTGTGCCAGCGATGTCCAGATGGGCCCAGCGGTAATCCTTTGCAAATCGCTGCAGGAAGCAGGCCGCCGTAATGCTGCCCGCCGGCCGCCCGGCAACATTGGCGACGTCGGCGAAGTGGGTCTTGAGTCCGTCTGCATAGTCGTCGCCCAGGGGCATGCGCCAGCAACTGTCCTGAGCCAGTCTTCCCGCCTTGAGCAAAGACTCAGCCAGTGCGTCGTCCGGGCTGAACAAGCCGCTGTGAACGTGCCCGAGGGCAATGACGCAGGCACCGGTGAGCGTGGCCACATCCACCACGCTGGCGGGCTTGAAACGCTCGGCGTACGTCAGCGCATCACACAGAATCAGACGACCTTCGGCATCGGTATTGAGGATCTCGATGGTCTGCCCTGACATGCTGGTGACCACGTCGCCCGGTTTGACCGCGCGACCACCGGGCATGTTCTCGGTCGCCGGAATCAGGCCCACCAAATTAAGCTTCGGCTTCAGGCGGGCGATCGCCTCAAACGCACCCAGCACTGCGGCAGCACCCGACATGTCGAACTTCATCTCGTCCATCTC
>JAGWOZ010000150.1 GCA_028870715.1 Betaproteobacteria bacterium | reverse complement strand
CCACTGCGCTGTCAGCGCGCCCTGCACCAGTTGCCGGCCCCGCAAGTTGTAATCCACCCCTGACGTCGCACTCCAGTTTGGCGAAATCGCCAGGCTCGCCAGTGCATAGGTGTCGTTCAGGCCAGCGGCAACCGGGTTGCCCGTCAGCGTTACCCGTTGCTCCCGCAGGAGCACCCGTTGCGCCAGCGTCAGGCGGGCGTACTCCGTTCCATTTTGGGGATCGAGAAAACGGGTGCTGACCCCGCCGGTCAGGTTGTTCGCATCCGCAATGCGGTCGCTGCCCGAGAATACGTTGTCCGTATAGATTGTGGACAGGTTCAGGCCGAGGGGTGCACTGTCAAAGTTCGGCAGGTCCTGTTGATTGCGGTAGGGCGTGTAGACATAATACAGACGGGGCTCGAGGGTCTGAACGAGGCTGCGCCCGAACAGGTGCGTGTTGCGCTCGAAGACCAACCCCGAGTCCAGGCTGAACGTGGGCACATTACGCACGCTCGAACTGACGCCGTCGGCCATGGGCGAATCGGTGTTGTAGTAGGTGCTGTTGAAGGCCAGCTTGGGGGTAATGAAGCCCTGGGGGGCAATGAAGGGCCGGGACACACTCGGATTGATATACAACCTGTCACCCGATAGCAGGCCCGGTGTGGAGTTCGTGAACCGTGCCGCCTCGGTGGCAATCTGCCACTGCAGTCCCGTGTAATTGGGACTGTGCCAAGTGCCGTACAGCCGTGGCTGAACGTTGTAAGGCACGCCGATCGGAGACACGTCGCTTTGCAGAGTCTGCCAGCTGTTGAAGCTCGCTTGCAACGATCCATTGTCCTGGCTCCACGTGATCTGGCCTTGCTGCGGAAGGGTACGGTTTGCGGCGATAACGGGGTCCACGCCACCAAAGTCCCGCCACCAGTTGTTGTCGGACACACGCTGCAGATTCAGCCCGTAGCTGACCCTGGGCGCGAGCGTGCCGCCTTGCTGAAACACCGCCGCCCAGCGCTGCGCTCCGCCCGTGTTGCTGTCCGAAGGCATGTAGTCAAGGTAACTGGTGCCGGCAAAGCTTGGCTGCAGCCACCGCACTTCGGCACTGCCCATGAACCCGCGGCGCAGCAGCAGGTGCGGGGTAAGGGTCGCGTCATAGTTGGGCGCAATGTTCCAGTAATAAGGCTGCGCGTAATCCAGTCCATTCTGGCTGTCGATGCCGATGGTTGGAGGCAGGAACCCCGATTTGCGTGCGTCCGTGAGCGGGAAACTGGCGTAAGGAAGCGGCAGGATGGTGGCCCCCTTGAACACTACGCGCCCGTTGCGCGCCACACCCGTGTTGTCACCGAGATCCAGGTTGAGATGCGTGGCCTGCACGAACCAGTCGGCGGGGCTTGCCGTGCAGGTGGTGTAGGTCGCGTTCTCGGCGCTGACCACGTTGCGACTGAGAAACGTCACCACGTCGGCTTGGCCATGGCCCTGGGTGCGATTGAAGTAATAGTGCGCATCGGGCATCTGCCCGGCGTAGGTATCCAGGTTGAACCGCAGACTCGGTCCGCTGAACACATTGCCGTCACGGATGATGCGAACGTTGCCCTGCGCGTCAATCGTGTTGCGCACCAGGTCGTCGTGCAATCGGTCAGCCTTGAGGACCACGCTGTGCTTGCGCAATTCCACCTTGCCGCGAGCATTGACTTCGATATCGGTCTGCCCTGTGAGCTGGTCAGCCCAGATAAAAACCGGCTCGCGCACTTGCGCCTCGGGTGAGAGGCGCTCGGCCAGTATTGGGGTGGGCACCAGTTGCAGATGTTCAGCCGGTGCGGGCTCGGCCTGCTGCGCCCGCACCGGCGCCACCTCCGCCAACGCCATGCCCAGCGCCACCACGATCAGCCGCGGTCGCAGCCGCGTGCGGCACGGCAGGCGGGTCGGGGTCGACGAAACGATGGGCACTGGGAAGGCGATAGAAACGGCGAGGGCGGGCCGATAGTGGGAAAATGCGGCAGGACGCGGATGCTGCAGGGCTCACAACAAATCCGCAGGCCCGCGGCGCGAACCTGCCCGAATCATCACGGCCGGCTGCAGGACCCGAGCATGCTGCCGCAGCCTAAAATTCTTGGCGATTATAGGAAGCCCACCCCAACGGCTGGGCGCACGCCCGCAATCCTTCACGCTTCCATGGCCGACCTCCCACCCGCACCAGCTGACCGAACCCAACCCGCGCCACTACCCGAGACCCCAGCCGGCATCGAGTCGCTGGATGCAGGTGGTGCTGCCGATGCCCGCCTCCAGGCCATTTGCACGTGGCTCGCCACGGCACCGGCCGGCCTGCATGCCGATGCTGCGACCCTGCAGCCCGCGTCAAGCGATGCCAGCTTTCGGCGCTATTTCCGCGTGCACACGCAAAAGCCGCTGGCAACCACGCTCATCGTCATGGATGCGCCCCCTGGCCGTGAGGATATCGAGCCTTTCCTGCGGGTTGCCACACTGCTGAGGGCGGGCGGGCTTTCCGCACCGAAAATCCTGGCCAGCAGCGTCGAACTCGGTCTGGTGCTGCTGAGCGACTTTGGCTCCACCACCTATCTCAAAGCCTTGCAGGCCGCGCGCGCCGAAGGCAACCTGCCACGCTGCGATGCGCTCATGCGTGATGCGCTGACCGCGCTTGTGCGCCTCCAGGGCATCGGCGCACCCGACCTCCCCCTGTACGATGCAAGCCGGCTGCGCGCCGAGCTCGAGCTCTTCCCCCAGTGGTATGTGACCCGCCACGTTGGCGCGGAGCTCTCGGTGGCCGAGCGCAACGCCCTGCAGGGCGTTTTCGATGCGCTCCTGGCCAACAACCTGGCCCAGCCATGCGTGCTCGTCCACCGCGACTACCACAGCCGCAACCTGATGGTGCTCGAAGCGGACCAGGATCTGGGCAACCCGGGCGTGCTGGACTTCCAGGACGCCGTGCGTGGCCCCATCACCTACGACCTGGTCTCGCTGCTGCGCGACGCCTACATCAGTTGGCCCGAGGAACAGCAGCTCGACTGGGCTATCCGCTGGTGGGAGCAGGCCCGCAAAGCGGGCCTGCCGGTGGACACAGACTTCTCGGTCTTTTACCGCGACTTTGAATGGATGGGGCTGCAGCGCCACCTCAAAGTGCTCGGTATTTTTGCGCGCCTGTTTTACCGTGACGGCAAGGCCGACTATCTGGCTGAACTGCCCACCGTCATGGGCTATGTCCGGGCGGTGGCTGCACGCTACCGCGAGTTCGCCCCCCTGCTGCGCCTTCTCGACCGCCTCCAGGGACTGGCCGTACAGACGGCTTACACGTTTTGATGCGCGCCCTCATTCTCGCGGCTGGGCGGGGGTCGCGCATGCGACCGCTTTCGGATCAGACGCCCAAACCGCTGCTGCTCCTTGCCCGCAAAAGCCTCATCGTTTGGCAAATCGAGCGACTGCGCCATGCGGGAGTCAGCGAGTTTGTCGTCAATACCGGCTGGCTTGGCGGGCAGATTCCTGCAGCGCTTGGCGACGGCAGCGCCTTGGGAGTGCACATTGTGTACTCCGAGGAGCCCGAGGACGCCTACGAGACGGGCGGGGCCATCGCCACGGCCCTGCCGCTGCTGGAAGGCCGCGACCACGCGCCCTTCATCGTGGTAAGCGGCGATATCTACACGGACTATGACTACGCCCGCTTGCAGGCTGCTGCAGCACGCATTGCGGCCAACCCGCAAGCCACCACCGCGCATTTCGTGCTCACCGACAACCCGCCCCACCATCCCGGCGGCGACATGGCGCTGGGCCCCGACAACCGCGTGCACAGGCTGGGGCACCGCCTGTTCAACTATGGCAACATCGGTGTGTTCCACCCTGACTTGTTCGCCACGCAACCGGCGCGTCAGGCATGGAAACTCTTTCCGTGGATGTACGCCGAGGTGGATGCGGGACGCGTCAGCGGCGAACACTTCAATGGCGTGTGGCACAACATCGGCACGCCGGAGCAACTTGCCAGCCTGGACGCCGAACTGCGAACGCGAGCATCCCACCCTGGCGTCAGGCCAATGCGCTTGGGACTAAGCTGAGACCTGAAATTTGCACCGACCCATGAACCATCCAGACGCCACCCTCATCGCCCGCTGTGCAGAACGCCGCGCACGCCTCGCCGCGCAGATGGCGCGAGCCGGCGGCGGTGTGGCCATCATCCCCACGGCGCCCGAGGTCATGCGCAACCGCGACAGCGACTATCCGTACCGGCACGACAGCTATTTCTATTACCTGACGGGCTTCAGTGAGCCGCAAAGCGTTCTGGTCCTGGTTGTTGAACCCGACGGGGACAGCCACAGCACTCTCTTTTGCCGTGCCAAGGATCCCGAGCGCGAAATATGGGATGGCGTTCGGTTCGGCCCGGACGCGGCACGCGAAGCCTTTGGTTTTGATGCGGCGCGACCGGTGACCCAGCTTGATGCGGAGCTGCCCCCGCGCCTGGCGGACCGCGCCGGGGTGTGGTGGCCTTTTGCCGTGCACACTGGATTCGAGACCCGCGTCGAGCAGTGGCTTGCCGCCGTGCGCAGCCAGTCCCGGGCGGGGCACCGCACACCAGCGGCACAGTATGACCTGTGCGCCCTGCTGGACGAGATGCGGCTGTTCAAGGACGACTTGGAGCTGTCCGTGATCCGCCGCGCCGCCTCCATCTCGGCTGCGGGCCACCGCCGCGCCATGCAGGCCAGCGCCCGCGGCTGCCGTCGGCCGCCGTCCGAGGGCCTGCGTGAATACCACCTCGAGGCCGAACTGCTGCATGCCTTTCGCGCTGGGGGTGCGCAGTCGCCGGCCTATGGCAGCATCGTTGCCGCGGGGGCCAATGCGTGCATCCTGCATTACCGCGCCGACTGCGCACCGGTCAACCCGGGCCAGCTCGTGCTGATCGACGCGGCCTGTGAACTTGATGGGTACGCCAGCGACATCACCCGCACATTTCCCGCAGACGGCCATTTTTACGGCCCTCAACGCGCGCTGTACGCCATCGTGCTCGAAGCGCAAGAGGCGGCTCTCGCGGCCTCTCGCGCCGGCAACCGCTTCCACGACCCGCATGATGCCGCGCTGCGCGTGCTGGCGCAGGGGCTGCTCGATACGGGCCTGGTGGCGCGCGACACCGCGCCTGACGTGGACGCCGTGATCGCCACGGGCGCGTACCGCCGCTTTTACATGCACCGCACCAGCCACTGGATGGGCATGGACGTGCACGATTGCGGCGAGTACACCGAGCCCGGCGAGGCCCCGCAAACGCTGCCAGACGGCACGACCCGCCCCGCGTCGCGGATCCTGCGCCCGGGCATGGTCATGACCATCGAACCGGGCCTGTACATCCGCGCCGCAGCGGACGTGCCCGCGGCGTTCCACGATATCGGCATCCGCATCGAGGACGACGTGCTCATCCGTGACAGCAGTTGCGAGGTGCTCACTGCGATGGCGCCCAAGAGCATCGCCGAAATCGAAGACTGGATGCAAGCGGGCTGATGCCAGGGCACGCCATGCGCGGGGCTTCCCTCCATCCATCGAATCTGCTCATGCACGAGCAGGCTGATGGACACACGCCCGGTTTGAGCCCCAGGCGGCTGCGCGTGGCCATTATCGGCGCGGGCCCTGTCGGTCTGAGCATGGCCCTGCATCTGCAGCGACTGGGTGCGGGCGTGGACGTCACGGTGTTTGATGCCCTGCCCGACCCCGGCACGGCATTGGCCGATCCGCGTGTGCTGGCCCTGTCCGAAGGCAGCCGGCAGTTGCTCGCGGCGGCCGGTGCCTGGCCCGATGCCGCGGCAACCGCCATTACCCGCATCCATGTCTCCCAAGCCGCGCCCGGACTGGCGTCACTGCCCCGCGTGTGGCTGAATGCGCAGGATGCCGGGTGGCCTGCACTCGGTTACACGCTGCGCTATGGGGAGCTGCTCGCCGCGCTGCAGGCCGCCGCGCTGCGAGCAGGCATCGAGGTGCGGTACGGCCAGGCCATGCAGGCGCTGCCGGGCGAAGGCGGCGTGCTCCTGCGTCGGGCGTCAGCGGAAGGCGACGGGACGCAGGCGCGCACACAAAGCCCTCTGGCCGCGTCCCCGACGCCAACCTACGCGCTTGCCATACTCGCCGAAGGCGGCGCCTTCCACACCCAGACACCACGGGCCTTGCGCTATGACTATCACCAGATCGCTCTGGTGGGCCGCGTGCGCTGCGACCGCCCGCATGCAGGCCTGGCGATTGAGCGCTTCACGTCGGACGGCCCGGTGGCTTTATTGCCGCGCGGCGCCGACTACGCGCTTGTGTGGTGTGTCCCACCCGCCAAGGCCGATGTGCTGCGCGACACGGACAAGAACGCGCAGATCGCTGCACTGCAGGCCCTTCTGCCCGCGGCGTGCGGCCGCGTGGTGGAGCTGCAAATTGCCGGAGGCTATCCCCTCGGACTCAACGCCGAATGGCGCACACGCCATGGACACATCGTGCAACTGGGTAACGCGGCTCAGACTCTGCACCCGGTGGCCGGTCAAGGCCTGAACCTCGGGCTGCGCGACGCTGCGACCCTGGGGCAACTGCTCGGATGGACGCTGGCGCAGTCGCCACACCCTGACGAGGACCTGGACGCGCTGTTGCAGCGCTACGACCGCGCCCGCCTCCCGGACCGCGCTGCCTTGGTGGGCCTTACGGATCTTCTCGCGCGCGGCTTTACCTGGAACGCCCCAGGCTCTGCCGCAATCCGTGCCGGCTGCCTCGCAGGCCTGGCCATGCTGCCACCGTTGCGCCGCCTGCTTCAAAACCGCATGGTGTTTGGCTGGCGGCTCTGACACGACCGTCTGGTGCCGCACGAGCGTTGGTCGGGCTACCACAGCCATGCGCCGAGCCATTGTTGGCCGGTTTCGTGCACCGCCTGTCATGCGCAAGCCATCCAAACGCGTTCATACTGTGTCATCAGACACTTGGAGTTCCGCCATGGGCCCGTTTGCTCGTACCTCAAGCCTGCTTGCCGTTGTGTTCGCCTGCATGGTGCCTGCCGCGCATGCCGAGGAGCCGCCAGCGATCGTGGGGCGACTGGACAATTTCGTGGGTCAGGTGAGCCTGTTGCCCGCAGGCAGCGAGACCTGGATTGCGGCAAGCCTGAATCGGCCCATCAGCCTGGGGGACCGGCTTTGGGTCCCGCAGGGTGGCCGCGCCGAAATCCTGGCTGGACCGGATGCCGTGCGCATCGGCCCGGGAAGCGAGCTTGGCGTGCTGGACCTGCAGGAGCGGGACATGCAGCTTTCCTTGTCACAAGGCACTGTGGAACTGCGCGTGCGTGACTTCGGATCGCAGCAGCGGGTGGAGGTGGACACACCCAACCTTGCCTTGCAGTTGGAGGGGGCTGGAGACGCGCGTTTGGACGTGGACCCTTTCGCCGACACCACCACGGTCACGCTGCATGACGGCCAAGCCGTTGTCTTTGGGGATACGGCTGCACCGGCTTCCGTGCAGACGGGACAGCAGGTGCGCTTTGCGGGGCGTGACCTGACCGTCATTGCCGCCGAGAATGACCCGCCGCTTGATGCCTTCGATCACTGGGTCGTCGAGCGCAACAGGCGTGAGGATGCCTCGATCTCGGCCCGCTACGTTTCACCCTGGGTCACGGGTTACGAAGGTCTGGATGACTGGGGCACCTGGCAGGACAACACAGCGTTCGGCGCCGTGTGGTTTCCGCGTGTGCCCGCAGGCTGGGTTCCGTACCGGGATGGCCACTGGGCATGGGTCCCGCCCTGGGGCTGGACCTGGATCGCCGACGAGCCCTGGGGATTCGCCCCCTTCCATTACGGCCGCTGGGCGTGGATTGCGGGATCGTGGGCGTGGGTTCCGGGGCCCGTGGCGGTGCGCCCGGTGTACGCGCCCGCCTTGGTGGCGTTCATCGGCGGCGGCTCACTCACGGCGGACATGGTCAACGCATCGGCTGCGGTAGCCTGGTTTCCCCTCGCCCCAGGGCAGCTCTATAGACCTCCCTATGCCTATACCCCCGCCTATCTGGTCGCCGTGAATCGCTGCACGGCCATCCGGCGCGATGATGATGACTTCAACGTGCGCCGCACCGTTACACCCGGTCGCCTGCCCCCGCAAGCCCTGACCGTTGTGCCGCGCGACGTGTTTGTTCGCGGGCAACCTGTGCGGCGTGCGACACGCCCCTTGCCGCTCGCGCGCTTGCAACCGCTGTCCGTTGCCGACGGCCCGCAAGTGCGACCGCAAGCCGAGAGCGTGCTCGGCCAAGCTCGGCCGGTGTCGGCACCGCGCGGCGGGCCGCAGCGGCCGGTGCTGGCCACGCGGCAGCCGGTGCCGCCGCCGGCCCTGCCCTATGCACCGGGTCCAGGCGCAGCGCCGCGCCTGTGGCCGGGCCATGCGGTACGCGTGCTGCCGCACCCGCCGGAAGGCTACCCGGCTCGGCGACGTGTGGCGCCACCGACCACCGTGATGCCACTGGAGCGCGCGGGCA
>JAGWOZ010000149.1 GCA_028870715.1 Betaproteobacteria bacterium | reverse complement strand
AATTTCGCGAACGCATCCTGGATGCGGCAACGCGTTTGCTCCTGACCCACGGCTATGGCGCCACCAGCATCGAAGCCGTTGCCAGTGCGGCGGGGGTTTCCAAGCGAACGTTCTATCACCGGTTTGACGACAAAAAGGCGCTGATGAGCGCAGTCGTCGCGCGGCTCATCGACTCGGCGCGCCCACCAACGCATGTGCCGCTGATCGACGGATGTGGACTCGAGCAGGTGCTGGGCAATCTGGCAAGACTGATCCTGCGCACGGCACTGAATCCGAACATTCTGGCCCTTTATCGCCTGATCGTTGCCGAGTCCGCGCGCTTTCCCGACTTGGCCGCCGCAGTGGCGCAGGCCGGAGGACGCCAGGAAGCGATGCAGTTGATCGTGGATCTGTTGATGAACGATGCGAAGCTCCAGGGACTGGGCCTTGCGAACGCCACTTTTGCCGCCGAGCAGTTTCTGCAGATGGTTGTGTCGTTGCCGCAAATGCGCGCAATCGGCCTGGGCACGGCCATGTCAAGCGACGACCTGGAAACATGGGTTCAACGCTCCATTGCGCTCTTTATTGGAGGGGTCGAGCATCTCGAGGCCTCCACGAAAACGGCGTCGGATTAAGGCACTGCATACGCGAAATCCCGGCCGGCAAGCGCAGGGCACGAAGCGCGGGCCACGGCATGGAGCCACGCGGCCGCCAGGGTCGGTTCGGTGCCATTGTCCGTAGGTTTGGGCCTTGCCTTGCCGAATGGTGTCGGGCGGTGCCGAAACAGCGCATGATGAGCCTTACACTGCCGATGTCGCTGGCCAATGCCAGTCACCGAGGGATTGGTACAGCACGCGTGTACCCCCGAATTTGAATATCGATACCTTCATGCAAACGCGCTGGACGCTCACAGCAAAGCTCGCCGTGTTCGCAGGCGTGTTTTTGGTGTTGTCCTTGCTCTCGGTGGGCGCCACGTTGTGGATCTCCTGGAATCTGGAGGGGGGTGCCGCTGCGGTCAATGAGGCTGGACGCCTTCGCATGATGAGTTATCGGCTTGCGTTGACCGAGGTTGCTCCCGCGCACACAACCGTGGCGCGAGAACTGGAGCGGATGCAAGAAAGCCTGGAATTGCTGCGCACGGGGGACGAGACGCGGCCGCTGTTTGTCCCTTGGGATCGCCAAATTCGCACCCGATACGCCATCGTGCTGGAAGATTGGCAGGGTTTGCGCCCGCGTTGGCTCAATCCGGCAGCAAGCGGGCCCGTCACACGCACTGACCTGGACCGGTTCGTCTCCAATGTCGACGCCTTCGTCATGTCGATTGAGCGCCGGCTCGATTTCTGGAGTGCGATGCTGCACACAGCCCAACTGGCAATGCTCGGACTGGTGGTCATCGGTACGATGTTCATGTTCTTCGCGGCGTACCTTCTGGTGCTTGACCCCGTTGGGCGACTCAGCCGCGGAGCGGCTGCGCTCGAGCGCGGTGACTACAGTGCCCGCGTCACTGTCCGGACCACCGACGAACTTGGCGATCTGGCTCGCGGCTTCAACCGGATGGCGCAACAACTCCAGGCTGTCTATGAAGAACTGGAGGAACGCGTGCGCCAAAAAACTGCAGACCTGCAAGCGGAGCAGCAAAGGCTCTCCGCGCTTTATGAAATCAGTGCCATGGCCTCGCGCGCGCCAAGTTTGGATGAGTTGGCGGACTCGTTCACCCAGGCCGTGCAGCGCATTTCCGGTGCCGATGCCGCAGCTTTGCGCTGGACTGACGAGTCCGCGCAGCGATACTTCCTGCTCGCAGCCGAGGGAGTCGCGCCAAACCTCATGGAAGATGAGCGGTGCTTGATCAGGGGCTCCTGCTACTGCGGCCAGGCCGAGGCGGACGCCGGCCCCCAAGTTGTGCAGTTTCGCCGACCGGGAGATGCCGAAGGGGACCCCCAGGGAGAAGCAGCCTGCGTGCGCGCAGGCTTCAGTACGCTGGTCAGCATTCCCGTGTCAATCCAGCACCGCCTGCTCGGTGAGATCGACCTGCTTTACCGACAGCCCCACGTGGGCGACCCCGCACAACATGCGCTGCTTGATGCCCTCGCGGGCCATCTGGCCGCTGCCATGGAGAGTCTGCGCAGCGCAGCGTTGGAACGCGAGACCATGGTGTCACGCGAGCGCGCCTTGCTTGCGCGCGAGCTGCATGACTCCATTGCGCAGGCGCTGGCGTTCATGAAAATCCAGCTCCAGCTGCTGCGCGCCGCACTCAAAGCAGGAAACGCCCAGCGAATTGACAATGTGGTTGACGAACTCGACCTTGGCGTACGCGAAAGCCTGGCCGACGTTCGTGAACTGCTTTTGCATTTCCGCACCAGAACGCACGCCCAGGATATTGAACCCGCCTTGCGAAGCACGTTGCAAAAATTCGAACTCCAAAGCGGTGTCAAAGCGAACCTTCATTTCAATGGCCAGGGCAAACCGCTGGACCCCGATATTCAGGTGCAGGTTCTCCACGTCGTGCAAGAGGCCTTGTCGAACGTGCGAAAACACGCCCGGGCGCAATCCGTCAACGTGACCGTCGACAGCCTTCCGCACTGGCGCTTTGAGATTTCTGATGATGGAGTCGGTTTCGTCATGCCGGAGTCCGCGGGTGATGCCGGGGCGCATATCGGCCGGCACATCATGAGGGAGCGTGCTGCAAATATTGGGGCCACGCTGCATATCGAGTCTGCCCTCGGGCAGGGAACCCGTGTTGTATTGAATCTGCCGCAGACCGCGGCACGCACCGCAATCCATGATCACGATACCGATGCCCAATCCTCCCATCCTGCCTGAGATTCGCCTGCTTCTGGTCGACGATCATGCCCTGTTCCGGCGTGGCTTGGCCGCGTTGTTTGCCGAGGATCCGCGCCTGCGCGTGGTGGGCGAGGCCGCTGACGCGGGGCAGGCTCAGCGCCTTGCCGCGCAGCTTGCGCCCGACGTTGTGCTGCTCGACAACCATCTGCCCGGGGTGCGCGGAGTGGATGCGATGGAAGGCTTGCGGCAGGCCGCGCCCGGTGCTCGTTTTTTGATGCTCACGGTGAGTGAGGACGCGGCTGACCTCGGCGCAGCACTGCGTGCCGGAGCCAGCGGATATCTCCTCAAGACCTGCGAGGCCAGCGAGCTCATCGCAGCGGTATACCGGGCGCAGAGGGGCGAACTCGTCATCGGCGCGGAGATGGCACCGAAAGTGGCCCAGGCATTTTCGGCGCAGGATGCCTTGGCATCATCCCAGGGTGGGGAGGGCTCGGTGATGGCCGGGCCCCTGAGCCCGCGCGAGCGTCAGATTGCTGCCGCCATTGCCCGCGGTGCGAGCAACAAACAGATTGCCCGTGAATTCGACATCGCCGAGACAACCGTCAAGGTGCATGTCCAAAGCATCCTGCGCAAGCTTGATTTGAGCTCGCGGGTGCAAATCGCGGTCTATGCCAGCGGCCACGGCCTGGGTGCCTGACCGCGCCGTGCGCCACCGCATGCCCAGATTGCAAGGGCATTCGACCTACGCCGGTCGAACGATCCCTGCAGTGGCACGCTCGTTCCTTTGGATCCGACTCCTGGTCGACGGACGAATGGTCTGCGCGCGCGACAGCGCCTAGATTGGTTGCGGGACAGTTCATTGCCGTCGCGTCTGCGGCCCCCGTCTCGATCGGGGCCAGAGCAGCGATCTCCAGAGGCTCGCCATGCAAACCACCTCATCCGCCTTCGATGCACTCAAAGGTACCCCGCAACGATCACTGATCGGCGCGACCGTCGGATTTTTCATCGGGTTTGGCGCTGTCTCACTTTTCGGCCCCACAGCACTGACATTTATCAAGCTCATGCATCTCGACCCGGGGCAGGTCGGCCTGTTGGTGGCCATGCCGATGCTGACCGGTTCGCTCCTGCGCATCCCGTTTGGCGCTTGGGTCGACCGCAATGGCGGCAAGCTGCCTTTCCTGATCCTGTTGATTGCTTCTGTCATCGGCATCGCCGGCTTGTACTGGATGTTGCTGACCCTCTACCCGGACCACTTGACCCAGGCGGATTACCCGTGGCTGCTGTTCTTCGGCGCGCTCGGCGGGTGTGGCATCGCCACCTTCTCTGTCGGAATTGGCCAGGTTTCATACTGGTTCCCCCAGGCCCAGCAGGGCAAGGCTTTGGCCTTCTACGCCGGATTCGGCAATACCTCGCCGGGCTTGGTTGCCATCATCCTTCCGCTGATCATCGCAGTCGGAGGCCTTTGGGCGGGGTACCTCGTCTCCCTTGTCATCGTACTGAGCGGCATTGCTTTGTACGCCGTCCTCGGCTTCAACGCACCGTATTTTCAGCAGTTGCATCGCGGATCAACGCCTGATCAAGCTCGCGAGGAGGCAAGAAGACAGGGACAAGAGCTATTCCCGGCAACGAGTGTCTTGCGCACGCTCCTGGACTCGGCCGCGAGCTGGCGTACGTGGCCGCTCGTGGCGCTGTATTTCACATCCTTCGGTGGATTCCTGGCACTGACCGCGTGGCTACCAACTTTTTGGGGATCGTTCTACAAAACCCCGCACTGGGTCGCACTCGGATTGACCGCGGGCTTCTCCCTGTATTCCTCCTTGATTCGAGTGCCCGGCGGCTCCTGGTCCGACCGATTCGGTGGGGAAAAGGTGGCACTCCTGGCCTACACAGCACTCTTGGTTGGAGCTGGCGTCATGACGCTGTCGCAAGATTTTTGGCTGACGGTATTTGGTGAAGCGCTCGTGGCAACAGGAATGGGCGTGGCGAATGCGGCCGTGTTCAAGCTCGTGCCGCACTATGTCCCGCACGCCGTCGGCGGCACGGCCGGGTGGGTCGGAGGCCTCGGAGCCCTGGGCGGGTTCGTGGTTCCGCCAATACTGGGCCACATGGCGCAGACCATGGGAACCATTGGCTATATCCGAGGCTATGGCGTGTACATCGGACTTGCGCTGCTGAGCATCGGATTGACCGGCCTGCTCTACGCCACGCGCACCGGTATCACATTACCCGTCCTTCGCGCGCCCCGCCACGAGTCCCTGACACCGCGGTGAATTGCATGAAGCCGTGATATGGGGGTCTAACTCGCGGGCCTCAGCAGCTCGGGCTCCGCCGCCTCGATTGGTGATGTGGCACCGCCTGCGGTGCCAATCGCGGGTCACGGCAAACGCGCGCGCCCAACGGCGGGCGAGGGGCGGGCAACCGCCCAATGCGATCGATGCCGAGGCCGTGCTGGCAAAGATGAAATGCCAGACTGCATTTTCCCCTCGGAACGTGACGCAATTGCCGAGCGAAGTTCGGGCGCCCGCCATCCATCGGGTCGTGGCCCACGAATCCTGACGCTTTGAACGCGGGTGTGCGTGCACGCAAGAACGCCTTTGCAGGTCGCCGGTTGCAGGCCATATCAGTGCTGACGATCGGTAGTTCTTTCGAACGAGGCCTCGCTTCCTTGCTCACTCATCTGGCGAATGTTCAGGAAGCGCGGCTGCGCCTAATCTCCACCCTGCCGATGCAATCCAAATCCTGACTCCAACGGCCGTGCGGCTCCACTGCACGAGATCTGGCAAGACTTCAGTTGCTGACATTCTCTTCTGGACAATCCGATGCGCTCCAACGATTCGACTGGCGTGGGCCGAATACTCAAGATCTGGACTCCGGAGGACAAAGCCTTTTGGGAACGCGAGGGGCGTGCAATTGCCAACCAGAATCTTTGGATCTCCATTCCGGCCTTGTTTCTCGCATTTGCAGTCTGGATGGTGTGGAGCGCAGTGGTCACAAAACTGCCCAATGTGGGGTTCACGTACAGCACGAATGAACTCTTCTGGCTGGCTGCAATGCCGTCGTTGTCCGGCGCCACCCTCCGCATTTTTTACGCGTTTATCGTGCCCATTGTGGGCGGAAGGCGCTGGACCGTGCTGTCAACGCTGTCCTTGGTGGTCCCCGCCATCGGAATTGGCTACGCCGTGCAGCACGTCGACACCCCATACTGGGTCATGCTGTTTCTGGCCGTGTTGTGCGGATTCGGCGGTGGAAATTTCAGCTCGTCAATGGCCAACATCAGCTTTTTCTTTCCGAAGGAGCGCAAGGGCTCGGCGCTCGGGCTCAATGCGGGCCTTGGCAACCTCGGAGTTTCCGCCGTGCAGTTCATGGTTCCCCTGGTCGTCTCGGTGGGCATTTTTGGCTGGTTCGGCGGCGAGCCCCAAAGCGTGGCCCAAGCCAATGGTGTGGCCAAACACATTTGGCTGCAAAACGCCGGCTTCGTATGGGTCTTGCCCATCGTGCTCACATCGTTGCTCGCGCTGCTGTTGATGCATGACATCACGGATGCACGGGCCTCATTTTCCGAACAGGCGGTGATTTTCAAGTCCAAGCACAACTGGATCATGTGCTGGCTCTACCTTGGCACCTTTGGCTCGTTCATCGGATTCTCCGCCGGGTTTCCACTGCTGATCAAAAGTCAGTTTCCCGGCGTGGACCCGCTGGCGTTCGCATGGATGGGCCCATTTGTCGGCGCGCTCATCCGTCCCGTGGGCGGTTGGCTGGCTGACAAGATCGGCGGCGCACGCGTCACCTTCTGGAACTTCATCGCAATGACGCTCGGCGTGGTTGGTGTTCTGCAGTTCCTCCCATTTGGCGCATCCAGAGGCAATCTGGTCGGCTTCTTCATCAGCTTCATGCTGCTCTTCGTCACCACGGGCATTGGCAACGGCTCCACGTTCCGCATGATCCCGGTGATTTTCATGGACGAGGCTTTGGACAAGGCACGCGGCCAAGGCCCGGGGGCCGAAGCTGGCGCAGTCAAAGAAGGGAACAAACAGGCCGCTGCGGTCTTGGGCTTCACCGCCGCAATTGGCGCCTACGGCGGCTTTTTCATTCCAAAGAGCTATGGCACGTCCATCGCCATGACGGGCAGCCCGCACGCGGCGCTCGTCGGATTCATCGCGTTTTACCTATCGTGCATCGGCGTGACTTGGTGGTTCTACGCACGCAAAGGTGCCCGGCGCCCGTGCTAGATCCAAACGCTCCTGCCACACCTCACCCAGAGGAGGATTCTCCATGAGTCACTTTCTTGACCGGCTTACCCACTTCAGTCGACAACGCGACGCCTTTGCCCATGGGCACGGCGAAGTCACCACGGAAGACCGGACGTGGGAAGACACTTACCGCGGACGTTGGCAGCACGACAAGATCGTGCGTTCGACCCACGGCGTCAATTGCACGGGCTCGTGCTCGTGGAAGATTTACGTCAAGGGCGGCATCATCACCTGGGAAACCCAACAGACGGATTACCCGCGCACCCATCCCGACATGCCGAACCACGAGCCGCGCGGCTGCCAGAGGGGGGCATCAGCCAGCTGGTATCAGTATTCGGCCAACCGCGTGAAATACCCAATGGTGCGCGGCCGGCTGATGAAAATGTGGCGCGAAGCGCGCAAGACCCTCGATCCGGTCGAGGCCTGGTACAGCATCGTGCAGGACCCAGTCAAGCGCAAGGAGTACCAGCAGCTGCGAGGCATGGGAGGATTTGTTCGCGCACGCTGGGACGATGTCAACGAGATCATCGCCGCGGCAAACGCTTACACGATCAAGACCTACGGGCCGGATCGCATCTTCGGCTTTTCGCCGATTCCGGCGATGTCCATGGTGTCGTTCGCTTCCGGCGCACGCTATATCAGCCTGCTTGGCGGCGTGATGGGCAGCTTTTACGACTGGTATTGCGATCTGCCGCCCGCCTCGCCGCAGACCTGGGGCGAACAAACGGATGTTCCCGAATCGGCCGAGTGGTTCAACGCCAATTACATCATGGCCTGGGGCTCGAACGTGCCGCAAACGCGCACGCCGGATGCGCACTTCTATACCGAGGCGCGGTACCGCGGCGCCAAGACCGTCGCCGTGTCGCCCGACTACTCCGAGGTCGCCAAGCTCAGTGACGAGTGGGTGCACCCCAAGCAGGGAACCGACGCCGCAATGGCCATGGCCATGGGACATGTGATCCTGCGCGAATTCCATTTCGGCGCCAACCCATCGGAATACTTTCTCGACTATTGCAGGCGCCTGACCGACATGCCTCTGCTTGTGCGCCTGGACGAACGCACGCTGGCCGACGGTCGCAAGGTTCTGACCGCAGGGCGCACGCTGCGGGCAAGCGATTTCGCTGACAAGCTCGGGCAGGAAACCAACGCCGAGTGGAAAACGGTGGCGTTCGACAGCAACGGCGAGGTGGCACTGCCCCACGGCTCGATCGGGTTTCGCTGGCAGACGCAGGGCCAGGCGGCCAGCCAGTGGAACTTGGAGCCCCGGGATGCGCGCAGCGGTGAACCCAGGGAGCTGGCGCTGAGCCTCATCGAGCACAAAGACGGTGTTGCCGACGTCGGGTTCCCATATTTCGGCGGTGTGCACGCTGAACACCACCCGGGCAACGTGCAAGACGACGTGCTGGTGCGCAAGGTTCCATATCGATTCCTGAAC
>JAGWOZ010000383.1 GCA_028870715.1 Betaproteobacteria bacterium | reverse complement strand
TGCGCAGCAAGGCACAAGCGCTCACGCGCGGCACCGGGCGCATGGCCGCTGTCGGTCTGGGCTTTGATGCGATGTGCGACACCCTTGCCCGCCTGCAGCTCGACGACGCGCTCGAAATTGCCGCGATCAACAGCCCGCGTAACGTCACCGTCAGCGGCGTCAAAGCGGCGCTCGACACGCTGCGCGACGCCTTGCATCCACAGCAGATCTTCTACCGCGAACTTGCCCTGGACTACGCCTTCCACAGTCGCATGATGGAGCCGATTCGCCACGTGTTGCAAACCGACCTGGCCGACATCGCCCGCGAGTCCTCACAAAAAGGCCCGTTTTATTCCACCGTCACCGCCGCCCCGCTGGGCGCGTCAGCGCTCGACGCGAACTATTGGTGGCGCAATGTCCGCGAGCCTGTGCAGTTCGGGCCGACCATTGCCCGCATGGCGGCCGATGGCCATCACCTGTTCCTCGAGATTGGCCCGCACTCCATTTTGCAGCGCTATATCGATGAAGCCCTGCAAGCCGACAACCATCCGGGGCGCGCGCTGCCCACTGCCCGCCGCGAGGCGGATGATCTCCCCGACCTCCACCGCGCCGCACTGCGCGTCGCGTTGCTGGGCGGCGCCGTCAACGCCCATGCGTACTTCCCTGCCGACCGTGCCTGGAAGCAAGCGCACCTGCCCGCCTATCCCTGGCAGCGCAAGCGCTACTGGGCCGAACAAACCGCGGAGAGCTATGCCCTGATCGCGCGCGAACACATCCATCCGCTGCTCGGCTACCGCCTCAAGGAACTGCCCGCCGCCTGGGAAAACCATCTCGACCCGGTCAAGCTGCCATGGCTGGCCGACCATCAAGTGGGGCAGGCCACCATCCTTCCCGGCGCGGCCTATCTGGAATTGGCCCTGGCCGCAGCACACGCCTGGTTTGACAACGCCCCGCAGGCTGCAGTGGATCGCCTGGAGATTCTCAGCCCTGTCGTGTTCGATGGCGAACACGCCCACAGCGTGCGCGTCGTGCTCGATCCTGCCGATGGGCGCTTGCGCATCGAAGGCCGCAGGCGCCTGAGCCACGATGCCTGGACCTTGCACGCCCGCTGTCAAGTCCGTGCCGACAGCGTCCTGTCCACCCCCGCATCAGGCCGCATTCCTGCCCCTTCAGCCCAGGCCGCCGTGCTCGACGGCGCGCGCCTGTACACCATCGCCAGCGCATTGGGGCTGGACTATGGCCCCGCCTTCCGCGGTCTGCACACCCTTCAGGTCGACTCCGACACCCTGCAGGCGCAGCTGCTGTGGGCGGAAAATGCCACGCCAGCCACAGGCTACGTGCTGCATCCTGCCGTGCTCGATCAATGTTTTCAGGCCACGTTTGCCTGGTTCGAAGCAGAGCTCGCCACGGCCGAGCGTGCCATGGCCTTCCTGCCCATCGGCTTGCAGCGCGTCACGGTACAACACGCCGATCTTGCCGTGCTGGCCACGCAACTGCGCGCGCGCCTGGTGCGCCGCAGCCCGCGCTCGGTGCTGGTGGACTTTGA
>JAGWOZ010000148.1 GCA_028870715.1 Betaproteobacteria bacterium | reverse complement strand
TGGCGTTCAAGGCGCAGCCGAGAACGCTGCCTTTCGGGTCTCGGGCGGAGCCTGAGCAGGTGGGGACGGGGCACAAACGCAGAAACCGACAAGCGAAGCGCGGGCGGTTTCGAGGATTGTGGCCACGGCCCCCTACCCTGCACTTGTTTTCCGGTTGGCTTTGTTGGGGCGATTGAAAACGGTGTCTCGACGACGCCTCGTCACCGCCTCGACCCCGCGATCACCTCGCCTCGACCCCGCCATTACGAGAGCTCGACGACGCCATCACCTCGCCTCGCCCTCGCCTCGACGTCAGGCCGTGCCGGTACTGCGTATATCCATATACCAACAGCCATGAATGAGGTAATCGATGGACGCGCACGATTTCGAAGATGCGACTGAGAGCATTCGCCAGCGCGCGGACGCGACGCTGATGCGCCGACTGCAAGACCCGCAGCGCTTGTCGGCTGGGTCGCTCGTGCGCGTCCTTTTCCCGGTTATCGAGAAGCATCTGGCGGCTGGGATGACGCTGGAAGACATCGCTGCGGCCTTGCAAGACGACGGCTTCACCATCAAAAGAACCCATCTCGTTCGGCATCTGGGCAGCATCCGCTCTGAAAATGGGTTGCCGCTACTTCAGCGAGGCGTGAAGTCCGCACCCCAACCCCAAGGGGCAAAGGAAGATGCCGACACCATCGCCGCCCATCCCGCCGCCACGCACTCATCCCCGCCGTCTCCGGTGCCCGCCGTGAAGCAAGCGCCCAAAGTGGCCCCGCCGCTCGCCGTAAAGCGGGCAAACCGCCAAGGTGCGGCCAAATGACCAGCGCTGTCCGCACTCGCGTCAGCGCGACGCAAGCGAAAATCCTTGCCGACCTCAAGCGGTTTGGCGCGGGCGGCCCTGTTGCGCGCGTCTATACCGAAACAGTTGGGCTGCGGGAGGACATCGCTGTAGCGATCCAACATGGCGTGCCCTTGGAGGCCATCGTCCAGTCCGTCGCAACGCGCTGCGAGGTCGACCGGAGATCAGCAATCGAAGGTTTGCGCCAGAGTCTGGATGGGCTGGGTCTCGATCTGAGCCTGCCGCGCGGCCATCGCCCCAAATCCGATTCTTTGCGTGGCGACCTGCGCCGCGCCGAATCCAACGCGCCGCCGGAACCAGCTCCCGCCCAATCAGTAGTGGCAAAGAAAGAAGCTGCGCAGCATCCTGCGCCCGCCGTGAAGCAAGCGCCCGCGCCCGCCCCGGTTAGTCCGTCAGTGCCCCCATCACCCGTGCCGTTCCCAGACATCCCGCGCGGCGAGTTGACGCACACGGAGCGCGCGGAGATTGCCAAGAAGTGGATCGAAGCACAGTTCGGCGGCCGGCATCCGACCCAGGTCAAACCCGATGAGCTGTCTCCCGAAGCGCAGGTCTGGCTGGAAAAACTATGGGACAAATCCGCGCCCGTGGACCCAAAGACGGGCCAACCGTATGCGTTCAAGCGACTCACCGGCGATGGCCGCCCGACCTACGACGAGCCATGGTGGCCGCCGGAGGCGGTCGCGCTGGAAAACAGCGCGAGGGGCTACTTGCCGGTGCACGACGCGCAGGCGCGGGATCGGATCAAAAAGTACGGACTGACACTGCGTGCCGACGGGAACAACGTGGTCGTCTTTGACAAGAACGGCAAGTATCAGGTCGGCGGAATCCGACATGACGACACGGCGTGCCTCGCAAGGTCATTGCGCGACATCGATTACTCGATACAGGAGCAGATCAGGAACGGCATCCCCTATTGAAGCGCCGTGCCGCACCCGCGCATATCTGGTTGTGTACCTGACAACTGGAGATCGTGATGATCAAAACCTATTTCGTGGATGGCGACAAGGGCGGCGTGGGCAAGAGCTTCACCGCGCGCGCCCTGGCCGACATGCTGATGCAGTCCGAGCGCTTCAAGCTGCCGCGCCCGATCGGGCGCCTGCTGGTCGTCGATGCGGATGAATCGAATCAGGACGTGTGTGGCAAGGGCGGATTCATTTCCGAGCGCGTCGGCGATTGCGATGTGTCCATCCTGATGCGCGGCATCGAAACGCCCGAGCAATGGATTTCCGTCGGGGATGAAGTCTTCCGGCTGGTTCAGGACTGGCCGGAAGACGAGGAAAACCGGATCGTGTTTTCGCTGCCAGCCGGGGCGGGCCTGGCGATTGCCCGTGCTGGCGAGGTCACCGAGGTCATGGCGGCGCTGAATGCCGTGCATGTGTGGGTGATCGGCACCGATTATGAGTCGGTACGGCAGTTGCAGGATCGATTCAACCAGTTCCCCAAGTTCTACGGCCAGGGGTTTGTCATCCTGAACATGCGCCACGGCACGAGGGACAAGTTTGTGCACTGGAACACGAGTGAGACGCGCACGCAGGCGCTCGCAAACGGTTGGCGCGAAATCGAGATGCCGGTGCTCACCCCCTTCGTGGCGTCCGAGTTGTCGCGCACGCCGCTGCATCACGCCGCGCTCCGCGGTGCGGTCAACGGAGGCAAGCGTCTTGGCATGGGGTCCCTGATTGCGGTGAAGACCTTTCGCGGCATCACCGGAGCGCGCCTGGCCGAGATGGAGCAGGAAGCCGTCGGGGAGAAACCGGAGCAACCGGGAGAGCCGGAAGGCCCAGCGCCCGGCGGATTCGCCGTTCATCCCGACACTGAAGACATTTGAGGAGCGCGCCCATGAGCATCTATTCCGATCTGATCGAGCGCTTCGCGCCGGAGGGCCTGTCCTCGCACCAGCAAGCCGAGATTGACTCGATCCGGCTGGCCACCCAGTTCGACGACAACGACAGTCAGTGGGGCGTGATCCTGCCGATTTACTTCCTGTCCAACCGCCGCGAGCAGGCCCGTGTTGATCAGGAGGCCCTGCTGCGGGCGATCCAGAACGTCACCACGGGAGGTATTGATGCGGAGAGGCTGGGCAAGCTCATCGGCCCGCACATCGACGCCAGCGACATCGACGTGCCCGCCCCGGAAGTCAACGCCGCCAAGATCGCACAGGCGATCACCAGGGCCACCCTGCCCGCGTTCGAGTCAGCCCTGGCGGACCGGGTGGTGAAGATGGACGCCAAGGAGGCCCACGAGGCGATCCGCGGTGCGGTGTCCGACACGCTGTTTTCGTGGCAGGTCGCCGCCGCGGTTGCTGCGGCGCTGCTGGTTGCGATTGCGGGTTACTGGTGGGGCGGCAAGCAAGTGGAGTGGCGCGATCAGCCTGTCATGCAGCAGATGCAGATGCAGATTCGGCAGTTGCAGGCCGAACAGGACAGAGGCAGGCGATGATCCCGTGCCGGTCTACTCCATAACCAAACAACCAAGCTACCAATGCATCGAAGGACCCGGACATGACGCAACAAAAAATCAGACCTGCGCGGCTCGGTGATGAGGCGCATCACAGCGTTGCCTTACTTGAGATTCTCGCCGCGTGGTCCTACGGCAATGACATCCCGATCAGCGATGAGGATGCCGACTGGCTTGATGATCAGATCGCCATCGGAATGCTCGATCGCGAGGCCCTGCCGCCCGACGTCGCACAGAGAGTGATGCAAATTCATTCGTCCATCGAGTTGACGGAACGGATCATCCAGAGATTGTGACGAATCTTTGGCAACACAAAGGAGCAACAGCATGGAATCACTCGCAGGAAAAATCGCCGCAGCAGCCCTGTCTTTGCTGGCTCTGGGCGGCATGGGCACGATGATTTATGAGGCATCCCAAAGCAACGCCGCCACCGCGGCGCTGGTGGCCAGTGCAACCCAGAATGCCGCCAAGGCGGCGCAACAATAAGGAGCTTCAAAATGAAGGAATTGAGCTATCAGCAGTGGGGGCGTTTATTGCTGGCCCTTGGGCAAGTCAAGGTGGCCGATTTTGTCATGGCGGTTGGCCCTGAACACGCCATCGCCCTGGCTTGGCTGATGGTCAAGGGGCTGCAGTGGGAGTCCACCGGCCACATCCCCCTGTTCGGCGAAGGCGACCGCGCAGATGCGCTGTGGTTCGCCCAGCGCCTCGGCATCGACCCCGAGACCGCGGAGCCCCGGCTCGCTCCTACCCAAGAGGAGGCGCTGGCGATGCTCTGCCAGGGCATTGGAATCGATCAATTTATGGACGGACTGGTCAAAGAGGAGGCGCCATGCTGATCAAAACCCTTACCCCCGTGGACCTCGGGGAGGTCAAAGACTTTTTCCGCCTCTCAACTCTGGTGCAGGCCGAGGCCCTGTGGCTCGCAGGCAGCGCTCTGTATCAGCAAAGCTGCGACTTCCTGCTGGCCCACCCGGCCCGGCGGGCTGGATTGCATGGGGATGAGGTCGCCATGGAGTTCCTTGATGATGTGCTGCGGGATTACATGAAGGGCCAGCCCCCGGCCGCCTGGGAGGATGTCATGCACGCGGCCTGCAGTGCATCGATCGCAGGCGCCCCATGGGCAAACCCATTCATGCCGGAGGAAGAGAAATGCTGATGAAGGCAAGCGGAAGGGCCGCCCCGAAGCGTTTATTTCATCGCCCGGCGTAGGTCACGCCAGTCCGTTCGGATGCGGCCGAGGCCTGCCTGAATCCTGCGGTTGACCATGCGCGCCAGATCACCCATCAAAGGGCGGATCAGGCGCCAGCCTGCAGGCAAGAGGATCGCCCAGAAACGCCAATAGGATCGGAAGAACACCAGCACAGCCCCGGCGCCCAGGATCGCCAGCCACAGGCCGCCCGCATTGCCGAGACGCAGCGCCGCGTTGAACACCCAGGCGGCCAGCGCGAGGGGCCAAAGCAGGAGAATCACGCTCAGGGCGTTGCGGAAGTAAGCCCAATACAGCTTGATGGTTTGCCACATGATGGTTCTCCGGTTCAGCGATGCGATGTGGCGTCCGCGAGCACTTTCGCCACCCACTTGTTCATGCTCTGCCCCTCACGGGCGGCCGCTTTGGCTGCCGCCGCATGAATGCTGGGGTCGATCCGCAGCATCAACTTTCCTGATGCCGGTTTCTCCGCGGGCTGATCGAGCTTCGCGCAAGCGGCCATGTAGTCGTCGATCGCCTCGTGGAATGCCGCCTCGAACTCGGCCACAGACTCCCCGTGAAAACCGATGATGTCGGCGATGTCCAGCACACGCCCGACCAGGATTTTGTCGTCCGGGTCATAGCTCATGCTGGCGGTGTAGCCTTTGTAAGTCATGACGTTGTTCATGGGGTCACTCCAATCTTTTCCAGGTACTCCCGCACCAATCTGACGCGGTATCGCAGTGCTTCTTTTTCGGGGTGGGGCCGGTGGAAGTAGGCGCGCAACCCGTCTTTCTCGAACGTCACTGATGATCCGCTTCCCTCGATGACGCGGCACCCTGCCGCCACAAGCAACGCTTCGATGCGCGCCCACTCCAGATTGCCGTTGACCGGGTTGGAGAAGATCGCCTCAAGCGTCTTTTTATGCTTGCTGTTCATTGTCCCATGATAGCAACTAAAGATTGCATGCGCAAGTAAATTTGCTATCACGAAGCGTGCCGCTTTGCCGCATATCCCTGTGTACACACACCGGACATCGCTATGCGGCCAAACGCTTCCCTTGCCCCCTTCTTGATCCTCTCGACACTGGCGCTGGCCATTACGGCGCCTGTGACGCATGCAGGCACGCTCAGCCTTGACCTGTCCACAGCCTGTATCCACAACAAAGCGGAAGCGCGGCACAATCTGAATCAGGTCAACCCGGGTCTGGGCGTCGAATACCAGTTCACGCCTGATGTCGGACTGTCTGGCGGGTTCTACCGCAACAGTTTCCGGCGATCCAGTGTTTACGCGCTCGCCACCTGGACGCCATTGCGCTTGGCCCTTCCAGCCGGGTTGACGGCCAGTATCGGCGTGGCCGGTGGTGTGGTCAGTGGTTACGCGGGCGTCAACCCGGTTTCTCCATTCGCCGCCGCCGCCCTGCTCGCCATTCGCAACCCGCAAGGATGGGGCATCAACCTTGTGGCCGTGCCGAACATCGCGGCCAGCTCCGGGTTTGTCGGTCTGCAACTGGTGGCTCCGCTATGACGCCCGCCGCCGCCTGGCTTCGCCGACTGCGCCTGGCCTTATCGGTTTTACTTCCCGCCCTGGCTGCGCTGGCCTGGGTGCTGCCCGGCCCGACCCTGCTGGGGCCTGCGCTCTCGCCGCTGCTCATCGTCGGCGTCATGCTGGCTGACGGCCCTCTTTGGCGCTTTCTCGCTGCGCTGGCTTACTTCGGAGTCGGTGGATCGGCCCTGCCTGCCGAGGTGCAGAGCTTCTTTGGCTCTGGCTGGGTCATCGGCATCGGCCTTTGGGTGCTGTCCAGTGTGATCCTGTCCGCGCCGTGGGCCTGGGCGTCGCGCGGCTGGCGCGTCGTCTTGGTGCTGCTCATCGAGGCGGTGCCGCCCATCGGGTTCTTCGGCTGGATGTCGCCCATCGCGTCGGCGGGGGTGCTTTATCCGGGGTTGGGGCTGGCGGGCTTCACGCTTGGGCTTGGGCTCCTGTGGGTGCTGGCCGTGCTGGCCAGGCCTGCCTCAACTCTCAACGCCCTCACGCTGTCCATGGTGGAGTCTGTCGTGCTTTCCGGTGCGTCCATCTGGGCGAACGCCGCTTATACGCCACCAGAGCCACCTGCGGGCTGGATCGGGGTGAATACGCATGTTGGGCGGGAATCAGACGATGTGATGGCCGAGGTCGCGCGCAATCAGCGGTGGATCAATCAGGCCGCTGCGGCGGTCGCGCAAGAGGTAAAAGCAGGGGCAAAGAGCAGGATCGTGGTGCTGCCAGAGGATGTCGCGGGCACGTGGGGGCCCGGCACGGCGGCGCAGGTTCGCGCAGCGATGCGTCCGGGCGATGTTTGGCTGGTCGGGTCTTCGGTGCTGACCAACCGCCCGCATTGGGATGGCCGTTATCTGAATGCGGTGGTTGGGCTGGGACTGCGCGGCGACGCGGTGCTGTTCGTTTCGCCGGTGCCGGTTCCTGGCGGCATGTGGAAGCCGTGGAACGCGGAGAAGTCTTACACGGCTGCGTATTGGTGGGAGCCCGTGCAGACCATCGCCGGAGTGCGCACCTGGGCATCGATTTGCTATGACCAAGTGATTGCCTGGCCGTGGCTGCAGGCGCTTGTGCAGCGGCCCGACGTGGTGCTGCGGGTGTCGAACTTCTGGTATGAACCTGCCGGGGCTGTAGCGCCGCGTGTCGAGGCATCAACGACCGCAGCCTGGACGCGGCTCGTGGGGGCTGCGGTGGTGACGGCGGTGAACCGGGGTTAGCGCTCGATGCCAGGGTCGCGGTCTGGGATCGCTCGCTTCCTGGTTTTCGTCTGATCGCTCCCCCAGCCCAAGTCGTTGAAAACGAGCGTGCAAAGCCGGGCCGCTTCGGCCTTGACAGCCGTCCAGTCGTGCCACTTCGGCGCCAGATTCTTGTACTCGTTCAAACGAACTTCTTCCAGGTCGTAGGGAATTGGGTCGCCCAACTGGACGAGCAACTGCTGCGTGGGCGATTCTCCGTTGGGCTGGGGGTACAGGCGGTCAAAAGGTCGCAAGGCATTCACCACTACATCATCACCCATCTGTGCGCCGAGCGCCACGAAATCGAGGTAATCGCGGGTCGCGTTGCGCTTGAGGATCAGCACGCCCTTGATGCGCAGAATCTCCGCTTGGGTAGGTACGGTCAGTTTGTCGCCCAGGATGTCTGCCTGCGTGGTCTCTAAGGGCTCATCCCGGATCAGTTGCCGGATGCCCGTCTCGATGCCGTCGAGACTGCCGAGGATTTGCACAGGCCGTTGAATGCGAGCCGTCTTCCACCCGGCGACTGATTCCAATTGCGCCAACACCTGGTCGAACCGCCCGCGCAAATCAGTCAGAATGTGATCGGCGTCCGTTGATCGCCGATGCCCGGCATACAACGCGGCGGCAGTGCCGCCCACAAGAACAGCATCCGGCAGGATGCGCTGCAGCAGCGCGGCTGAGGAAAGCACGCGCTCCCACTCAGGCAGTGCGTCCGCGTCCTTGGACATATTGCTCCCAGAAGTGGTGCCGCTGGGCATAACGCTCTCCAGCATAAGGTCGGCACACGCGCAGGACTTTTTCCGCCAGGCGCGAGTCGTTCATGACGGCGGCGCGCAGGTCTTCCCAATCTCCCATCTTGCCGCGGGAGATCACGTCATCGATGGCGGCTAGGGTGAAGTCCTGGTGGTTGAGGTGGCGGTGTTGCATGTTGGAAATTATCGCATCGGCAAGAGGGTTGCGCCTCAATGGGTCAACGAAGTTCACCACTCCGCATAAAACCCTTCGCTGCTGCCGCCGGTCATTTCTTCCAGCCTCTTGTCTCGCCACTTCTGTTGCATGGCGTGCAGTGCGGCGCCGATGGTGTCGTGCCGCTGAAACAGGATAGGTTTCTCGCGCCCGCGCTCCCAGCAGGCAACCAGGTAGGTTGGGTCTTTCAGCATGGGTTCGCGCAGGTAGAAGAACAGGCCCATCTCCTGGGCGGTCGGCTCGCGCGCTTGCATCATCTCCGCCCGCATTTCTTTGCAGGCTTTGGCGGTCTCGGGATCGAGCCATTTCCTCTCGCCGATCA
>JAGWOZ010000147.1 GCA_028870715.1 Betaproteobacteria bacterium | reverse complement strand
TTCAAGCAGGTCGCTGACGCTTTCGGTGTGAGAAATGATGGTCTGGCGGATCGCGTCCTCACCGAGCAGCCGGCGCGCCTCGCGTGCCTGCTCGAACACGGCAAGCTCCGAGCGTGTCCACTCCGAGTACCCGGCATCGGGCACGCGCAGCGGACGAGGGTCTTGGAGGGTGCGCAGTAACAGCCCAATGCGCTCGGGTTCATCCAGCCCGGAATAGTCGCTGCACAAATGCGCGGCTGCCAGAAGCTCGCGGACAACCTCCTCATGCTTGTCCGAACTTTGGCGCAGGTCGATGCTGGCCAGATGGAAGCCGAACACCTCGACGGCACGGATTAGCGGATCCAGCCGGGGGCGCGCCAGAGCTTCGGCATGATGGCCAGCCAGCGAATCGCGTGCGATTCGCAAGTCGGTGGCGAATGCCTCGGCGGTTGGGTAGGGGTCCGCCTGGCCCACCTCGTGACGCAGCACCTCAGCTGCCCCGAGTTTTCGCAACGTGGCGGCAAGGCGCGCGTACACGCCAATGAGCGCACGTCGATACGGTTCATCCTTGCGGTGTTCCGAGTTGTCGGGCGAGGCTTCAGCGAGGGCCAGCAGGGCGGGGCTCGCTGAAGCCAGCATGAGGGAGACGGAAAGCTCTGCCCCCAGTGCATGGACCTGGTTGATGTAGTACTCAAGGGCCGTCCGTGCTTGCAGGCGCAGCGCATAGGCCAAAGTCTCTGCCGTTACGAAGGGGTTGCCGTCGCGATCGCCGCCGATCCAGTGACCCATGCGAAAAAAGGGCTGAAGCCTCCAGGGCTTTCCGTCCGAGCGGGGAAACAGCTCGTCAAGATCCTGCTCGAGTTCAATATACAGGCGCGGCACCTCGCTGAAGAATGTGCTGTCGTAATACGACAGGGCGTTCTTGATCTCGTCCGATACCCGCAGTTTCGTGTAGCGCAGCAGGCGAGTCTGCCAGAGCTGGGTGATGCGCGCGCGCAATTCGGCGTCAACGTCGCGCTGACGTCTGGGCGCAAGCGGTTGGTCGCGCTCGGCTAACAGTCGGGCAATCACGCGTTCGGCGTCGAGCAGGCTCTTGCGCTGCACCTCCGTGGGGTGCGCAGTCAGGACCGGCGAGATCAGGGCATGCGCGAAAAACTCGTCGAGTTGCGCCGCGTCAATACCGGCCAGGCGAAGCTTGTCAAGCGCTGCGCGGGTGCTCCCAGCTGGAGGCTTGTCGCCCGATAGTTCGTGCGCGTGGCGCCGACGCAGGGCATGCCGATCTTCGGCAATGTTGGCAAGAATGGAGAAATAGCTGAAAGCACGAATCACGCTCACCGCTTGGTCGCGCGACAGACCTTGAAGGAGTTTGTCGAGTGCGCGGCGCTGGCGAGTGTCGCCCTCACGATGGAATGCAACTGACAACTGCCGCACTTTTTCCACCGTGTCGTACATGGGTTGACCTTCCTGCTCGCGGATCACCTCGCCCAGCAGGCGGCCAAGATGGCGGATGTCGTCGAAGAGGGCGGTGTCGGAATGTGAGTCTTTGGGGCGGGCGAGCATGGTATCGAGCATGGTGTGTCGAATAGACGCACGGAACGCAAAGCGTCATCGGAGGCAGCAAGAACCATGCTAGCAGCGGCTGGGGGCGTTTAGGACTCGCTCGGAGGCCATCGCAATTGGAGATCGCGTCAGCACCCATTCTTAGCGCCGAGGCTGTGGCGTCGCTGCTACGATTCCATCATGTGTGCCGCGATCTCTCAATTTCCATCCGTCCCGCCCCGCCTTGTCATTGCCACCCGTGAAAGCCGCTTGGCTTTGTGGCAGGCGCAGCACGTACAAGCACTACTGGGCAAGCTTTACCCCGGCTGCCAAATTTGCCTCAACGGGATGACTACACGCGGTGACCAGATTCTTGACCAGAGTCTTTCCAAGGTTGGCGGTAAAGGCCTGTTCGTCAAGGAGCTGGAAGCGTCCATGCAGGCAGGGGAGGCTGACCTGGCGGTGCATTCGCTCAAAGATGTACCCATGGAGCTGCCTGACGACTTCCTGTTGAGTGTGGTCATGCAGCGTGAAGATCCAGCCGATGCTTGGGTGTCTGCTCGAGCCGCGCACTTCACTGCGTTGCCGCAGGGTGGGGTGGTTGGCACTTCAAGCTTGCGCAGAGAGATGCAGATTCGCGCGTTACGCCCCGACCTGCGCGTGTTGCCGCTGCGGGGCAACCTGGATACGCGCCTTCGCAAACTCGACGAAGGACAGTACGACGGCATCGTGTTGGCGGCCGCGGGTTTGAAGCGCCTAGGGCTGGCCGGTCGCATCCGGGCGTTGATTGACACGTCCGAACTGCTGCCGGCCGTGGGGCAGGCCGCGCTTGGTATCGAAATCCCCAAGGGGCGAGCCGATTTGGCTGCGGCGCTTGCGCCGCTAAATCACTTGCCGACTTATCTGTGCGCCACCGCGGAACGCGCCGTCGCCCGTGCCTTGGGCGGTAATTGCAGCACACCGTTGGGCGCATACGCGCAGTGGTCGGGTTCCGTCATGCACCTGCGTGCCCTTCTCGGTTTGCCCGACGGCAGTCGCATGTTGCGTGCAGAGGCATCTGCTACCGTGGACTCGCCCTCAGCGGCCGAAGCCCTGGGGCTGGAGGCAGTGCGGCAACTGCGCGGGCAAGGCGCGCAAGGCGTGCTAGATCAGTTGCAGGTGGTCTGAGAAGTCTGCCCAGGCGTGGCCCATACAAGTTCTGGCCATGCTTCCCCTTGTGATCACACGCCCCGCCACCGAGTTCGAGCTCGATGCGCGCGAGCGCGAACTGAGCGACGCAGGAATCGAGTTGCGTTGGTTCCCGCTCATCGAAATCATGCCGCCACGTGATCCGGAGCCAGCGCGGCAGGCGCTGGCCGCACTGCACACGTTCGATTGCGCCATCCCCGTCAGTCCCACCGCCGTGCGTGCCACCTTCCATATGCTGAAGGGGCCGTGGCCGGCGTCTTGCGCCGTAGGTCTCATCGGGCCTGGAAGTCGCGCAGTTTTCGAGCAGGCCCTGCGATTGCGCAACCAGCAGCCGGAATCGGTGAGTTTGGCGTCTGCCCCAGCGGACGCGGCGGAATCGGAAGGTTTATGGATCCGATTGCAAGCACTGCGACCACAGGGCTGGGCGGGCGCCAAAGTGCTCCTGTTGCGCGGTGGCTCGGGGCGGCACTGGCTGGCCGACACGCTTGTGGCCGCAGGTGCCCTCGTGCAGTTTGTCGATGTTTACCGCCGGGAGTCACCAGCGGCTGATGCCGTAACCCTCTCGGCGTTGCGCCGCTTGTTGACAGCGCCCTTGGCTTGGCTGCTCACTGCGTCGGAGGGCGTGCGCAACCTTCAAGGCCTTTTGGCCGCCGGTGGCTTGCGAGCCAACGAGGTGCTTGCGACGCAAAGAGCCATTGTCATCCACGCACGGATCGCGGAGGCGGCAGCCGCAGCAGGGTTTGGACGCGTTGATGTATGTTCACCTGAACCTTCCGCCATCATCCACGCACTGGGCATCAGTTAATCTCTGGGCGAGGGCTGGCTTTGCTCCATCCCGCCTGGCCTTCAACAGGATTCCAACACTTCGCTGCATTTCGAACCTCGGTCTTCCCTAGAATCAACTGCATGTCAGAGCCGAATCCGCAATTCCCCCAGGGCGCAGATGTCCCCCTTGAGCCGATGGCCGCTGGCGCGCAGAGCTCTGCGGCGCCGGCGTCCGACGACATCGCCGCTGCCGACCCGCAAAGACCCCCTCTCGGCGTTTCACCCGGCCAGGATGCGCGGCTGTTGGCCGCCGAACCGCAGGGGTTGGGAAGAATTTGGGTGGCGCTCGTGGCTGTGGTCGTGCTGGTGGGTGTCGTCGCTTGGTGGCTGGATGGACGCCTGTACGCGACACAGGCCGAGATTGCCAAGCGCCTGCAAGGTGCGAATACCGCATCGATCGAGGCTCGTACGCTGGCAAAGCAGTCCGCAGATATTGTGGGCGCGTTGAATGCACGCGTTGCCGTGCTGGAATCTCGTGAGCAGGATCTCGCAGCGCAGCGCATGGCGCTGCAGCAGCTCTATCAGGACTTTGCCAAGAGCCGTGACGACGCCTTTCTCGGGCAGACGGCTGAACTCATCGCATTGGGGCAGCAGCAGGCTGAGCTTACCGGCAGTCTGAGCCCACTGGTGAGCACGTTGGAGTCCTCCGCGGTTAGGCTCAAGCGTGCCAACAGCCAGCGTGCCCAACTGGTGTTGCGCGCTGTGCAGGTGGACTTGAGTCGCCTCAAAAGCAGCGTGGCACCCGACATTCCCGCTGCCGCACAGCGCCTGGACGAGCTGGCGGCATTGATCGATCAGTTGCAAACCCGTGCTTCGGCGGCGCCCCCGGAGGGTAGTGCGGCGCAGCAGCACGGACCCGCTCGTGACGTCAATCCCGTCGCGCGAGGCTGGGCGGCGTGGCTTGGCCATTGGACGCAAGCTGGTTGGGAGCAGGTCCGCAGGCTTGTGAGCATCACTCGCGTTGATCATCCCGAGGTGCTTCTGATGTCGCCGCAGCAGGCTGACTACCTGCGGGAAAATCTCAAGCTACAAGTGCTCAACGCGCGGCTGGATCTTTTATCGCGCAATGCCTCAGGTTACCGGGCTGACATGCGAGCAATCGTCTCCAGTCTGCACAACTATTTCAATACCAACCAGGCGCGGACACAAATGGCCCTGACGCTGGCGCGGCAGGCCGAGCAGGTCGACCTCGCGGCTCAGCCTGCGGCCAATCTTGAGTCCCTGGCGGCGCTAGCCAATCTCGGGCTTGGGAGCAACTGATGCGGTGGCTGGCATGGGTGGTCGCGTTGGCGTTGGCTGCTGCCCTGCTGGCGATGGCGGCAAGCGGCAGGCCTGGCAATGTGGCCATTCTGCTGCCGCCGTATCGCATCGATCTATCACTGAATCTGACGGCCTTGCTGCTGTTGGTCGGATTCGTGTTGTTTTACGTCGCTATACGAGCGTTCAGTTTGCTTTTGGGATTGCCCCGTGCTGCGGCATTGTTCCGTTCGCGGCGTCGCAAGGAGGTCGCGGCTAACGCATTGCACGAGTCTGTCATGCACCTGCTGGGTGGTCGCTTCCGTCGTGCGGAGAGGGCGGCGGGCAGGGCCGCTGAGACTGACGCCTTCAAACCAGGAGCTCTTCTGACTGCCGCACAAGCGGCTCAGGCGATGCAGGCGTATGACAGGCGCGACGCTTACCTCGAAGGGCTGCCACCGGCAGCGCGCGAAACCGGAATCTTGTTGCAGGCGCAGTGGCAGATTGAGGCTCGAGATGTCGAGGCTGCGCAAGCCGCGCTGCGCCGCCTGTCAGGCGGCATGCTGCGCCGTACGCAGACGATGCGCCTGGCATTGGCAGCTGCCCGTGCGCTCAAGGATCACGGTGAAGTCTTGCGATTGGCCACCACTCTGCGCAAGCACCACGGACTGCACCCGGCGGCTGCGCAGGCGATGCTCCACGGCGCCGCACTCGGCCTTATTCGCCAAGCGAATCACGACGCCGAAGCCTTGCGTCCGTTGTGGAAATCCTTTGATCCAGCGTTGCGGCACGATCCGCAGATCGCAGCGGCGGCGGCCCGCGGGTTCTATGCGGCGGGCGAATCAACCCAGGCGCGTAGTCTGCTGGTTGATGCCCTGCGTGCGCCCGACGCGGAGCCGGCTGCGCTAATGCCGGCACTGCGTAGCATGCTGTCGGGGATCGACGCAGGTTTCGTCGCTCAGGCGGAAGCCTGGATGGATCGTTGGCCGCAAGAGGCACAGGCCACCTTCCTTGCCGCGAGGGCCTGCGCGGAACTCGAACTCTGGGGCAAGGCGCAGCAGTACCTGCACAAGGCGCTGGATCAGTGCCAGCCGGACGAACGCAAGCTCCGAGGGCAGATTCACGCGGCTCTCGCCCGTCTGCAAGAGCGTATCGAGCGGGAAGGTCAGGCGGCGCGGCACTGGCGCCTGGCTGCACAGGACCTGTCGACCGATGACGCCAGCGCAGGCGGCAGCATCTAGCCCGTGCTGAAATTCGAGCGCCTGGCGTTGATGCCGCATGGCATTTCCAGGCTATTCGCCGCCATCGTTCGGGAACGGTTGTTGTGGATGTTCGGCTTGCTGGCCATCGGCCTTGCGCTTCTCGATCCGCGTCCCTGGACTCAATATCGCCACTGGCTTGAACTGCCCACACTCCTGGGTTTGGTGGCCCTGATTGTCACCATCGAAGGTATACGTGTCAGCGGTTATGTGCAGCGCGTGGCTAAAGCAGTGGTACACCGCACCCACAGCGTACGAGCCTTGGCGCTGTGGTTGGTGTTGGCGGCAGCTGTATTGTCGATGGTGCTCACCAACGACGTGAGCTTGTTCCTCGTGGTGCCGCTTACCGTCGCGCTGGGTCATGAGAGCCCGCTGCCCGTGCGGCGGCTGGTGATATTTGAGGCCATGGCCGTGAACGCAGGCTCCGCTCTGAGTCCGATCGGCAATCCGCAGAACCTGCTGCTTTGGCGTCATTCGGGCCTGTCGCTTCCGGCCTTCATGCGCCAAATGATGCCAAGCTTTTTGGTCATGCTTTCGCTGCTTTTGGTGCTGACCTGTTTCATGTTCGCATCCCGGCCGCTTCACGCGCAAGCCGGTCCGCAAGACGAGGGAGCGCGGCCATGGCCTGCGCTGGGCATTGTTTCGGCAGGGCTCCTTCTGGGGGTGGTCGGTTTGCTGCAGTTGGGTTTCGCTGGAGTCGCTTGCGCAGTGGTGCTGCTGGTTTTCGCGCTTGCCTTTCGCAGCGTTCTCATGCGTGTGGACTGGATCCTATTGGCCACCTTTGCCGTGATGTTCGTCGGATTGGGGCATCTGGCGCAATGGTCGTTCGTGCATGCGCTGGCGCAGGTTCCCGACTGGCGCCAGCCGCTTGTCCTGTATCTTGGCGGCATTGTGCTTTCACAACTCATGAGCAATGTTCCGGCCACGGTTTTCCTGTCGCACTACACGGCGAACACGATGGCGTTGGCCGTAGCTGTCAATGTCGGCGGCTTTGGACTCGGGATAGGATCTCTTGCCAACCTCATTGCGCTGAGGCTGGAGGGCAGCCCTGGTGGCTTGGCTGCCTTTCATCGCATCAGCGTGCCGTTCTTGCTTGCATGCGCGCCCCTGGTGTGGACCGTACAGCGTTGGCTGACGTGAGCAAAGGGCTGGCTGCCATGTCAGAATTCGTGCAGGAGAACGCTATGACCTACCTTACCCTTGAACAAACGATTGGGAACACTCCGCTCGTGCGCTTGCAGCGTATTCCGGGTGCGGAGAACGTGCGGCGCGGCAACGTGATTCTTGGCAAACTTGAAGGCAATAACCCCGCCGGGTCTGTGAAGGATCGGCCGGCCTTGTCGATGATTCGGCGCGCGGAGGAACGCGCGCAGATCAAACCTGGGGACACACTGATCGAGGCGACCTCGGGTAACACCGGGATCGCGCTGGCAATGGCCGCGGCAATTCTTGGCTACCGAATGGTATTGATCATGCCGGAGGATCTTTCCATTGAGCGGGCACAAACGATGAAGGCCTATGGGGCAGAGCTCATTCTCACGCCCAAGGACGGCGGTATGGAATACGCGCGGGATCTCGCTGAACAGATGCAGACCGAAGGCAAGGGACTGGTGCTGGATCAATTCGCCAATCTTGACAATCCCCGTGCGCATTATGAGACGACTGGGCCTGAAATTTGGCGCGACACCGAGGGACGCGTCACCCATTTCGTTTCGGCGATGGGCACAACGGGCACCATCACTGGTGTATCGAAATACCTCAAGGCGCAAAACGATGCCGTGCAGATTGTGGGTGCCCAGCCGGAGGAAGGCTCGCGTATACCGGGAATCCGCAAATGGCCGCAAGAATATCTGCCGAAGATTTATGAACCCCAGCGCGTCGACCGGCTTGAGTATGTCAGCCAAGCTGCCGCCGAGAACATGGCGCGCAGACTCGCTCGCGAGGAGGGTCTGTTCGGCGGCATCAGCGCAGCGGGCGCTTGCGAGGTAGCGCTACGCGTCGCTCGTGAAGTGGAAAATGCGACCATCGTATTCATTGTCTGCGACCGGGGCGACCGCTATCTGAGTACCGGCGTGTTTCCTGCCTGAGGGAAACCCTCCAAGGGTGCCCGGTTGCGACGCATTCGCAGGGAACAAGGGCGAGGCGCTCGCCGCTCAACCCGGGGGTGTGCGCTTTGCTCTTGCGGCCTGGTACATCTGCAAATCCTTGACTGCTCACCTCCCTGAAGGAAGGCGATTCCCACTTCACTGAGACCCGCCCATGCCGCTTTGCAGCAACACAGGACTTACAGCGTCTCCATGGGTTGACACCGCAAGTCCTGCGGCCAAGATGTTGCGCGCAGCGTTGATGTCGCGGTCATGGTGCGCGCCGCATTCGGGACAATCCCAAGTGCGCACCGACAGCAGCATCGAGGCCCGGGTGTGGCCACACACCGAGCATCGCTTGCTGGAGGGATACCAGCGATCGATGCCGACGAGTGTGCGCCCGTACCAAGGCGCCTTGTACTCCAACTGCCT
>JAGWOZ010000382.1 GCA_028870715.1 Betaproteobacteria bacterium | reverse complement strand
ACCCGCTACTGCGTTGGATCAAGCTATCAAGGCTATCACATGCCTAGTTGTCATGGTAATTTCTGAACTGTTCTGGCTTTCTGCAGGAAATCTGCTGCGAAAACCGTTCACACATCCGCAATGGAGTCGCCTGCTGAACGTTGGCCTCGCTGTTGCGATGGTTATTGCTGTGGCATGGTCTCTTTGCCTATAAATAGGAATAAGCGGCAGCATCAAGTCAAGGGTTTCGACGCGGTGTGGAGCCGCGGCGCCATTCACCATGTCGGTGACAAGACCTAGGCATTCGCCCGATTCGCAACCCACACCAAACCAAGCGTTCGTCACGAGTTTATGCGGATTGACGGGGTAGGACCAACCCACGTTTTACGACAACATGGCCCAGTGGCGATTTGCGGATCGTCGGCATCTTGGGAACTTTCTACGTCTGTTGTTTTCAGCAAAACCACACTACACGGAAGAGGATTGTCTTGAGAGCGTCAGCGAATTTCTGACGGTCCAAGACCTTGACGGAGGATGCACCTTGTTCTGGCCGATGACCACCCTTGTTGCGCACCGTGCTGCGACGCACTGATTGATGCTGACACCACCTTGTGGCCCCTATGCAAGAGACTCGAGCACTGGCAACACAGAACGCTTCGACATCGTCGCTCGGCCTGCTGCTCGCCGTCTCGCTCGGACTATCCATGGTGCAACTCGACATCACCGTGGTCAACGTCGCGCTGCCCCAGATCCATCGCGAACTGCACACCACGCTTTCCGGCCTGCAGTGGGTGAGCGACGCTTATGCCCTGAGCTTCTCCAGCTTGATGCTGGGTGCAGGCGAACTGGCTGACCTGTACGGACGCAAGCGCGTGTACACCATCGGCCTGGTGGTGTTCGTGCTGGCCTCGCTGCTGTGCGCCCTGTCTCCGAGCTTGACCTGGCTGAACGTGGCGCGGGTGGTGCAGGGCGTGGGCGCTGCGGCGCTGCTGCCCAACTCGCTGGCCATCCTGCGGCACGCCTTCGTCGATGCGCGCCTGCGGGCGCGGGCCATCGGCCTGTGGGCCGGCATCTCCGGGGTGGCGCTGGTGGCCGGGCCGACGCTGGACGGGGTGCTGGTGGATGCGCTGGGCTGGCGGGCGATCTTCTGGATCAATCTACCGGTCGGGCTGACCGCCTTGCTGCTGACCGCGCGCTCGGTACGCGAATCCTGCGGCGATACCCAGCGGCGGCTGGACGTGACCGGGCAGGCGCTGGCCACGGTGTGCCTGGCCGCCCTGTTGTTCGCCCTGATCGAAGGCCATGCGCTGGGCTGGACCGCGCCGCCTATCCTGCTGGCTGGCGGTGCCACCGCGCTGGCGGGCGGACTCTTTTTCTGGTGGGAAGGCCGGGTAGCGCAGCCGCTGATTCCGCTCGCCTTCTTTCGTCGGTCCGCCTTCACCGGAGCAAACGCCGCGGCGGGGCTGATGAACTTCGGGGTCATGGGCATGCTGTTCGCCACGAGCCTGTTCTTTCAACATGCGCAGGGCCTGTCGGCAGCGCAGGCCGGAGT
>JAGWOZ010000146.1 GCA_028870715.1 Betaproteobacteria bacterium | reverse complement strand
CATCCTTTCGGGCTTTCACGAAGCGGCGCTGGCTGCGTTTGGCGCGGCGCCCTACATCTTCCCGGACAAGAAGATCCACCTGCAGTACACCACCACCAGCCCCAAATTGCACAAGGTGCTGGGCGTGGATACCCCGGTCTTCGATTGATCGGCGTGCGCAGGGCACGGCGCTGAACGGCACCTGGACTCGGCGCGAGCCCTGCGAGCCCCGCAAGGAGGCGCGAACGCCGATTGGCGACGCACTTCTAGACCACGATTGGCGTGGCCGCCCCGTCCAGGGTCAGCACAGCGCCGTTGACGTAGGCTGCGCGTCGCGAAGCAAGAAAGACGACCACGTCGGCCACTTCCTCAGGCGCAGCCACACGCCCCATCGGCAGCGCACTCACGCGCTGGCTCAGGATGTCCTCGATTGCCTTGCCCGATGAGCGCGCCTCGGCTTCCAGCCCCTCACGCATGCGGCTGGTCGCGGTGATGCCGGGGTTCACGGCGTTCACGCGTACGCCTTTGGCGGCATAGGCATTCCCGAGACCGGCGCTTGCCAGCATGAGCGCAGCATTCGCAGAGCCACCCGGCAGGTGGACGGGCGAAGCCACTTTGCCGCCTGTGCCAACGATGTTCACGATGGCGCCGCCACCGTTTTGCACCATGCCGGGGAGCACGGCGTCGATAGCGTGCATGTAGGGGAAGAATTTTGCGGCCATGGCGGCATGCCAGTGTTGTGCTGTGAGCTCGGCAGGTGGTGTGCGACGCGCAGCGCCTGCCGAATTGACAAGCACACCGATGGGGCCCAGTTCATCGTTGACCTGCCGCACCAAGCTTGAGGCCTGCATGGGGTCCCCCAGATCGGCGCTGACTGCCAGCACTGGCGCACCGGCGCCTTGCAGCGCCTGTGTGGCCTGCCTCAAATGCTCGGGGTCGCGCGATGCAATGGCAATACGCGCGCCTTCGCTCAAGAATTGGCGCGCACACGCCAAGCCTATGCCTTTGCTTCCCCCGGTGATCAGGACCACCGTACCCTGCAAGCCAAGATCCATCGCCGATTTCCCCATCGTTCATGACAAAACGGCAATTGTGCGTCGAATGCGCACAACAGGCATGGAGGTGCGCGCAAACGCCGCGCCATGGCTGACGTGGTCTACCAGGGTGGATTGAGCAGCACGCCGCGATTTACTTGCCGGATGTCGGTGAGCCCACAAAAGGCCATGGTCAGATCCAGCTCGTTACGGATGATCTCGAGGCATTTCGTGACGCCTGCCTCTCCCATCGCTCCGAGGCCATAGAGGAACGGGCGGCCGATCAGGGTACCCTTGGCACCAAGTGCCACAGCCTTGAGCACGTCTTGCCCTGATCGGATGCCGCCGTCCATCCAGACTTCGATGCGCGATCCCACTGCATCGACAATGGGCGGCAGTGCGGAGATCGAACTCGGCGCGCCGTCGAGCTGGCGCCCGCCGTGATTGGACACAATGAGTGCGTCCGCCCCGGAATCGGCTGCGAGCCGGGCATCCTCGGCATCCATGATGCCCTTGAGGATGAGCTTGCCACCCCACAGCTTCTTGATCCAGGCCACGTCGTTCCAGTTCAGGCGGGGGTCAAACTGCTGGCTGGTCCACGCCGACAGCGAGCCCATGTTCTCCACCCCTTTGACGTGCCCCACGATGTTGCCGAAGTGCCGCCGGCGCGTACCCAGCATGCCCAAGCCCCAGCGCGGCTTCGTGGCCAGGTTCAGCATGTTGGCGAGTGTCGGCTTCGGTGGCGCGGACAGCCCGTTTTTCAGATCCTTGTGGCGTTGCCCAAGGATCTGCAGATCCAGTGTCAGCATCAGTGCCGAGCATCGTGCAGCGCGGGCGCGCTCGATCAGGCGTTCGATGAAGTCCCGGTCCCGCATGACATACAGCTGAAACCAGAAGGGTGCCTTGGTATGGGCTGCCACGTCCTCGATGGAGCAGATGCTCATCGTGGACAGCGTGAAGGGCACACCGAGTTTTTCCGCTGCGCGCGCAGCGAGGATTTCCCCGTCAGCGTGCTGCATGCCGGTCAAGCCGGTGGGCGCTAGCGCCACCGGCATGGCCACGTCCTGGCCAATCATTTGCGTGCGCAGCGAGCGGTTATCGATGTTCACCGCCACGCGCTGCCTCAGTTTGAGCCTGCCGAATTCCTCTTGATTCGCACGGTAGGTCGATTCGGTCCACGATCCAGAATCGGCATAGTCGTAAAACATCCTGGGCACCCGCTTCTTCGCCAGAATGCGCAGATCCTCGATATTGGTAATGACTGCCATGACTGTCTCCGATGGGCACGCAAGAGCGTGCCCGTTTGGCTGTTGAGGTGCGTGTCTATTTGGCCTATTTTCCTGGCAAGGCCGGGATCATCCACGTAAGCCAGTGCTGCTGCAAGGCCACGAGGATACCGAGGAGCACGGTCAGCAGCACGCTGTGCCAGAAGGTGCGGGCGAAGACGACGCCTTCCTTGCCCTTGAGGTCGGTGGTGGATACCCCGGTGGCGATGTTTTGCGGAGAGATCATCTTGCCCATGACGCCGCCCGAGGAATTGGTGGCAGCCATGAGCACCGGGTTCAGGTTGAGCTGATGCGCAGCCACCACCTGCAGGTTGCCGAACAGGGCGTTGCCCGAGGTGTCGCTACCGGAGAGGAACACGGCGATCCAGCCGAGGAAGGCCGAGACCAGTGGGAAGAAGGCGCCCGTGGAAGCCACACCCATACCCAGCGTGTAGCTCATGCCGGAGTAGTTCAGCAGGAATGCCAGTCCCACGATCATCATCACGGTGGCGATGGCAATGCGGGTCTGCACCCACGTGCGACCCACGCAGCCAAGGAATGCCCCAACGCCGGTGCGCGTCCAGGCCGCCACGATGATGGCCGAAAGAAGGATTGCCGTGCCCGTGCCCAGAGGCTGGAAGTCCCACAGCGCGACATATGGTTTTTGGTACAGCGTAATGAAGACCGCCTTATTCAGGCCTGGCCATAGTACCTTGGTGTCGCCGATCGCGAACACCTTCAGATTGATCCAGACAATGACGACGACCGACACCACCACCCACGGCATCCAGCCGCCATAACCCACGCGCGCCGTGCCCTTTGCCGCCGCCTGCGTGCGCACCACGGCAAAGGCGGGATCCGGCTCGGGTTTCCAGGTCTTGAGGAAGACCACGGTGACAATGAGCGACACCAGCGAGGCCAGCACGTCCGTAAGCTGGTAGCTGATGAAGTTGGAGGTGGCAAATTGCGTCAGCGCAAAGCTTCCCCCCGAGACGGCGAGCGCCGGCCACAGCTTGGCGATCGACTTCAGGCCCCCGTACATGCCGACCACGTAAAACGGCAGCAAGAATGCAAAAAAGGGCAACTGTCGACCCACCATTGCCCCCAGTGTGTCGGGGTGCATGCTCGTGACCGCGCCCAGCACCGTGATCGGTACGCCCAGCGCACCAAACGCGACCGGCGCCGTGTTGAAAATCAGCGTGTACGTCAGCGCCTCCAGGGCTGGGAAACCCAGCCCGATCAGCAGCGCGCTGGTGATGGCCACGGGCGTGCCAAAGCCTGCAATGCCCTCGAGCAGGCACCCAAACGAAAACGCCACCACCAACAGCACAAGTCGACGGTCGTCTGGCAAATGATCCAGCATCCACTGGCGAAACTGCTCGAAGCGCCCCGACTTCACCGCGATGTTGTACAGCAGCAGCGCATTGAACACGATCCACATCACCGGGACCAACGCAAGCGCCATGCCAGCGCCCACCGCATTGAAGGCCAGCCCTACGGGCATGCCCCACGCTCCCACGGCAATCAGCAGTCCCGTCACGAGACCCACCAATGACGCCTGCCATGCCGGGCGTCGCAGCACGCCCAGCATGATCAACGCCACGGCAATGGGCACACCGGCCACCAGAAATGACAGCAGCAGGGAACCGCCCACGGGTGTTAACGGCTGCGCAAACACAATCCCTGCAGGCAGGGCGCTCGGCGTCATCATCAAGTCTCCTTTTCGATGCATGGTTGGCAACGGCTTGCGCTCTCGTGCCCGAAGCCATGCGCGAAATTGCGCTGGAAGGGTTTGGCGCCACCTCGACTCGAGGTTTCGTATGGCCATTGGAAATCTTTGTGGTCAATTGGTCAGACCACAAAGAGCGATTAGAGATGAACTCCCTTACCAAGTCAAGGCCATTGCCCGATCGCGTTTGTCGGGCATGGTGAACGCTTCGGCACCGATTATCATTGGTCAGACCAATCGAGAGGGTCAGCCATGGATATCGTCCGTCTTCCCGACAGCGTCGCCAGCAGCCTGGAGAAGCGCATTCTCGAGGGTTCGCTGCGGGCCGGGCAGCGCCTGCCGCCCGAGCGCGAGCTGGCAGAGCAACTGGGTGTGTCGCGCCCGTCCCTGCGGGAAGCGCTGCAGAAACTCGCAGCCAAGGGGCTTGTTCGCACACGTCAAGGTGGTGGCACGGTCGTGACGGACAGGTTGCAGGCGGGTTTCGTCGATCCCTGGAGGGATATGCTCAGCGGGCATCCAACGCTTCAGCACGACTTACTCGAGTTTCGCCACATGCTGGAGGGCCAGGCTGCACAACTGGCAGCGGAGCGCGCCAACGACTTCGACATCGAGCGCATTGACGCGGCGTTCAACACGCTGGAGGCTGCTTATGAGCATGGGGATCTCGAGGCCTGCATCAAGGCCGATGTGGACTTCCACCAAGCCGTCGCAGAGGCATCACACAACGTGTTGATTGCGCACCTCAGCGCGAGCCTGCATCGACTCATTCATGACGACGTGGAAAGGAATCTCCACTACCTGCATGGCCACCCCGGCAAATGGGTTGAGTTGCGCGAGCAGCATCACGAGATTTGGGCCAGGACGCGGGCACGCGACGCCCAGGCTGCGGCCGCCGCGGCGCGAAATCACATCACCTTTGTGCAGACGACCATGTCGGAGACTGCGCTGGAGGTATCCCGGCTCGAAAGCGCGAAGCGCCGGGTCCGTAGCGAATCGAAGGCTTCATGACGGGGAGCGCACCGCGCGCGCAGCGGACAAGCGCGAGCGGTTGCTAAGACACAATCGCCGTGGCACGCGCCAGTCGACGGTCGGATGCGCGGTCGCTCCATCCTAGAGGTGAACGCCTCATGATCATCCGCCGGGCAGGTCAGGCAATATGGCAATGAGCCTCGCGGTTACCTGGCGATCTTCGACGGCTGCGCGGCAGGGTGCCAACGCGGCGCCGGTCGCCCAATTCACGAAGTGCTCGAGGTCGCCGCGCGCTCGAAGGCACGGCGCAAGGACACCAGCGCTTGCATGGCCAGAGCCTGGTCTTCAGTGCCCAGATGCGCGAAGGCGCGCGCGAGGTATTCGCCATGCGCGGGAAACACGCGCTCAAAGAGCGCCTGCCCCTTCGGGGTGAGTCGCACGATCTGCCCACGCCCGTCTGCGGGGTCTGGCAGGCGCTGCACAAGGCCCTTGAGATGCAGGCGATCCACGACGCCGGTGAGTGTGCCCTTGGTGATGAGCGTTTTGTCCCCGAGCGCCTTTGCGTTCATGCCGGACGTGTCGCCCAGGGTGGCCAGGACGTCGAACTGTGCCGGGGTCAGTCCCATGCGCTGCACATGCGCTGCCGAATAGTGCTCAAACGTCTGGTAGGTGCGCGCCAATTCGCGCAGCAAAGGCAGGAAGGATGGCTTGGTGCTCATGATTGGATTCACTTAGGCAATCAACTCTCCCGCCGCTAAATGCATGGCGGTGTAGCGGGGGTTTTCGCGGGCCAAGGACTTGTCACATTGCCGGGGCAGCGGTTCGGGTCTCGCCGCATGACGAATCCAAAGCGGCTTGGCGATGGCCTGGCCCGCGTCCACGCCGCTAGGCGCGCACACAGCGCCCTATTGGGGCCAAGCTTGAACGTGGTTTTGCGGCGTCTCAAGCTGTTATTTTATCCAGATACACACGGAACAACAAGCGCAAACCGCCCGCGCGGCACCCTCCTGCCTGGACGCCTTCGCCTGAGCGACGCTACGTGTCGGGCCGGGCGAGGATGGGGAGTGCGCGGGCACGTGTTCAGCGCGCCGATGTGTGTTCCGGCCCGAGTTGGTGCGGGCGGCACAAGGAGCCGGGAAGGCTTCGGGCCTTATTGCCGAATGGCATCCAACGCCGCGCCGTCCTCTTTATCGGTCAACGGGAAGGTAAAGGGTTTCCTTGATCTCCTCCATCACCACATAGCTGTGCGATTCGGCCGATACCGGCAGGCGTTTGAGGATGTCGCCCAGGAGATGCCGATATTCCTTCATGCCGCGCATGCGGAACTTCACCAGATAATCAAAGCCGCCCGAGACGAGATGGCATTCCATCACCTCGGGCATGTGCAGAAGCTCGCGGCGGATGGTTTCAAAGACATCGCCGGATTTGGCCGAGAGCTTGATCTCTACAAACACGAGGAGTGTCTTGCCCAGCGCTTCTGGGGTGACGCGCGCGTGATACCCGGCGATGACTCCGGAGCGTTCCATGCGCTTGACACGCTCCGTACACGGGGAGGCGGACAAGCCAACCTGACTTGCCAGATCCGTCATGGAAATGCGGCCGTCGCGCTGAAGGATGTCCAGGATTTTGCGATCGATGCGGTCAAGGTCTTGCATTTTTCGGGTTGAGCTGGGCGTCAAAAGCAAAATGAAGTGGAATTCGCCTAAAGCGAACAGAAAAAAAGTGAAAAACGCTGATGCGCTATCGATATAGTGGCATTATCGTCGAGTAGGAAGGTAGTTGGCATGAAAGTCATTGTTCTCGGTGCGGGCGTGATCGGCACCACCACAGCGTATTACCTGGCACGGTCGGGGGCCGAGGTCACCGTCATCGACCGGCAGGCCGGTGCCGCCATGGAAACCAGTCAAGCCAATGCCGGGCAGATTTCGCCCGGTTACGCCACACCCTGGGCCGCGCCGGGCATTCCGGCCAAAGCACTGAAGTGGATGTTCCAGCGCCACGCGCCCCTGGCCGTGCGCCCTGATGCGAGCCTTTGGCAACTGCGTTGGATGGCTGCCATGCTGCGCAACTGCACGCCATCGCGTTATGCGGTCAACAAGGAACGCATGATGCGCGTGGCCGAATACAGTCGCGACTGCCTGCGGCAGCTTCGCGCGGATACGGGCATTGCTTACGAGCACCGCACGGGTGGAACGTTGCAGGTGTTTCGCAAACAGGCGCAGCTTGACGCCGTGCAGCGCGACATTGCTGTGCTGGAGGAATGCGGCGTGCCCTATGAACTGCTCGACGGTGAGCAGCTCGCCGAAGTCGAGCCCGCCTTGGCGCAGGCGAAGGACAGACTTGTCGGAGGTTTGCGCCTGCCCAATGACGAGACGGGCGATTGCCAGCTGTTCACAACCGGCCTGAGCGAGCGCGCCCAATCGCTGGGCGCCGTGTTCCGGTTCCAACAGACTGTGGATGGCTTGCTCACCGATGGTCGCACGATCACCGGCGTGCGTGTAGGCAACGCCGTGCTCAGGGCTGACCGCTACGTGCTCGCCATGGGCAGTTACTCAAGGGACTTTCTCCTTCCGCTGGGTCTCGATCTGCCCGTGTACCCTGTCAAGGGGTATTCGCTCACCGTGCCACTTATCGACGAAGCGCTTGCACCGCGCTCCACAGTTCTGGATGAGACCTACAAAGTCGCTCTCACGCGTTTTGACAAGCGCATTCGTGTGGGTGGCATGGCGGAACTCGGCGGCTTTGACCTTCGCCTCAATCCCCGCCGGCGCGAAACGCTGGAGATGGTGACGCGTGACCTCTTCCCGGGTGGCGATCTGCCCGCGGCCACGTTCTGGACGGGCCTGCGGCCGATGACGCCGGACGGTACGCCGATCCTCGGCCCCACGCGCCATGCGAACCTCTTCCTGAACACCGGGCATGGGACACTGGGCTGGACCATGGCCTGTGGGTCTGCGCGGATCGTCACCGATCTGGTGCTGGGCCGCAAGCCCGATGTCAGCACAGCGGGCCTTGGCCTTGAGCGCTATGGCGAGCGCCGCACGGCCGCGCCGCCCCTGCGCCCCGCATCGGCTTGATGCGCGTGCCAGGCCGGCTCCGCTTCACGGGTTGCCGAAACGAAGGTCCAGTGTGAGGGGAAAATCCGGGTTGAGCGGTTCGGCCTTGCAGACAATGGGACCGGGTGTGTGGCCGTGCTCCCAGAAGCGGGCGCGGCGCCGCGCCTCAGCCTCGTTTGCATTCACCGGAAACGTGTCATAGCTGCGCCCTCCGGGGTGGCTCACATGGTAGGTGCACCCCCCGACGGCGCGTCCGTTCCATTGATCGACCAGGTCGAACACCAGGGGCCCTTGCGCGCCGATTCCGGGATGAAGGGCCGAGTGTGGTGCCCAAGCCTTGAAGCGTACGCCGGCCACGAACTCGCCCGGGACGCCCGTGGGATGCAGCGGCAGCCAGCGCCCGTTGCACAGCACGGCATGGCGCGAGCCCGTCATGCCGCGTACCCGTACCTGCAGGCGCTCAACCGATGAATCCACGTAGCGCGCAGTGCTGCCCTCGGCCATTTCCTCGCCCAGGACGTGCCAGGGTTCGATGCCCTGACGCAACTCGATTTCCACGCTGTCGTAGGTCACGGTTCCGC
>JAGWOZ010000145.1 GCA_028870715.1 Betaproteobacteria bacterium | reverse complement strand
ACACCGAACTCGCCGTGCCGCGGCACGCTGCGCGGCTTGACGGGTGCACGCTTCCCGAGCGCAGCGGCTACGGCCTCAGCAACGGCTATGTGGTCTACCGCGCTGGCGCCATCCCATCAGGGGCAGCCAGGATTGAAAACCCCGGTGGCTCCACCATCCAACGACACGGCACCATGTTGATCTTGTATACGCCAGCAGCTGCGACCGCGCAAGCGCGTTGCAGTGCCCATTCCAGCGCACAGTCGCTCTTGCAGCCCGCGCCTCAAGCGGTGCCGCAGGCAACGCTCCAGCCCGTAACGTGGACCGTGCAGGCCGGACCGCGCGCCGCCACCCTTGAGTTCACCCCAGGGGCGACATCCGCGCACGCGAAGCCCGCTGGCATGATCGGGACGGATGCCATGCCCCCCTACACGGCGGTGCAAGCCGGTGAAGGCAAGGGTATCTACGGGAAAAGCTGCGCCAGCTGCCACGGCAGTGACCTACAAGGCGTGGCTGCACCGGCCATTGCGGGTAGCGATTTCCGTATGACCGCCCAGAAAAACGGCTGGACTGTGGGCATCCTCCGCACCATCGTGACGGAGAACATGCCGTTTAACGACCCTGGCTCGCTAAGCCCCAAACAATACGCCGACGTCATGGCCTATGTGCTGGCCTCAAACTGCTACCCGGCCGGTACTGCGCCCTTCCCCATGCACGGCTCGGCCAAGCTGAGTGCAATGCATCTGGCGGATCCACCTGTTTCGGCAAATGCCAACGCACGAGGCGTATGCCAGCAAAAATAAGCGCGGGGACCGCGCCGAAAAGGTTGAGACGCGGCGCCGTTGAGAACCCAACGGCTTCGGCCGTGCTGAAAATGGGGGCGGACCTCAAGGGTGCGTCAGGGGTGCGGCTGCGGGACTAGCCGTCTATCGCATGCCGCGTGGCAAGACCACTTCTCGCGCCCAGTCCAAGCGCTAGCCTGACCGAAACGCGGCATCGGCGGCATGTGCGAGAGCTTCGGCAGGGCAGCGCCAGCGGCATGGCCCTTTGGGATGCGCCGGGCGCGATCGGTGCGTTGCGCGCAGAATGCGAGCATTGCAATGCCGTTCATCCCCACTCGGGCCCGAAAGCATTGCCAGCGCGCGCGTCCGCGCTCGGTTCTTGTCGCCGACACGAATCACATTGCGAAGGACCATGCCGTGAGACGCGGGGAAAGACCCGAAATGCCGCCGTCACGCAACGCACCGTGGCCTGCGCCGCGTCACGAACACAATGCAGAAACAAGGCCTGATCAAGATAGAAGCATGCGGGCAGCTCCGCAGCAAGAAAAGCCGTGGGGGAAAGGCCATCTGGCCAAATAACGACCCAACGAAGAGGACATCACGATGCAAACCATGAAGACAGACCAGAAATATCCGATGCGCCGCGCCCTCGGCTTGGCCATTTTTGCCGCGCTTGCATCGTCGGGCGCGAGCAGCCTGGCTTACGCGGATGGCCCTCCGGTGAGCTTTCAACTGAGCATCGGCACCCCGCCGCCCGTTTATGCGCCAGCGACCTACTATGCCCAGCCGGTGTATCCGCCACCTGTGGTCGTGGCGCCACCAGCGATGGTTTGGCAGCCGCAGCTCGGCGTGTATATCGCTTTGGGTGTGCAGCAGCCCATTTTTTTCCTGGGAGGTCTTTACTACTACGCGTATGGCGGACGCTGGTATGCGGGACCGCATTATGGCGGCCCGTGGCGAGCCGTGGGCGGCCCGCCACCGCAATTGCGCCACTTTGAGGAGCGCGATTGGAACCGTTACCAGGATCAGGCCCGCGAGCATGAGCGCGATCCGCACTGGCGCCACTTCCATGCGGCTCCCATGCCGCAAAGGTATGGCCCTGAGCGGGGACGGCCACCGCAAGAAGGCTTTCGCCCCGGTCCAGATCGCGGCCAACGGCAAGATCGTGGCCCCGGCCGCAATCGCGATCAAGGGCCGCAACACGGTGGAAACAGGGATGGCCGGCCTGGCGACGGCCGCGACCAAAACCGGGGCAACCATTGACACGCCGGGCACTGAAGGTGGCGCCTCTGCAGCGCTTGACAACGCAGGCACGTCGCCCATGGAGAACCCACCGGATTTGTGCAGTCGCATGGCGCGATTGCCCCGGATGCTGTAACCGGGACTCAAGGTCTCATGCCTCGACATGGGGCGTCTGCTCCCGACATGTCATCAAGAAACGATCTCGATCGTTAAGGCGAAACTGTTGAGAGGTGTGTGATGAAACATTCCTGCTGGTCTCTGAGCTTTTGGCGGTCATCATGGGTTATTGCCGCCCTGCTCACATCGCTTTTCTCGCTGTCCCCAGTCGCACAGGCGCGTGACCATGTGCATTGGAGCATCGGCATCGGGCTTCCCGTCTACGGGTACGGCTGGGATGGTGGCTGGTACGGCGGCTGGGGGCCGGGCTGGGGCGGGTGGGGCTATGCGCCCCCGATCGTCGTGCAGGAGCCGCCGCAGCGCATCGAGTATCAGAACGTACCGCTCGGGCCAGCGCCGCCCGCGTACTGGTACTACTGCAGCAACCCCGCTGGCTATTACCCGCAGATCGCGACCTGTCCTGGCGGCTGGGCGCAGGTCTTGGCGCAACCTCAGCAACCTGAGGAAGAGGCGCCGGCAGGCAATCGCTAAGCAGAACTCGATGACAATCTGCACAAGGCCCTTGTATTCGACACGATTCAGCCGCAATTACGTCCATATGAGAACAAACGCCAGTCTTTTTCCTTTCGATTCGCAGGATGATCACCATGCGTAAACTTTCCTTCCTTGCCTTGGGCAGCGTGGCCTCCACGCTTTTCCTGGCCGGATGCGCCACGGCGCCGATGGGCCCGACCATCGCCGTCATGCCGGCTCCCGGCATGCCCTTCGAGCAATTCCAGGCCATCGACGCGTCGTGCCGCGCTTTTGCCGCGCAGCAAATCGGGGGCTACAGCCAGTCGGCAAGCAATTCAGGCGTCGTGTCGGGCGCCACCGGTGCCGTGCTGGGCGCAGCGGCTGGTGCCCTGATTGGAGGCAATAGCCAAGGCGCTGGCGTCGGCGCTGGGCTGGGCCTGCTGGCCGGCAGCGCAGGCGGTGCGGGCACGTACAGTGACACCCAGTATGGCGCGCAGCGCGCCTACAACATTGCCTACCAGCAGTGCATGTACTCCAAGGGCGCTCAGGTTCCCGGGTATGCCGCGCCACGCTACATCCCGCCACCGAGCTATGCGCCGCCTGCGCCAGGCTACGCGCCTCCCCCGCCCGCTTACAGCCCTGCGCAGCCGCAAACCTATCCGCCGGCCCAGCAGCCAGGGTATTGAATCGCCCTAAAGCGGCCTCCGCCAGCTTTGCTTGCTGCCGAGTTGGCGTTCCAAGGGTCACAGCAGGCCTGGCCGATGGCCGGGACCTGCACGCATGCAATGGCAGCGGGTCTGGTGTGAAATGCCACGGGCCCCCAGCCCGCCGGATACACTCCCTGACCTTTGGGCAAACCAAGAGCCCGGGAGCCGAGCTCCTGCCGGCTATCATGCCCCGCTGCAATGACTGAACCCACCTTCGATCCGGACAAGCCGGCACCGTCATCCCGGGGGCCACGTACACCCAAGTCCCAGCCGCGCGCAGGCAAATCGGGCGGGTGGAGCCTGAGGCTGTGGCCTTCCATCGTGCTCGGCGTGCTGCTGCTGGGCGCGGCCGGCGCGATGTTCCTGGCTTTTTGCGTCATCCTTTTGTGGCCGCGGCTGCCCGACCTGAGCAAGGTGACGGACTACCGGCCTGATCTGCCTCTGCGCGTGTTCACGGCAAAGGGCACGCTGATCGGCGAGTTCGGTGTGCAGCGCCGCGCCGTGGTTCCCTATGACCAGGTGCCCAAGCAGCTCAAGCAGGCCGTACTTGCTGCGGAGGACTCACGCTTCTTTGAACACGGGGCGATTGATTTCGCCGGCGTCGCACGCGCAGCGTTGGCTGATTTTGGCGCAGGCGGCGCGGTCCAGGGCGCATCCACCATCACCATGCAGGTGGCCCGGGATTTCTATCTATCGCCGGAAAAGACGCCGCTGCGCAAGTTCGTCGAAGCGCTTCTCGCCTACAAGATCGAAAATACCCTCAGCAAGGACCAGATCCTCGACCGCTACATCAACCAGGTCTACCTGGGTCAGCGCGCATACGGCTTCGCCGCCGCGGCCCAGGTCTATTACGGCAAACCGCTCACCGAGCTGAGTCTGGCACAGATGGCGGTGCTGGCTGGGCTGCCGCAGGCACCATCGGCCTATAACCCGCAAAGCAGCATGAAGCTGGCCGTATGGCGCCAGCATTATGTGCTTGGGCGCATGTTGGCGCTGGGAAATATCACCCGCCAGCAGTACGAGCAGGCACTTGCTGCGCCCCTGAACGTGCTGACCGGCCAGGGTGTGCTTCACTACAGCGTGGACGCTGACTACGCGGCCGAAGCCGTTCGCGAGCTCATGGTGGCGCGATTCGGCGAAGCGGCCTATACCGATGGCTACAAGGTCACCACCACACTGGTGGACGCCGACCAGACGGCAGCCAACGCCGCCGTGCGTGCCGGTCTTCTCGCCTACGACCGCCATACCGGCTGGCGCGGGCCCGAGGCGCATGTGGATCTGCCGGCGAGCGCACAGGACGCCACCCAGGCGGCGCTTCGGGCGCTGAAACCCGCACACGACGTGGGCGGGCTCAAGGCCGCGGTGGTGCTGAGCGTGGACCCGAAGGCCGTGGTCGTGATCCGGCGCGACGGCCAGCAGGAGACGATCTCGGGGCAGGGCCTGGATTTTTGCCGCACGGGCCTCAATAGCAAGGCGTCAGCCGCCAAGCGCCTGCGCGTGGGCAGTCTGGTGCGTCTGCACAAGGATGCCAAGGGCGCATGGAGCATCGTGCAACTGCCGCTGGCCCAATCCGCGCTGGTGTCGCTGCAGCCGCAAACCGGGGCGGTGCAGGCCTGGGTGGGGGGCTTCGACTTCAACCACGAGAAGTTCGACCACGTGGATCAGGCCTACCGCCAGCCCGGCTCCAGCTTCAAGCCCTTCATCTACTCGGCCGCCGTGGCTGAAGGGCTGGCACCGTCCACGGTCATTGATGACTCGCCCATTTCCATCAACCCCGGGCCGGGTCAGCCGCTATGGCAACCCCACAACTATGAGAACGGCTTTGCCGGCCCCATACCTGCTGCGGCTGCGCTGGCCCATTCGGACAACGTCTGCGCAGTGCGCGTGGTGCTGGCCGTGGGTGTGCCCTACGCGCGGTATCACGCCTCGCAGTTTGGCCTGCCCCTGAACCAGATTCCTCCATACCCCACCATGGTGCTGGGGGCGGGCTCCTTTACCCCGCTGCAAATGGCGCGCGCCTACGGTGTGTTTGCAAGCGGCGGGTATCTGGTGCAGCCCATGCTCATCAGCAAAATCACCGATGCGCGCGGCAATCTGGTGTATCAGGCGCCCAAACCGGTCCTTGGCGAGGCCGACGCGCCAAGGATCATCAGCCCTGGCAACGCGTACCTGTTGACGCGCATGATGCAAGATGTGATCCAGTACGGCACGGGCGCCGCCGCACGCGCCCTGGGGCGCACCGACCTGGCCGGCAAGACCGGCACCACCTCCGACTTTCACGATGCGTGGTTCGACGGCTACAACCACAACCGCGTCACCGTCACCTGGGTTGGCTACAACCAGCCGCGCAGCCTCGGCAAGGGCGAGCAGGGCGCCAGCGTCGCGCTGCCGATCTGGATGCAGTACATGCGCACGGCGCTCAGCGGCGATCCTGATATCCCTTGGGCTGCACCGCCCGAAGTGGTCCAAATCCCCGTCAACCCCGCCACGGGCTTTGCCTCCGTTGGTGACTTCGCCGTGCCCAATCCCAAGGAAGCCTATTTTCTGCAACAGTACCCGCCGCTGGACCCTGCGGCGGTGCCCGGACTGGCCGCCGGGTCTTCATCGGCGGCGGCCACAGGGACCGTGGGTACTGCGGGCGGCCAACTGACCAGTGGCAGTGGCCAGCCCGTGACGGCGGGCGCGGCACCCGGGCCGGTGCCGAATCCACGCCCGGCGCCTGCGCAAAACAACGGCTCCTTCATCGTCTTGCCAGGTGCCGGCCAATAGATCGGATGGCGTTGCGGAATCTTTTCTGGCAGACCCTGTCGAACCTGCTGTAAGCCGGCCGAACGGATTTTGCTTACAACCCATCGATCCTTCATTGTCTAGCATCGCTTCCATGCGCGGCGCCTCGGGCCGCGCATCGCGCATTTTTCGGAGATTGTTCATGCTGCGTTTCACCACCCGCGCGCCGTCTACGTCCGCCTTGTTTGGGGCGGCCGCCTTGATTGCTGCCGCTTGCCTGCCGCTGCCCGCGCTGGCCAGTGGCTTCACCTTCACCCCCTATCCCGCACCACGTCCCGTGCCTTTGGCAAAAGTGACGTTTGAGAACGCGCAGGGCAAGTTGATGAACCTGGCTGACTTCAAGGGCAAGGTGGTGCTTCTCAACATCTGGGCCACATGGTGCCCGCCCTGTGTGGAAGAGATGCCCACGCTCAACAAGCTGCAAACCCTGCTCGGGGGCAAGGAGTTCGCCGTGGTGCCGCTATCAATCGACAAAGGGGGGATTTTCACGGTGAAGAGCTTCTACCAGGACAACTTCATCGACCATTTGCCCATTTACGTCGACGCCACGACGCACGCCCTGGATACGCTCGACATCCTGGGCACGCCCACCACCATCCTGATCGACAAGCAGGGCCGCGAGGTGGCCCGAACGCTGGGCCCGCAAGATTGGGACAAACCGGACGTGATCGCACAAATCAAGCGCTACATGGCGATGCCCGGACCGGCGCCGTCCAAGCCCGGGGCTCAGGCGCGGGCCGGCACGCTCGTGCACACCGTGGCAGAAGTCGCCACGCCGGATCCCAAGGCTGCGACGCTGCGCTAAAGGCCGGGGTGGGGCGCGTGCCCAGCCCGGCGCACCGATCCGATGTCCACATCCATCCCGCGACCCGATGCCGTGCTCGCTGGTGAAGCCTGGCCCGCTGCCGTCAAGCTCATCATGGGCGCGCGCTTTGCGCGCAGCGTGGGCCAGGGAGCGCTGGTCGTGGGTTTTGCGCTTTACCTGCATGCGCTGAGCTGGAGCGCGGCCGCAATCGGGGCGGTCCTGTCGGCGGGGTTGTTGCTGGGCGTCATCCTCACGCTTCTCATCGGCCCGGCCAGCGATCGTCTTGGCCGCAAGCAGTTCCTGCTGGGTTACGAGGGGGTGCTCATCGCCAGTGCGCTGCTCGCCTTGGCCAGCAGCGCAACTTGGGTGATCACCCTGGGGGCGGTGCTCGGCGGCTTTGGGCGCGGGGCCAACGGCGCAGCGGGACCCTTTGGCCCCCTGGAGCAGGCTTGGCTGGCGCAGAACCTGCCAGCCTCCCAGCGCCCGCGCGTGTTCAACCTCAATTCCACCCTGGGTTTTGCGGGGATGGCCGTCGGTGCCTTGTTGGGCGGCTTGCCTGCGCTATGGGGTGCATGGCTGCCCGGTGCGCTGGCCTATCGACCGCTGTTTGCGCTCCCACTCCTGGGCTCCGCGATCGGGTTGTTCCTGATCTGGAGGGCGCCGGATACGCTGCGTCCGAAGCCGGATGCGCCAAAACCCGGCGCCAACGTCTCGCCTTCGGGTGCGCCCCTCAACGGTCGCGCGCATTCCGCCGCCCACCACGCCGAAAACCGCCTGCTCCTTCGCCTGGGCTTTGCAAACGTCCTCAACGGGTTTGGCATCGGACTGGTGGCTCCGCTGATGGCTTATTGGTTCCTGCGCCGATTCGGCCATGGCCCCGGCAGCATCGGACCTGCCCTGGCGGTGAGTTTCATCCTGGCCGCCCTTGGGGCGCAAATCGCCCAGCGCATCGTGCCCCGCCTCGGCGTCGTGCGCACCGTGGTGGCCATGCGCGGGGTTGGTCTGGTGCTCATGCTGATCACGCCGTTCATGCCCGTCTTTGCGCTTGCCGCCGCGCTGTGGGCCGTGCGAGCGGCGTTCAACCAGGGAACGCTGGGTGTGCGTCAGGCGCTGACCATGGGCCTGACACGGCAGCACCGCCAGGGACTGGCGGCCACGGTGAACAACGTGTCCATCCAGGTGCCCCGAGCCATTGGCCCCGCCATCACGGGGCTGATGCTGCATCAAGGCTGGCTGACCGCACCCTTCATCCTGGCTGCGCTGTTCCAGCTTGCCTACCTTGTCGTGTACCAGCGATTTTTCGGTAGCCTGGAGCGCGCCGCGGCCTGACCGCGACGCCATCAACACGCACCGCGCAGGGTCGCCCGAGCGGTGCTACAAAGACCGGAAGCCGACCACTGCCCTGCCATGCCCAAACTCCGTGCCCTTAGTGCTGCCCTCGCCCTGAGCCTGCCCGTGCTGGCCGCCGCGGAAGCCCCGCAGGCCATGCCGGCGGCTGACGCAACCCAGGTTGACCGGGTGCTGGAGCCGAGCTGGCACTTTGCCACACCGTCACAAGCACAGGCGGCAGCCCGCGGCGCGTTGCAGCTGCTCACGCCGGTGGGTACGCCAGTCGCCGGGATCGTGAAAGTGACAGGCGCCACCGCCGCATTCGAGCCCGCCGCGCCGCTTGCAGGCTGCACGCGCTACACGCT
>JAGWOZ010000381.1 GCA_028870715.1 Betaproteobacteria bacterium | reverse complement strand
GGACCACACCTTATCGGTCACGTAGCCACCAGCGAAGCGGGGGTTCACACGGACGTTTAGCATAAAGCGAATTACCAAGTGAGGAATTGGCATGGACAGACCTCCCCTGTTTTCCTCGGATTTGCAAGCCGCCTACGAGCACCTGCACGCAGCCAGCCGCGCCGAGCCCTATCCCGCATGGTCAATCCGCCGAGACCGTCTGCGCCGCTTGGCCGCGCTCATCCGCGCCAACGAAGCACTGTTGTGCCAAGCCATCTCGGACGACTTTGGCCACCGCTCGGCTGCTGAAACGCAAGTGCTCGACGTCGTGCCATCGCTCGAGGCCATCCGCCACGCGCTGCGTCATGGCGCAAGCTGGATGCGCCCGCGCCGCGCGTCCACCTCCATCTGGTTCTGGCCGGCGCGCGCACAACTGCTGCCGCAACCGCTTGGGCTCGTGGGCATCATCGCGCCGTGGAATTACCCGCTTTACCTGGCGATCGGCCCGCTAGCCAGCGCTTTCGCCGCTGGTAACCGGGCGATGATCAAGCTTTCCGAGTTCAGCCCTGCTTTCGGCGCTCAGTTTGCGCGCCTCGTGGGTGCGGCATTCGACCCGGCCGAACTGGTCATTTTTACCGGCGGGGCCGACGAAGCTGCGGCGTTTTCAAGCCTGCCTTTTGATCATTTGCTGTTCACCGGCTCCACCGCCGTGGGCAAGCGCGTGATGGCGGCGGCAAGTGCCAACCTCGTCCCGGTCACCCTGGAACTCGGTGGCAAGTCGCCCGCCGTGCTCACCCCGGAATTCAATGTGCAGCTTGCCGCGGACCGCATTGTTTACGGGAAGCTCGTCAACGCCGGGCAAACTTGCGTTGCGCCGGACTACGTCCTGCTTCCACGCAACGCGCTCGAGTCCTTCGCCCAAGCATGCGAACGCGCAGCGCGCCGCCTCTACCCACAAGGCCTGCGCAGCCCTGACTATTGCAGCATCATCGACATGCGCCATTACAACCGTCTCACGGCTCTGCAGGCACATGCGCGTGCGGCTGGCGTCAAGCTGCATCCGCTGTTCGCAGGCGCGCAGCACATGGATCTGCAGCACCGCCTGGCGCCTGCCCTCTTCATTGACCCTCCGGACGATATTGCGTTGATGCAGGACGAGATTTTCGGCCCCTGGCTTCCGCTGGTCCCCTACGACGACATCACACAGGCCATCGCGTACATCAACGCCCGCCCACGCCCGCTGGCCTTGTACTGGTTCGACCGCGACAACCGCCGCATAGGCCACGCACTGCGTGCCACCCACGCAGGCGGCGTGACTGTGAACGACACCCTCTTCCATGTGGCGCAAGACGATCTGCCCTTCGGCGGAATCGGCCCCTCGGGCATGGGCCATTACCACGGGCGCTTGGGTTTCGAGACGTTCACCAAGCTCAAGCCTGTGTTGTATCAGGCGCGCCTGGCCGGGACGGCGCTCGTGCGCCCGCCCTATGGGCAGACCTTCGCGCGCCTGATGGCCCGGATGAAGCGCTGACGATGCAGCGCTCATGACAGCGCTCTGGCTACGCCG
>JAGWOZ010000144.1 GCA_028870715.1 Betaproteobacteria bacterium | reverse complement strand
ACTCAGGCCCGAGGCGGGATGAGTGCAGTTTGCCCACGAAGATATGGCTGCAGCACCTGCGGAATGTCGACACCGCCGTCAGCGCGTTGAAAATTTTCGAGCACCGCCACCAACGTGCGGCCAACCGCAAGACCCGACCCGTTAAGCGTGTGAACCCATTCCGTCTTGCCTTGCGCATTGCGCGTGCGTGCCTGCATGCGCCGAGCCTGAAACGCATCCATGTTGGAACAGCTGGATATTTCACGGTAGGTATTCTGTGCAGGAAGCCAGACCTCCAGGTCATAGGTCTGTGCCGCCCCAAAGCCCATGTCGCCTGTGCAAAGCAGCATCGTCCGATAAGGCAGCTCCAGAGCCTGAAGCACCGCTTCGGCGTGGGCGGTAAGTTGCTCCAGCGCCTGCGCCGAATGCTCCGGGGCCGTAATCCAAACCAGTTCGACTTTGTCAAACTGGTGCTGCCGAATCATTCCGCGCACGTCGCGCCCGTAGGAGCCTGCCTCTGAACGAAAGCAAGGCGTGTGCGCCACATAACGAAGCGGAAGTTGCTCGGGCGGGACGATGGTGTCACGGACAAAGCTGGTGAGCGGGACCTCCGCTGTGGGAATGAGGTAGAAGTTACCCAGCTCACCCCTCGGTACGGCGAAAAGGTCCGCTTCAAATTTGGGCAACTGTCCTGTACCGCGCAAGGTTTCAGCGCTGACCAGATAGGGGACGTAGGCCTCGGTATAGCCGTGGTGCTCGGTGTGCATATCAAGCATAAACTGCGCGAGCGCCCTGTGGAGGCGCGCAAGCGGGCCGCGGAGCACAGAAAAGCGGGCGCCGGCGAGTTTCGCACCGGACTCGAAATCCAGGCCGAGCGCAGCACCGACATCCACATGGTCTCGCGCTGCAAATTCAAAAGTGCGCGGCTGACCCCAACGCCGGACTTCAACGTTGCTCTTCTCATCTTCGCCCACCGGCACGGCTGCATAGGGAAGATTAGGCACCCCCATGAGCAGCTCCGCGAGCTCCATCTGAATACCCTCGAGGCGCGCAGCCGAGCTTTCAAGCTCGTCCCTGAGCGCAGCGACCTGCGTCATCAGGTCAGTGGCATCCTCGCCTTGCGCCTTGCGCTTGCCAATCTGTTTGGAGAATTGGTTGCGCTGGGCCTGCAACTCTTCCGTGCGCGACTGAAGGTTCTTGCGTTCGGCCTCGAGCGCCACGAAACGGGACACGTTCAAAAAGGTTTGCGGGCTCTTGCGTGTGGCCAGGCGCGCGACAACGCCGTCGAGGTCCTTGCGCAGCAGGTTGATGTCGAGCATGAATGCAGTGGGTGGGATTGGAAAAGTTTGGAGAGTCGAGCGCGCTGCGCTCAGGATGACCCCGGAACCCGCTGGGGGGATTTGGCGCCGAGACCTTTCGGCAACGGAAACTGGATCCGCTCGGCCACGCCTTCAAGATTGCGCACGTTTCGGGCGCCAAGTTCGCGCAACCGGTCGATGACCTGTTGCACGAGTTGCTCAGGCGCCGATGCGCCAGCGGTGACACCCACTCGCGCAGCGCCATTCAGCCATGCCGCCTGCAGATCATTCGCCGTATCCACCATGTAGGCCGGGCGGTCCAGGCGAGCGGCAACTTCGCGCAGCCGGTTGGAATTGGAGCTGCTTGGGCTGCCGACCACGATCACGACATCGACCTGCGGCGCCATGAACTTCACGGCGTCCTGGCGATTTTGGGTGGCGTAGCAGATATCCTGCTTTTTCGGTTCACGCAACCGCGGGTAGCGTGCGCGCAAGGCCGTAACGATGGCACTGGCGTCATCCACCGAAAGGGTGGTTTGCGTCACGTAAGCGACTTCGGCATCCGGAGGAAACGGCAGATTCGGGACATCCTCAGGGGTTTGCACGAGATGCACGCCCTGCGCCTGGCCCATCGTGCCTTCCACTTCTGGATGGCCGGCGTGCCCGATCATCACCAGATGCAGACCCTCACGGCACATCTTGGCCACCTCCACATGCACCTTGGTCACCAATGGGCAGGTGGCATCGAAGACCTTCAGACCACGCGATTCCGCCTCGCGGCGCACCGCCTGCGACACCCCGTGCGCCGAGAAAACAAGGGTGGAACCGGCGGGCACGTCGACCAAGTCGTCGACAAAGACAGCGCCCTTGGCACGCAGGCTTTGCACAACTGTGGTGTTGTGCACGATTTCATGGCGCACATAGATGGGAGCGCCGAAAAGATCGAGCGCGCGTTCAACAATGTCAATGGCGCGGTCAACACCCGCGCAAAAACCGCGCGGGCTTGCCAAGAGCACATCAAGCACGGCTGGAGCTGCCTCGATGCTCATAGAACACCCAGAATATGCACGTCGAACACAACAGGCTTGCCAGCCAGTGGGTGGTTGAAGTCAAGCTCCACCATGTCGTCACTTACGGCGGTGACCGTCGCGGCTGCCGACGCACCGCTCGCTGATGTCACCCCTGAGAGCTGCACGGCGTCACCCACGGCAATATGCACGTCATCGGGCAGATGGTTCTGAAGTGCGGCGCGCGATATGCGCTGCACACGGGCCGGATCATGCGCGCCAAATGCGGTGTCCGGCGGAAGTTCAAAATGCGCGTGTGCGCCCTCCTCCAACCCCAGCAGACACGCTTCCAAAGCCGGGGCGAGTTGGTGCGCACCCAAGGTCAGCGTGGCCGGCCGATGACCGAAGGTGTTGACCCAGTCGGGGCCGTCAGGCGCCGACAGTCGGTAATGAAGGGTGAGCAGGGAATCGGGACGGACGCTGACCACAGTGTCTAAACTCCGGAAACAAAGGATTATTGTAGGGACGTGTCCATGCCCGCACCCATTGCCGATCTTCTTGCGCTCGCCCATCGCCCGAGACGTCGCGTGCCGAACGTGACGGGGATGCCCTGGGTCGACGGCGCTCGCGTGCACGCCGTCAAGTCGTCCTTCCGATCGGAGTGCCAGCGCGCAGCCGCTCTCTCCGAGCACATGGCCAAGGCGGCCGGACAAGCAGGTGCTTGCGATGCATTGAGCTGCACGCACCCCGAACGACTGTTCGCAATCGGCCTGACGCAAGCCCCCTGTCGCACAGCACGCTTGCGGGCACAGCGCCTAAGTTCCGTCCGGCCCTTCGGGCATGCGCAGCTGCCAAGCCCTCGACCGATTATGCGGCACGCTGCACCCGTCATGGCGCGGCGCGCCCAGCTGTAAGGGACAGCCTCGCGCGATGACCGCTTCACGCACCCCGCGCGCGCCCAAGGCGCAAACCACCGCGCCGCCGCCCAGCGCCGAGGAGCGTGCGCTCTTCCGCCAGGCTGCAGCGGGTGCCCAGCCCATCGCTCCCAGCGGGCGCGTCACGCTTGCCCCGCCGGCGCCCCGGCCCGTCCCACTGCAACGTCTTCGGGACGAGCAGGCCGCGCTGGCAGAATCTCTGTCCGACGAGGTCGACGTCGACAGCCTGCTGGAGACCGACGAACTTCTCTCCTTCCGCCGTCCGGGCATCGGACCGGACATCGTGCGCAAGCTGCGACGCGGGCATTGGGTGATCCAGGCTGAATTGGACCTCCACGGCATGCGACGCGATGAGGCGCGCGAAAGCCTCTCGGGCTTCATCCATGATGTCCGGGCGCAAGGCGTGCGTTGCGTGCGGATCATCCACGGCAAGGGGCTGAGCTCCCCGGGGCGGGAACCGGTCCTCAAGCACAAGGTACGCGCTTGGTTGGTTCAGAAAGATGAGGTCCTGGCGTTCTGCCAGGCCAAGCCCTCAGACGGCGGCGCTGGCGCGCTCGTCGTTCTGCTACGTGGTGTGGAAGCTCGGCGCCCGCGTCCGGCGTAAGCCAGTGCGTTGTGGCAATCGGCCGTCACGGGTTGCAAGCCCGCGCCGCAACCACGCGCCTACGACGCTTCCACCGCTTTCTCGGGCTGGTTGCGCATCCAGTCGGCCGTGCCTGCAAAGGCGGTATGCAGGCGCATTCGCAGTTCCGGCTCGATATCCAGTTCTGCCATCGCTTGATCCATACAGGCGAGCCATTGGTCACGTTCCTTCACGCCGATAGCGTAGGGGAAATGGCGCATGCGCAAACGAGGATGGCCAAAGCGCTGCTCATATAGACCCGGGCCACCGAGCCAGCCGCACAAGAACCAGTGCAGCTTGTTTCGCGTTTCCTCCAAATGCCCGGGATGCATGGCGCGCAATTCAGCGTAGGCCTCTTCCAGATCCATCAGGTCGTAGAAACGGTCAACCAAAGCGCGCACACCCGGCTCTCCGCCAAGCAACTCAAAGGGGGCTGTGGGCAATTGGGACTGTGGGGTGCTCATCAGGGCGCAATGGGGATATTCACTCTCCTATTGTCGCCGCTCACCCATGACGCAGCCTTGCCACATGTCAAAATCTGGCGCGACGCTCAAGTGACCGTGCGCAATGTGCGCAGGGGCGGTGCATTCACCACGTGTCGCAGCGCCATCCAACCCACCGCCAGTGCCAGAAGGGCGCCCACCGCAACGCCCAATGCCAACCACCAGATCGAGGGAGTCCAGGCGAAGTCAAACACCCGCCGCGCGAGCACCCATGCCACGACTGCCGCTGCCAAGGTGCCAAGAAAACCCGCCAGCGCTCCGCTGAAAATGAGCTCCGCAGCCATGACTCGCCTCAGCAGGCTCGTGGAGGCGCCCAGCACCCGCCACATGGTCGTCTCATGCTCACGCTCCTGTCGGCTGATCAGCAGGCTGGCGACCAATACAGCGAGCCCCGCCGCCAATGCGAAGGCGAACAAGAACTGCACCGCGGTACTTACCTGTTCAAGCATGTGCCGTACTTGATCGAGCAAATACCCGAGGTCGATGATTGTGATGTCGGGAAATGCATGGGCCAGGCGATCGTCCAGATAGGTGTCCGTGGGAGGCTCGAAAAAAGCGGTGATGAACGTGGCGGGCTGCTTCGCCACCATTTCGCGCGGCATGAGCACGAAAAAATTGACGCGCATCGAGCCCCAATCGATCTTGCGCAGGCTTGTGATGGGGGCGCTCACTGTGCTGCCCGCAATATCGAAACGCAAGCGGTCGCCCATCTTCAGGCCCAGGGTGTCGGCGATGCCCGTATCGACCGACAGCCCGCCTGCGCCAGGGGCGGCCGTTGCTGCCCAGGTGCCGGCCGTGATCCGGTTATGGGTCGGGAGTACCGGCGTCGTCGAAAGGTTGAACTCGCGGTCGATCAACGCACGTGCACGCTCGCTCTTGTAGTCGCGCCCGAATACCGCTTTGCCATTGACGGCCACCAGACGTCCGCGCACCATCGGGTACCAGTCGAATCGGGCAATGCCGGCTGCCCTCAGGTCCGCCTGAAAGGCTTGCGCCTGTAGGGGCTGGATGTTGATCACGAAACGGTTGGGTGCGTCCGGTGGGAGGCTTGCGTGCCAACCGGCAAGCAGGCCGGTGCGCAGCATGGCCACCAGCATGAGTGCCAGCATGGACAGGCCGAGTGCGCTGATCTGTGCCACAGCCTGCCCGCTGCGTGAACCCAGTTGCCTCGCGGCCAGGGCCAGCACGCCACGGCGGCCGTTACTCAGGCGTCGAAGGGCTGCCACCAGCGCGTAGGCCAGTACGGCAAAGACCAAGGCGGATGCGGCAAAACCGCCAAGCGCAATCCATGCGAGGCGCCTGTCCTGCGCCAGCATCAGCAAGACCCCAATGAAGATGGCGACACCGCCGAGGCCTAACAACCATGCCGCCAGGCGATGTGCCTGCTGTTCCCGCCGAAGCACACGCAAAGGGGGCACCCGTGCAAGTTGCACAACTGGTGGTAGCGCAAAACCCAAAAGCAACGACAAAGCAGCCAGCAGGGCAATACCAGCTGGCTGCCAGCCAGGGGCTGGCAGATCGCGCACGTCCACCACGCCGGCCAGCATTTGGAGCAATGAAGCCTGGCCAATTATTCCCAGCGCCGTTCCAACGGTTGCCGCCAGCACGCCTAGCAGCACAAGCTCGCCAGTGACCAGCAGGAGCACCCCCTTCTGCGATAAGCCCAGCGCCTTGAGCAACGCCGTCGAGTCCAGCCTGCGCCGGGCGAAGTCGCGCGCTGAGATGGCCACTGCTACGGCGGCGATCAGGGCCGTCAGCATGGAAACCAGCTGCAAAAACCCCGAGCCACGCTGCAGATTCTGGCCGAGTTCGGGCCCCCCGTCTGCAACGGTCAGCACCCGCATACCATGCAAGCCCTGACTGTCGATGCGCGCCTTGGCCCACGCTGCGTAGGCCTCGGCGGCCTGCGGCGGACCTGCAGTAGCCAAACGGTAGGTCACACGACTGGCAGGCTGGATCAGCCCGGTCGAAGGCAAATCAGCAGCATTCATCATCACTCGCGGCGCGAAACTGATGAAGCCGGCACCGCGATCGGGCTCGCGCTGGATCACGGCCGCGATACGGAAACTGCGCGTTCCCAGCGTGATGGGACCTTGTGGCGGGGCGTTGAGTTGTGCGGCGACGCCTGGATCCACCCACACCGTGCCTGGATCGGGTGCGCTGCGCAACTTGAGGGTGGGGGTCCCTTCCCCATCCTGCCGCGTCGCCGTCCGGCGCGCATCACCCGAAACCGGGCTCAGTTCCATGCTGCCAAGCAGCGGATAGCCCCCGTCCACGGCCTTCACCGCCACCAGATGCGTACGACCCTCAGCACCTGGCCCGACGGCCATGCTGGCAAACACAGCGGTTTGGGTGATCCGAAGTCCCGTCGCCCTGGACTTCTGCACAAACGCGGCAGAAACCGGGTGGTCACTCTGGACGACGGTCTGTCCACCAATGAGCTGGGCGGCATCCCGCTTGAGCGCGGCATCAAGCCGCTGCGCAAGAAACCCTACTGTGGACAGTGCCGCCGTGGCCAGCACGAGCGCCAGCCACATCAGGCGCAATTCGACCGCGCGCAGGTCGCGCAGGGCCAGGGGAACAAAGCGGGCGGCTCTCATGACGCGGTCTTTGGCTTGGCAGGAAACCGACGTATGGCGTCCGCTCGGCCTGCTCGGCGACCCAAAGGCACGGCTTCGCCGCGTAGGCATTGATTCATCCGTGCAGCGTAGATGGCGCTTACCCCCGTGTCAAAGCGCAAGCCCTTTTGGCCCCAGGCGGATCCGGGGCAAAACACGACGCCAAGGCTGAAGCTGCGGGGTCGACCAATCAGGCAGCCAAATCGGTCTGGAACACCCGTCCCGCATGCTCGCGCAGCGCGTGGAAGGAGATGGTTGGCCAGCGCTCCTGCAGCACTCTCAACTCCGCCGCATGGGTCAACAAGATGGTGGGCGCGTCGACCACGTCATAGGCAATGCGGTGCGCATTTTCTTCGATGAAGCGCTTGAGTTCCTTCTCGTCCTCACTGTGAATCCAGCGCGCCACGCGGTATGGCGTCGGGCCTAGGCGCGCCGCCACGTTGTACTCGCCGCTCAGACGGTGCAGCACCACATCGAACTGCAGGCTCCCCACCGCCCCCAAAAGCAGGCTGCCTGAGAAGTGCGGGCGAAAAACCTGGATCGCGCCCTCCTCCCCCAATTGCATCAGCCCCGTTCGCAATTGCTTGCTGCGCAGCGGATCGGCGATCTCCACCGCCTGGAACAATTCGGGCGCGAAAAATGGCAGGCCGGTGAACTGCAGAGTTTCGCCCTCGGTCAGCGTGTCGCCCAGACGCAAGGTACCGTGGTTGGGGATACCGATGATGTCCCCGGCCCAGGCCTCCTCAAGGAGTTCCCGCCGCTGCGACATGAAAGCCACGACGGTGTTCGGGCGGATCTCCTTGCCAGTGCGCCCTACTTTCAGGCGCATCCCGCGTGTAAACCGTCCGGAACACACACGCACAAACGCGATGCGGTCGCGGTGGGCTGGATCCATGTTGGCCTGAATCTTGAACACCAAGCCGGTGAATTTGGGCTCTGTCGGCTGCACCACGCGTTGCACCGCCGCTCGCGGGCCCGGTGACGGCGCCAGATCAACGAGCGCGTCCAGAACTTCGCGAACACCGAAGTTGTTGATCGCCGAACCAAAAAACAGCGGGGACTGCCGGCCCGCAAGGAAAGCGTCGCGGTCGAATACCGGCGTGGCGTCTGCAAGCAGGCCGATCTCCTCCTGCGCCTGGGCGTGCTCGAGACCGAACCGCGCTGCAAGCTCCGGGTTGTCCAGCCCATCGATAAACTCGTCGCCCGCGTCATCAAGCCTGTCCTCGCCGGGGCGGAATACGCGCATACGCTGCTTGCGTAAATCAAGCACACCATGAAAGTTCTTGCCCATTCCCACGGGCCAGGTGAACGGGATGGCATCCATGCCAAGGTGGCGCTCGATCTCATCCATCAAGTCCAGAGGCGTGCGCACTTCGCGATCCATCTTGTTGACGAAGGTCATGATGGGTGTGTTGCGGGCGCGGCAGACCTCCAACAGACGCAAGGTCTGCGCCTCCACCCCATTGGCTGCGTCAATCACCATGAGCGCCGAGTCCACTGCGGTCAGCACGCGATAGGTGTCCTCGGAAAAATCCTGGTGGCCAGGCGTATCGAGCAAGTTGATGACGCAATCGCGCCATTCCATCTGCATCACCGAGGAGGCTACCGAGATACCCCGTTGCTTCTCGATTTCCATCCAATCGGACGTCGCGTGCCGACTGGCCTTGCGCGCCTTCAC
>JAGWOZ010000380.1 GCA_028870715.1 Betaproteobacteria bacterium | reverse complement strand
ACGCGCGGATTTCAGCCCGTTGATCGCATCACGGCGATCCTTGAGGCCTGGTTGGACAAGGCCGGCCAGAGCCCATCCGGGAGCGCCCCCCAGTCGTGCGCCGTGCACTGACGGAACCCTGCCTGCCGCGGATTAGGAAATTTTGTACCATATATTCCAATAATTCCCTCTCGTTGCCGTGTCCAGACCCCGTTCCTTCGATCCCCATGCCGTCGTCGACGCCGCGATGCAGGCGTTCTGGATCGGCGGTGTCACCGGCACCAGCGTCGACGACCTGCTACAGGCCACCGGGTTGTCGCGCTCCTCGCTGTACAACAGCTTCGGCAACCGGGAGGGTCTGATGCAGGCGGCCGTCGAGCGTTATGCGTACGAGCAGGCGGCGGCTATTCAAAGGCTGTTCGAGAACAAGTCCCTGGATCAAGCGCTGGCAGCGCTGTTTATGGACGCAGCCACGAAAAACTACGACGGACGCGGGTGCCTGCTGGTCAATGCCGTGGGGGAGTTGCATGCGTCGCAAGCCCAAGGCGTGGATGCCGTGCAGGAGGCGTTCGCCCGCGTGGCTGCGGCGCTGGAAGGCGCCATTCGCAACGCGGCGCCCCAGCGCAATGATTCCGCCCAGTTGTGCGCCGCCGCGATGGCGGCGATCGCCGGGCTGCGGACCTTGCAGCGCGCCGACGTGCCGCTCGTGTTGCGTCAACACGCCGCGCAGCGCTTGGCTCAGGCGCTGATCGCGAGCTGAAAATTTTTTAGCAGTTTTGGACTGCGCGTTCCATTTCGCGCATGCTGCGCATACCCCGCGCCCAATGGCGCATCTCATCAGGAGAATTTCATGACCCAAGCCATCGCCCGTCTCGATCTGCCCGCGCAGACCATCGCCTCGACCAGTGGCAAAGCACGAGAGATGCTGGAGGCCTCGCAACGCAACCTCGGTTTCGTCCCGAACATGTACGCCAACATGGCCAACTCGCCCGGCGTATTGCAGACCTATCTGCTGGGCTACGAGCTGTTTCGCAACGAGGGGGGCTTCACCCCCGTCGAGCAGGAAGTCGTGTTCCTGGCCATCAGTCGCTTCAACGGCTGCAGTTACTGCACGGCCGCGCACAGCATGATCGCCGACAAGATGTCCAAGGTACCGGCCGACGCGCTGGCCGCCCTGCGCGATGGCAGACCGTTGCCCGACGCCAAGCTGCAGGCACTAGCCGAGTTCTCCACGATCATGGTGCAAAGCCGCGGCGCCCCGACGCCGGAACAACTAGCCGCGTTCAAGGCGTCCGGTTACACCGACCGCCACGCGCTCGAAATCATCCTGGCGAGCGCCGTGAAAACCCTGAGCAACTACGCCAACCACGTTTTCCACACCGAGACGGATGCCGCGTTCCAGGGTTACGCCTGGAAGCCACAAGCCTGACAAGGCCCAACGGAGGCGCGCGACGCGCCTCCGGCTTCCGGCCCACTTGCATCGAGGAGTCCGCCATGCCCGCCGTACGCATGTACACCACGGCCGTCTGCCCCTACTGCCTGCGCGCCAAGGCGCTGCTGCGCCAGCGCGG
>JAGWOZ010000379.1 GCA_028870715.1 Betaproteobacteria bacterium | reverse complement strand
TCAGGTACAGAACCCCACCAAGGAAAAAGGGTAGCAAGCTGAGAATCCAGCCGGACAGCCGACCCTCGGCTGAGAGCACACGGATCTTGCCCAGAAGCTTCAATCGTGCGCGGATCAGGGTGCTGAGATTGCCCAGAACCTCAGTGAGGTTGCCACCGGTCTCGCGCTGGATGAGCACCGCGACGACAAAGTAGCGCAGATCGGTGCTGGGGATGCGCGCGCCAAGGTTGAGCAGGGCTTGCGGGACCGAGACGCCAAAATTCACCTCATCGTGGGTCATGCGTAATTCCGTGCCAATTGGATCGGCCATCTCCTCGCCTGCCATTTTCAGGCCGCTGGGGAAGGCATGGCCCGCGCGCAAAGCGCGACCGATGAGGTCCAGCGCGTCGGGCAGTTGCTCCTCGAACTTGTGCAATCGCTGCAGGCGTTTGCGCACGACGTACGCCCAGGGCATGCAAGTGGAACCCAGTCCTCCGAGCAGCGCAAGCGCCAGCGGTACGGCGGGGGTCAAGGCGAGCAGCAAGGCTGCGCCCACCCCGAACAATAGAGACGTCAGCACAAAACGACCCACGGACCAGCCAAGGCCGGACTGGATCAGGAAGCGGTCGAAGCCCTGGATCCGAGGCACGCGTAGCAACCATTGATCCATCTTCGGGATGCGGCTGAGCATGCGCTGCCGAAGCAGAGAGGCCTCCGCGGCGTAACCGCCAGCCGATAGAGCCTGCAATCGACGGCTGATACGCTTCGCCTCCGGGCCGCGGTACGCGCTCCACAGAAGGTAAAGCCCTTCAATCAGCAGCACCATGGCGATGAATGCCACGACCGCGAAGGTGTAGAAGACGTTTGCCTCAAGACCGTTCAGCAAGCGGATCATGGCGTTCTCCTCAGGATTCAGGCATACGTCCGCGAAGCGTCGAACACAGCGTCGTCGAGCATCACCCCATGATTGCGCAGGCGATCGATGAACTTGGGGCGGATTCCGGTTGCGGCAAATTGCCCCTGCACGCTGCCGTCCGGGCCCACGCCACTTTGGCGGAAGGACCAGATTTCCTGCATGGTGATGATGTCGCCTTCCATACCGGTGATTTCCTGCATGCTCACGAGCTTGCGCTTGCCGTCGGTCAGGCGCGCAATTTGCAGGATCACGGTGATGGCCGAGCTGATTTGCTGGCGCGCGGCCTTGGGCGGAAGGTTGAAGCCCGCCATGCTCACCATGTTTTCCAGTCGCGACAGCGAATCGCGCGGGGTGTTGGCGTGAATGGTGGCCATTGAGCCCTCGTGCCCGGTGTTCATCGCCTGCAGCATGTCCATGGCTTCGGCGCCGCGCACCTCACCCAGGATGATGCGGTCCGGACGCATGCGCAGGGCGTTGCGCACCAGCGCACGTTGCGTGACCTCGCCCCGGCCTTCGATGTTGGGCGGCCGTGTTTCCAGACGGACCACGTGGGGCTGCTGCAACTGCAACTCGGCTGCATCCTCAATGGTCACAATGCGCTCGGTCGCCGGGATGAAACCCGAGATGATGTTGAGCAGGGTCGTTTTGCCGCCGCC
>JAGWOZ010000143.1 GCA_028870715.1 Betaproteobacteria bacterium | reverse complement strand
ATGGGCTTGGACCGGTCGAAATCGACCGAATCCAGGCACCAGAGGGCACAAAGATCCTCGCGCTGTCCTTCGCAGCCCCCGGAACTGGGCTCGATTGCGGCCTCATCATGGCGATGTCAGCTCACAAACCGGGTAATTCGAGGTGCCCAACAGAAGAATTGCCCAGGGCGGACCCCTCCCTTTCCTCACGGAAGAACTCAAGCGCTCACAACACCCATTTGAGCCGAGCTACCCGAAAAGACACGAATCAGGTTGTGCGTCAGAGGCAGCGTCAAGACGCACTGCTTCGGGAATTGAACGCAGAGGAGTAAAGGTCTTGGCCAACCTGCTTGGTTGACGACCCGGGGTTGCTCGGTCGAAAAAACGCGCCATCGACACCATTCCCTGTGCACGCAAACGCAAAAAGCGTGAACAAGTTCACGCACTGCCAAAATAGTTTTAGTTTAGGGAGTCGCGCCCCCCTACCACGGCCCTGGCTGGCGCGGTATCTTCCCTCTCACCCAGATGGTGCTGTAACGTAACAACGGGGGCGGTCACGCCGCCCGGGCGCGTTACAAAGGCGAGTCGACACTCGCACGCTCTTTAACAATCGACATCACCACGGCACCATGCCGATTCGGTCAAACGCGACAGCCCGAGTACCCGGCATCGCTGTCCTCGCGATGCCATCCGCCATCCTTGCCTTTGTATTCAAAAAAGGCAGGGGTTTGAACTCTCTATGGCGGCGATCCTGCGGACCGCCTTAAGGTCTGCCTTTCAGAGGAAATTTAAATGAACTCAAATCAGTTCGGTCAAGCCGACCACAATAACAACGGTGGAAAGCTGACCCAGGGCGTCGCGGTAACCGAGTCAGTCACGCAGCTTGTCAAACCCGAGGGGGGCTGGGTTCCTATCGGACACACAGAGGATGGCAGTTACGTCGTCCACTCCCAAAAAACGGGCATGCTGGTGATTCTGCGCGCGCGGGATTTGAATCTGGCCAAACTGAAGGTCTGGTTTGGGCAGGATGTGCGTCAGCAGAGCATGGTGTACGACCACGACCTCAAGACCTATGTCGAAGAGGAAGGCTCGGCGGCGGACGCTATCGCGCAAGCGTGCGACGCTCTCGGGCCTATCGACCTGAATCAGGTACGGGGGCCGGGACTGTACCGTGACGGTCAAGAGCTTGTAATGAACTTTGGCCACCAACTCACGCGCACAGACGGGGCTCCCGTGCCGCTGGTCGGCAAAAAACCAAAGGTCGTCTACCAAGGCGGTCCTTCACTGGGCTTCGACTTGGATACGCCTTGTGCGTCCGACGAAGAAGTGCGGCGCGTGGTCCAAGTGCTCTCGACTTTCGGCTTCGAAAGCGAGGGCGATTCGATGAAGGTCCTGGGCTGGTTCGTCAGCGCATTTTTCGGCTCGGCACTCCCCCATCGCCCCGTTCTGGCCCTCTCGGCAGAAAGGAGCTCGGGGAAGACCACGCTAATGGAGCTTTTGTCGAATCTACTCGGCCCGCAGGCGACGCGTCGCGATGGCATTCCTACGGCGGCACAAGTTCTGCACGCCATGGAGAAAAGCTCGGCGACGCTGCTGCTCGACGAGGTCGAAGCCCGTGGCGGCAGGAAGACGGCGGTGGACGGCCTCTTTGAGTTGGTGCGCAGTCAGTTCACCCAAAGTGGCTCGCCACGCCATTACCGGGCCTCTGGCGGGAAACTGCGGCATTTCAATACGCCCACCGGTGTAGCGATAGCGGGCATCAGCTTGCCATCGTTCAATGGTGCGACGGAAACGAGAGTGGTTCAGCTCAATCTGGCCGCGCTGCCGGAGTCCTCACGGCACGTCTATGAGCCGCTGCTCGACCCGTCGCGCCATGTCGAGACGGTGCAACTTGGGGCCCGGCTACGCCGGCTCCTGGTGGCGCGCTGGGCCGTGATGCGTGACACGTTGAGTGCTGCGCGGGCGCTACTCCTCGGACTCGGCCATGAGCCGCGTTTCCTGGACAAGTACGCGCCCATCGTGGCCGGCTATGTCGCGCTGACGCGAGACCAAATCCCGTCTCCAGAAGAGCTGCGCAGCCTTATCGCGCGGATGAATCTGGAGACGCCGGAAGAGGTCAAGGTCGAACGAGACGCAGACCGGTGCCTGCGACGAGTGCTGGGGCGCAAGTTGGTCGTGTTCCATATGGCCCATGGCGTGAAAGAGAAAAAGTACCTGACCATTCAGGAGACGCTAACTCAGATTGTTCATGGGTCCCCCGCCCACCGGGAGTCGCTCACGCGGCAACTGGAGGCACTGGGAGTGCGACCGATGTGGTTGAAAGACCCGGCACGCTGGAAGCTGGCCATCGCCAGCTCTGAACAGCATGACGGGATGCGGCAGCTCATGATGGGAACAGACTGGGCGCTCGGTGGCTGGAAGGACGTGCTTGCGCGACTGCCAGGCGCCGAAAGCGGCCACCAGCGCATCGGAGGTATGACCCACCGCGTGGTGATGATGGATATGCCCCGAGAGGTTTTGGAGCCGGTAAAGGACACGTACGATTTTCCGGAACCTGACGCAGCATAAGGTCTCACGGGGCAGTCTGGGTGCCAAGTACGTTAGCGAAGCGCGGTGGAAACACCGCGCTTTTTTTTGCCCAGAATTCAGCCTCGTCTGACGCTCTGGCTAGTAGCAGTGGTCGAGCCGCCTTGCGCGGCTGAAAGCGGCGACCCAGCGGCCTTGCGAACATCCCATCCGTGGCCAAACGCGCCTGCTCGTCTTTAGGCAGCTGTGTTGGCCTTGAGCCTATCCTGGCGGTCAATGATGATGCCGGTCATGAAGTCCTAAAAATCGCGCGAGTTAAGCCTGTCTTAGCGAGGTTTCATCCGTCCAGTCTCATGCCACCCACTCCGCCGACAGCATCTCTGCCTGCCGGAGCACCGTCTCAGTCGCCTCTTCCTGTTTATCCGGCGGATACTTGTAACGACGTAACAACGTCTTGACCATCACCCGCAGGCTGGCGCGCACCGAATCTCTCACCGACCAGTCGACGGTTACCGAGTTACGCAGTTTCAGCGTCAACTCGACCGCAATCTTCTTCAGAGTCTCGTCGCCCAGTTCCCGCACCGCCGACTCATTGGCAGCCAAAGCGTCGTAGAACGCCCTCTCGTCAGGGCTTAGCCCCAACGCAGCGCCTTTAATGGCCTCCTCATGGAATTGCTTGGCCATGGCGATGAGCTCTTCGATGACCTGGGCCGTTTCAATCGCGCGGTTTTGGTAGCGCTTGAGGCTTTCCTGCAACAGCTCGGAGTACTTGGCCGCCTTGACGACATTGGTCTTGAAGCGAGTTTTGATGTCATCTTTGAGCAGACGCTCAAGCAGCTCGACGGCCAGGTTGCGCTCCTTCATATGCCGCACATCGTCCAGAAACTCGTCCGACAGAATGCCGATGTCTGGCTTGTTCAGCCCTGCGGCCTGGAAGATGTCGACGACCTCGGCGCTGACCACGGCCTTGCTGAGAATTTGCCGGAGTGCGTGTTCCTTCTGCTCGTCGCTGAGTTTCTTGTCCTGGGTGGTGTGCTTGGTCAGGGCCGCCTTGACTGCCTGCAGGAAGGCAAGCTCGTCGCGATGCTCCAGGGCTTCGTCGAGCGTGCAGCACAGGGCAAAGGCTTTACTTGCGGAGAGCACGGCATCGGCAAAGCGCTTCTTGCCATCATCCTGGCCCAGGATATGGTTGGCTACCTTGGGCAGCAACTGCCAAGCCTGGGCGCGGAAGTCCGCATAGTCGCAGCCGTGCAGGATGCCGTGAAGGACCTCCATCTTCTCCAGCAGCAAGCGCAAGGCCTCGTGCGTGTCGATGGTCGGCCGGCCTTTGCCATGAGCCAAGGTGTAGTCCTTCAGGGCGGCCTTGAGTTCGTTGGCAATGCCGATGTAGTCGACCACCAGGCCGCCGGGCTTGTCCTTGAACACCCGGTTCACCCGGGCGATGGCCTGCATCAGGCTGTGACCGCGCATGGGCTTGTCGATGTACATCGTGTGCATACATGGCGCGTCGAAGCCGGTGAGCCACATATCGCGCACGATGACCAGCTTGAACGGGTCGGCGGGGTCTTTGTACCGCCGCTCCAGACGTTTCTTGACCTCTTTGGTGTAGATGTGCGGCTTGAGCATCGGTTTATCCGAGGCCGAACCCGTCATGATGATTTTGATGGCGCCCTTGTCAGGGTCGGGGTCGTGCCATTCCGGCCGCAGGGCGACGAGGGCATCGTAGAGATGGACGCAAATCTCGCGGCTCATGCCGACCACCATGGCCTTACCGTCTAAGGCGGCAAGGCGGTTTTCGAATTGCTCCACGATGTCGGCGGCCACCTTCTGAATCCGGGGCGGTGCGCCAACGAGTTTTTCGAGCGCAGCCCAGCGGCGCAGCTTGGCCGCCTTGCTGGCGTCATCCTCTTCGTCCTCGGTCAATTCGTCGATATCGCCGTCCAGAAGCGTGGAGCTCTCGTCGCTGAGTTCCAGCTTGGCAAGGCGGGATTCATAGTAGATGGGCACCGTGGCGCCATCCTTGACCGCCTGCTCGACGTCATAGATGTGGACGTAGTCGCCGAACACCGCACGGGTGTCGCGGTCTTCGAGCGAGACCGGCGTGCCGGTAAAGGCGACAAAGGTAGCCTGGGGCAAGGCATCGCGCAGGTATTGCGCGTAGCCATAGGTGACCTTGCCGTCTTTTTTGATATCGGCGCTGAATCCGTACTGGCTGCGGTGGGCTTCGTCGCAAACGACGACGATATTGCTGCGCTCAGACAGCACCGGGAACGTGTCTTCGTCCTCCCCTGGTGCGAACTTTTGGATGGTGGTGAACACGATGCCCCCGCTGGGGCGATTGCCCAGCAGTTCTCGCAGGCGGGGGCGGGTGTCGGCCTGCACCGGGGTCTCATGGAGAAGCTCGGTAGCGCCGGCGAACACGCCGAACAACTGGTTGTCCAGGTCATTGCGGTCGGTGACGACCAGCAGGGTTGGGTTGCCCATCTGCGGGTTCTGCATGAGCATACCCCCCAGACAGGTCATCTCGATGCTTTTTCCCGCCCCCTGGGTGTGCCAGACCACCCCGCCCTTGCGTGAGCCACCCGGGGCGCTGGCTTTCAGCACGCTCTCGACCACCGCGCGCACGGCGTGGAATTGGTGGTAGCCGGCAACCTTCTTGACCAGGCCGCCATCGTCCTCGAACAGGATGAAGTGCTGCAGGTAATCGAGCAGCGTCTTACGGTCGAAGGCCCCGTGGACCACGGTTTCCAGCTCACGCATGGGCCCAAGCGGGTCGGTGGTGTGGCCATCAATCGTGCGCCAGGCCATGAATCGCTCGCGGTTCGCGGTGAGCGAACCCAGACGAGCGGAAATGCCGTCGGTGATGACCAGCAACTCGTTGTAGACAAAGAGGTCAGGGATGTCTTCTTTGTAGGCCTGGAGCTGGTTGAATGCGCCCCAGATGTCGGCGTTCTCGTCGCCGGGGTTCTTGAGCTCCAGCGTGACTAGGGGCAGGCCGTTGATGAACAGGATGACGTCGGGACGGCGAGTGTGTTTTGGACCCTGGATGGAAAACTGGTTGACGGCCAGCCAGTCGTTTCGCCCAACGTCGCTGAAGTCGATGAGCCGAACACGGTCGCCACGGGTTTCGCCATCCTTCTGATATTCGACCGGGACGCCTTCCACGAGCCAACGGTGGAACTGCCGGTTAGCGGAGACAAGGCCTGGGGTGTTCGGGCTCAAGACTTGGCAGAGCGCCTCGACTTGCGCCGTGGACGGGATGCCAGGATTGAGGCGTTGAATGGCGGCCTCAATCCGATGCGACAGGCAGACTTGGCGGTAGGTGTCGCGTTCGGTGCCGGGGGTCTTGGCGTCAGGTGGGGAGATTTCTGGGCCGTGTGCGGTTTGCCAACCGAGTTCAGAGAGCCAATGGAGCGTGGCTTGTTCGAGGTGGTCTTCGTTGAGGATGCTCATGCCCGCACCCAGTGGTCACCTTGCCAGCATTCGGTGGAAGTCCACGGTTTGTCTAAGCTTGAGGACTGAGTGGTGCGATATTTATATCCAAAAACATCTTCGAATTCTAGAAAAATTGTCCAAGGACCGTTAGCAGCCATTTGAAAATCCGTGTCATTAAACCCCTTTGACAGCTGAACTGGTATGTCAAGCGGTCTTCGTATGCCTGTTGATTCATTTGAAAAGCCATGCCTAACCTCGCCGGCTCTCATAGGAGATAACTCGGTCGACACTTTGATGTCATCGGGGTTCGTCAATGCTATGCGGAGTCTTATGTCTAAGGCTGGCCCTACCCCAATGTTTTGAAGCGCTCCGCGCAATCGCAGAACGTAACTTGGTTCCGCGGGTGTGTTCTCTCGAATGAACGCTGCCAGCGACTTTCTGTCGTAGGGGTCAACTCCGTCATGCGGCATCAAAATTATCAGGGGGCGGAAGGCATCGCGGTGGTGCTCCTGCATTTGCCTGATTGAGTTTCTAGTCATCCAAGCCATCCAGCCGGTGACCACTGCTGCTAAAGCGGTGGCAATTGCGGCGATGGCTGTCCAATCAATTGTCATTTCAACGCGTCCTCGACTGATTCCATCGCCGCGGTGACGTGGAGCCTGCCTGAAATGAGGCGAGGCAGGAGGCTGTCGCGCAGGTCGATGAGCAAGCGCAATTCCATTGCATTCGCCAAGATGCGCTCAAAAAATGTGTGCGTCAGGCTATCGAACAAATTGATGACTTCTGACGGCGGGTCGCACACATCCACCGAACCAAGCGTATCCCGAGTGATGGTGTCGAAGACGCCTCCATGCGCCAGGTGCTTCAGCCTGTCTACCAATCTCTGTGCCGCTAAATACGTAACCGTCTCACCCCTGCCAACCTTAGATTTCAGTCCGTAACAAGACTGATTCATCGCCATCTCGGCCCCCGTCAGCGCAAGTTTTCCAACAGTCCCTCTAGCCGAAATGATGGTGGTCCATTTCGGCAGTATTTTGGTTGACGAGTTATAAAGGCCAGACTGGGTGATTGTCTTCTCCGTTACCAAGGCGAAGACTTGACCAGCTGCTGGCGCGTCAACAACGGAAAACCATGGAATTTCTCCGCCCCAATAGTCTGGGATACTAGTCTTGGGTGTACCGCCACCGATTATGTCCACGGTGTGAGAAAAGGGTCGAACACTCCACCCCTTCGGAATCGCCCCCAGCTCCGATTCCTCAAACTCACTTGGAAACAGCGCCGCCGTCTCTGCATCCATGCCTTCGGGCACTCGCCCCTCGGCCTTGGCGCGCACCGGGTCGAAGTCGACAAACCAGCTCTTGAACAGCGCCTGGGCGATGGCTTCAAGGGTGGCGTTGGTTTGGCGCAGGAGGTCGATGCGGTCGTCGATTGTCTGCAGCACTTCAACGATTTCATCCTGCTCGCGGCGCCCTGGAATTTCCACCGGCATTGAATAAATGAAGTTCCGATTCAAAGACGGTTGCGCGCTGCCGGAGTTGTACTTCGCGAGGTCAAGCGTACTCAACAGGTAATACGCAAAACGTGGGTTGTTTCCGCAGAAGTCTGTGACATACAAACACGTGTTGTGTGGCCAGTAGTCACTTGAGGAGAAGTGCACGCGCCCTATCGATGCACCGCTGCGACCGATGACAACGCCAGGACCAGTTGCACGCGCAACGTCGTGGGTGCCATTGGGGCCAGCTGAACCCATGACTGGCACATTCCCCGGTCGCTGTTCTAAAGATGTGAGGTCATGCCCTCGCTGGAGACGCACAAACTCGCCGAGATTGGATTGCCTCCAATCAGACCGCATACCCCAGCCCCCCCAGCTTCTCGCGAATTACCGCATCCAACTCCGCGCCTTTCGCCATCTGCTCTGAGAGTTGCGCCGTCAGCCGTTCCATCTTCTCGCTGAACGCCTCATCGTCATCGTCCACAGCCTCAGCACCCACATAGCGCCCCGGCGTGAGCACATAGCCGTGCTCGGCAATCTCGGCCAGTTTCACCGCGCGGCAGAAGCCTGGGACATCGGCATAGGGCTCCTGGCCCCCGAGCTGACCATCCTGCCGCCAGCGATGCACCGTGTCGGCAATCTTGGCCACATCCTCATCGTCGAACACTCGGGACACCCGGCCTTCCATGCGCCCCAGCTTGCGGGCATCGATGAACAACACCTCACCCCTGCGGTCACGGCCATGGGCGGTTTTGCTCTTGGTGAGAAACCACAGGCAGGCTGGAATCTGGGTGTTGAAAAAGAGCTGTGGCGGCAGCGCCACCATTACCTCCACGACGTCGGCCTCGACCATGGCCTTGCGGATGACGCCTTCATTATTTTGGTTGGACGACATGCTGCCATTGGCCAGCACCACGCCGGCTTGCCCGCTGGCGTTCAGGTGCCAGAGGATGTGCTGCAGCCAGGCGTAATTCGCATTGCTCGGGTTGGGCGTGCCATAGAGCCAGCGCTTGTCATCCAGTAGCCGGTCCCCGCCCCAATCGGAGATGTTGAATGGGGGATTGGCCAACACATAGTCGGCCTTGAGGTCGGGGTGCTGGTCGCGGTGGAAGGTGTCGGCGGGTTCCTTACCGAGGTTGAAGTCCATCCCCCGGATGGCCAAGTTCATGGCGACTAGGAGTGTGGGCGGCAGAGGGCTCAGATGTCGGCGAAGTGGGGCGTGGTGCGTTAAACATGCATGCCTACGAGTTACCGCCCCTATGAGCCGGACCAGGTGATGCTGCTGCCGGCGGCGCCGCAAGACTGGCTGCCGCCGGGCCACC
>JAGWOZ010000378.1 GCA_028870715.1 Betaproteobacteria bacterium | reverse complement strand
CAGCATCGGGTGCCTTCCAACACAAGCCATCGCCATTGGCGATGGCGCCAATGATCTGGCCATGATGAATGCCGCAGGCTTGAGCGTGGCCTACCACGCCAAACCAGCCGTGCAGGATGCAGCAGCCGTAGCTCTGACATACTGCGGCCTCGATGGCGTCCTGCCTCTGTTCGAGGCATGATCTGGCTTAGGCGCCTGTGCGGTTCGTAAGGTGGTCGTCTAACTCGCCAATTGCTGCGGATAACCCGTTGCCCGTTTCAGTGATGTGCTGGGCCTGTGTCTGTTGCAGACTGTCCATGTGTGCGGCGAGTTCCGCCTTATACGCTTCGAGGAGCCCTGCCAAGCGGTTGAAACCTGCTTCCAGGCTCTGCTGCAGCTGCGTGATTCGGGAACTCTCAGCCTTCTCGGCCAGCTCGCGTTGGACCTGCAACTCCTTCATCTGCTTGCGGCTCTCCAGCATGGCCGCGGTCTGGACGTAAATGGCAAAGGCGAAAAAAACAAGCACGACGGCTGCACTGAACGCCAGCATGACCAAGCCCAACGGCGCCTGCACGGCGCCAAAGCCCAGCGAAAGCGTCGTTGTCGCCGTGAACGCCGCCCAGTTGAGCGCGGCGAAGGCCGCCACCAGAACAAGCAGCACAATGAACACGATGGAGCGTAATCCCATGACGTTTCCCCTTTCGATATGGAGCGGCGGCACCGCGCGGTTAGCGAAGACACGCACGTATGGCCTGTGCGATATCTGCGATTAAATCGTCCGGATCCTCCAAGCCGATGTTCAGACGCACCAAGGGGCTTCCGTGAGGCCATGCGTCGCCGCGCAAGGCGCCCATATCGTAGGGCACCACCAGGCTGAGCGGGCCACCCCACGAATAGCCGATTTTGAACAGCCGCAGCGCGTCAACGAAGGCGTCAACCTGGGCTGCACTCACCCAAGGCTTGAACGTGAAACTAAACAGGCCGGCAGCGGCGCTACAGTCGCGCGCCCAGTTGGCATGTCCAGGACTGTCCGGCAAGCCCGGGTGGAGCACGGTCTGAACCTCGGGACGCGTCTGCAGCCAAGCTGCGATGCGTCGCGCAGACGCATCGTGCGCGACGTAACGCAGAGCCAAGCTATGTAAGCCGCGCAAAATGAGGCTTGCGTCGTCACCGCCCACGCCCAAGCCCAGGCGCATATGGGCATAAAGAAGCCTCTCGTGCAGCGCGTCGTCTCGGGTCATCACGGCGCCCATCAGCACATCAGCCCCACCGGACTGATATTTCGTGAGCGCCTGCATAGCGATGTCGACGCCAAGGTCAAACGGCTTGAGCGCTATTCCCGCAGCCCATGTATTGTCAAGGGCGGTGATGATGCCGTGCTCACGCGCGAGCTTTATCAACGCGCGCAGGTCGGGCATCTCCATTGTGACTGAACCGGGCGCTTCCAGCCACATCAGGCGTGTGTGCTGCGTGATGGCCGCGCGCGGGGCCACCACGTCGAGGGGGTCGTAAATTTGTACGGTGATTCCCCATCCGGTGAGGAGCCGCTCGGCCAGCTCGCGGCTTGGCCCGTAGACGTTGGACGGC
>JAGWOZ010000142.1 GCA_028870715.1 Betaproteobacteria bacterium | reverse complement strand
AAGGCGGCATCACCTACAACGCCGACATCTACACCGCACAAACAGCTTCAGCGATGCGCGAGCGCTATCTTGAGCTCGTCGTCCGCCTTGCCGATCGGCCTCAAGGCGCCTTGGCCGAACTGCTCGATCCCCAAACGTCGCGCGTACACGCCGTGTTGCGGCGTCTCGCACATGCCGTGCAACCGAGCGCGCCCGCCGCGGCGCTCGCTGTTGCTCCGGCCCGCTCCACACTGGAGGAGTCCCGGTTCCCGCTGGGGTCAACCGAGCAGATCATTCGCGAGGTCTGGGCTTCGGTGCTGGGCCTGCCGCCTGATCAAGTGGCCGCCCAGGACAATTTCTTCGATCTCGGCGGCGATTCGCTCAGCGCCATGCGGGCTGTGCAGAACATGTTCGAACGCACTGGCAAGCGAGCCAACGCCCGCATTCTGATTTTCCAGACTCTGGAACAAATTGCTCGGCATTATGACGAAATGGCCATCGAGGCCCCTACCAAGCCCAGCCTGTTGCGCCGCTTGTTTGGCAGCGGCCGCGATGCTGGCTGATCTTCCTCCTGATAATCACACCTGACTGATCGGATGCCATCATGCTGTCCATACCCACACTCGAGTTTCCTTCCCGCTGCTTTGCGCCGGCCCTAGGGCTTCCGACGAGGGTTGACGCCGGCAGCAAGGCGTTGCGCCGCGCCTTGCCGCTCGGGCGCGACGTGCATGTCTGGTTTCTCGACTTGCACGACATGGGAGCAAACGCCACCAGCCTGCTCGACGTTGCCGAGATGAGTCGCGCACAACGGTTCGTCTACGCGCACGATTGGCGCCGCTACGTCGCCGCGCATGCTTGGCTGCGCCGTATCCTCGCCAGCTACACCGGGGTCGATGCGCGGCACCTGCGTTTTGCCACCGGCCGCCACGGCAAACCGCAGCTGGCGCCAACCAGGTACACCGACACCCCGCTGCCAACCTTTAGCCTCAGCCACAGCAAGGACTGGGCGCTGGTGGCGGTGGCCGCTGGAGTCGACGTCGGCGTCGACATTGAGGCGGTGCGCGCGGATCTGCCGGGTGCCGACCTTGCCGCCGCCGTGCTCACCGACGGCGAGATGGCCGAACTCGAGGCCAGCCCGACCGTCGATCACGCTGCCGCCTTTGTCGGTTGCTGGACGCGTAAGGAAGCCTGTCTCAAGGCGCTGGGCATCGGGCTGGGCCTGGAGCCGCGCGCACTCTATGCCGGGGTGCATGCTCAGCGCTGCTGCGTACGCCCCAAAGGCGAGGGTGCGGCCGGTCATCACGTAGACGTGGCGCCGCTGCCAGCACCGCCAGGCTTTGCGGCAGCGCTCGCAGCGGTGGATGGCTTTGCCAATGCGCATCACTTCGACGACGCAGCCAAACTCGCCGCGTTGCGGCTGGAGAGCGTGTGTTGAGCGAAGCGTTTACCCCTTTGCGCTTTTCCCATATGGGGCGCGAACTCTTCGGCCTGCATCTGCATCCCCGCGTCCGGGCGCGCAGGCACGCCGTGCTGCTTTGCAACCCCTTTGGCCAGGAAGCGATTCGCGCGCATCGCCTGTACCGAGCGCTTGGCGACCGCTTGGCCACCGCCGGCTACGACGTGTTGCGCTTCGACTACTTCGGAAGTGGTGATTCGGCTGGCGAGGACACGGACTTCGACCTGAGGGGCGCCATATCCGACACAGCCGCCGCGGCAGAAGTGTTGATTCAGCGCAGCCGGACCAGTGTGCTTTCGCTGATTGGGCTGCGACTCGGCGCCAATGTGGCCTTGGCCGCGAGCGAGCGCTGCGCACAACGCCCGGCGTTGGTCGCGATGATCGAACCAGTCATATCCGGTCCACGGTATCTAACAGAGCTGCGCGATGCCAATCAGCGTGCGCTTGCACGAACTTTTGGCGCGCGTTGGCGTATTGACTCCCGCCTGCGTGCTTTCAACTTGCCGGATACCGAGACGGAAGCTCTGGGTTTTGCACTGACCCCGACGTGTCGCTCACAAATTGCAGGTTTGGACTTGTCACGGACCTCGCCGGGTTGTTGCAACAGGGTTCTGGTCCTCGCGCGTGAGCTCGAAGCTATCGATTCGCTGCTGGCTTCCCGTGATCTGGCTCAGCTTCCCGTGCTCGATGTGCTGGCTTCCAAAATCGATATCGACTGGGCCACCAACAGTGCCTTCAACACCGCCATCGTCCCCACACAATGGATCACCTGTTTGCAGGCGGCACTCGAAAGTCCAGCACATGCGTGAAATTACCCACACCTTCGGGCTGGATTGCGGTCTGATTGGCACATTGACACTACCGCGGGGCAGGCCTTCACGCATGGGTCTGGTGCTATTTAACTCGGGCGTTGTGCATCGCGTGGGGCCGCACCGTATCAACGTCAAGTTGGCTCGGCAACTGGCTGAGCGGGGCGTAGCGAGCATCCGATTCGACCTGCATGGCATGGGCGACAGCGCGCGTGCCAATGGAGCACTCGCGTACGATGCCCAAGTGGTATGCGATCTGCAGGATGCGATGAGTCTTCTGGAGCAACACGCCGGAACGCAACGCTTTGTGCTTCTCGGTTTTTGCTCAGGCGCCCAGCAAAGCTACTTGGCGGCCGAAAAAGACCACCGCGTCGACACCATCGTGCTGTACGACGCATTCGCTTTCCACACAATGCGAAGCCGATTGCGTTTTCTCTGGCTGCGCATGCGCAGCCAAGGATCGGGCGTAACCGCACTCGCATCGTATGCGCGCAAAGGAGTCACCGCGCTTGCAGGTTTGCCGGGCTCCATTGCGGCGCGCCTCCAGTCCAGGAGCCCCGCGGACCCAGGTGGCGGGGACCAGCCCATCGATAAGGCTGCGTTCGCCCGAGGTTTGAGATTGCTAACCCAAAAAGGGGTAACTGTCGTCGTGGTACACGCCGGGGACGATTTCAGCCAAGTCAACTACGTTCGACAAATTCGAGATGCCTTTGGCCGCGCCTGGCCCGGCAACGGGGCGACGACTGTTTTCTTGGAGTTCGTTGACCATATAGCCACATCCACGCCCGCCCAGCGATGCTTTATGGACGCCCTATGCAACATCGTCCTCAACGCAACCCTACGCAAGATTGACCCGCCAACCCATTACACCGGCATGCGTAACACGGAGCCTGGCAGCACGAACAACGCCTCAACATGATGAGCCTCAAGATGCTTTTCTGGGCGAACGCCGCGTTCATCGCCTACACCTACGCTGGCTACCCAATGCTGGTCTGGCTGCTGTCACGCCTGCGGCGGCAAGTCTACTGCCCGCCTCTGGACGCAAGCGCATTGCCGCGGGTTACGGTTGTGATGGCCGCCTACAACGAAGCACAACGCATCCGCGAAAAAATTGACAACCTCCGTGCACTCGACTACCCGGCGGACAGGCTCGACATCTTGGTCGTCTCGGACGGCTCCACTGACGGTACCGCGCAGCTCTTACAGGACTTGCCCGGGGTACGCACAATAGCGTGCTTGCAACGTCGTGGTAAGGCACATGCGCTGAACCTGGCAATGGCTGCGGTGCATGCCCCGTTTACGGTTTTCTGCGACGTGCGCCAAGTGATCGCACCAGACGCATTGCGTCACCTGATGTCGGATTTCTGCTTGCCCAATATCGGCGCGGTGAGCGGTGAGCTAATTCACCGGCCAAGCGGTACGCATGCCGGCCAGACCATCGGCCTGTACTGGCGCTACGAAAAATGGATCCGCAAGGCGGAGAGCAGACTGCATTCAACGGTTGGAGCCACAGGAGCTCTTTATGCCATTCGCACCGCCGACTTCGCCCCGCTTGGTGACAACACCATCCTCGACGACTTCGAGGTCCCCATGGGCACGGTGCGCCGCGGCAAGCGCGTACTGCTCGACCCGCGAGCGCAGGTCTACGACGTGCTACAGACTGAGTCGACCGCTGAACAGAGGCGCAAGATCCGGACTCTCACGGGGAACTTCCAAACCTTCGTCCGCCACCCCTGGCTGTTCGTGCCTTGGGCCAATCCAGCTTGGTTTCAATTCATGTCCCACAAGGTCTTCCGCCTGCTCGTGCCTTATGCCATGATCCTTGCACTGCTTTGCAGCGCCGTGCTTGCATCTCCGGTGTACCGCGTGGCGCTGGCGCTTCAACTTGGCTTTTACGCGTTGGCAGCTTTGGCTCACTGGGCTCCGTCCACGCGGCGTAGCAAGTTCGTGAGTCTTGCACAGGTCTTCTTCGACATGAATGCTGCCGCCGTGATCGCAGGCATGCAGTTTGCGCGCGGCCGCGCCGACGCTCGCTGGGAGAAGATGTGAACCGAATAAGCATCTTGATGTACCACGCACTATGGGGAAGCGAGGCTGAACGACAGGCTATAGCCCCGGAGGATCGGCCCTATGCCATTTCGATCTCGGAGTTTGGCGCGCAGCTCCAAGCCTTGCGTGAGAATGGCATTGCAGTACTCGATCCGAAGTGTCTCGAAAGCGGCGCACCCGAACGGGGCGGGGTAATCCTGACGTTCGATGACGGACACGCGAGTAACGCAGTGCATGCGCTACCTGCCCTCCAAGCGCTGAATATGCACGCGGCATTTTTCGTGACGACCGGTTTCGTCGGAACCAAGGCCGGTTTTTGTACTTGGCCGCAGGTTCGCTCGCTCGCTGATGCTGGCATGACGGTGGGTGGACACGGTCATAGCCACCGATTTATTAGCGGCCTTGACTACGCAACCCAGCGCGATGAACTGTTCGGCTCGCACAGCTTGCTGGAACGGGAACTCGGGCGACCGGTGCGGCAAATGTCGTTCCCTGGCGGGCGTTGTGATGCCGCCAGCCGCAAGACGGCCAGAGAAGCCGGATTTTCGGTACTGTATGCCTCGAAGGTCGGCACAATTGCAGCCGCCGAGGCAGCCCAGGCGGCCGCCCCCCTGCCCCGCATTGCAGTGCGCCCAGGCATGGCGCACCCCACGTTCGTGGCCTATGCACGCGGAAGCATGCCGCGTATGGTTCGGGCTCGAGCAGCTTCACATCTGAAGGATATGGCCAAGCGACTGATGGGCAATGAACGCTATCACCAACTCTACACGCGGCTCAAAGGCTGAACGCCGCAGACCTCCACCGGTTGCCGTGAAGGCTACGCCTGCCGAGAATCCTAACTGGGGCGGCGCGCCGCTCCGCTCCACGCTTTGGATCCTGACGATTCCGGCGCTCTACGCCATCGGCATCGTCGTTTTCCACGCCCAGCCCGGCAAGATCGGGCTCTACGGATTCGCGCTCGTGTTTGGCTTGGTGCTGCTCGCGCAACTGCGCAAGGGCCCGGAGGTTTTGCTGGCCGTCCTCATCTTATATATGCCGCTCAGCCGTTTGTTCGCAGCCCGCATCGCACCTGGTCTAAACGGCACGAACTCACTCGAACTTCTGCTGATCGCGACCTGGATTGCCTCCGCGTACAAAAACAAGATCAAGCTGTTTCACCCTTATGCATTTTCGCGCCTCGTGGGACTCTGGCTGCTGCTGACCATCATTTCCGTGCTCACAGCGGTGGCGGCGATCGGCTTTCACCCCTTCGTGTGGAACTACACGGAGGCACTGCGGGGTTTTCTCGATCAATTCATCGTTTTTTTCCTTGTCGTCAACCTGATTCGCGACAAAAACATGGCGCGTCGGATGATCGTCTACATGATGTTCGCCAGCGGCGTCGTTTTTTTCTACGGCATCCACGAGTGGTTGGGCACACGCGGGCTCAGCAGCATTGAGAAATCGCGCTTGCTCGGCCCGGTTGGTCAACCCAATGAGTTTGCCGCGCAGCTGATCTACGCCTTCGCACCCTTCTTGGCATATGGGGCCTACTACTTTCCGCGCTGGAAGTCGCTTCGCCTCGCGCCCGTATTTCTGATCGGCCTAAAAGTACTCCTTGGGGCTTTCTCCCGCGGCGCCTATTTGGCGTTTGCGATGGAGCTGATGTCGGTGTCTTTCGTCAAAAGCAAGAAGTTCTTCCTCTTCGTATTGCTCGTGCTCGGATCGATCTATTTCTTTCTTCCTCAGTACGTCCCAGCTTCATTGAAGGCGCGCGTCGAGCAGACGTATGAAGACCGCACCCAAGGCGCAGAGATCGACAAAAGCGCAGACTCACGTTTCATTCTCTGGGACGCAGCCATTCAGATGACTGAGGATAATCCGATTCTCGGCAAGGGCTTCGACCAGTTCCATCGGCTTGTACCAAGCTACGTGTCCGGCTATTACGACGGCGTGACGGGTGGGGCGACGGACAACCAGAATATGTTCCTCTACGCCGCATCAAACATGGGCGTACCCAGCTTGCTCACGCTCCTGGTGCTTATTTTCGCCTTGGCTTGGCGCGGCTGGAAGCTCTACCGCGACAAAGCGCGACCAGACATCGATCGCATCGTCGGCCTCGGTGCTGTGACCATCGTTGCTGGGTTGATCGGCGTGAACATGTTTGGAACTCACATAATCGACACAGCGGTGGACAGCTTCCTGTGGGTGTATTTGGCAGTTGTTGCACACCTCTTACAGCCGGATCAACTCATTCGCACTCCCTCCCCCGCCGACCACCATGGCGCGCACCGTCGCTGATTCCCCGCTGGTCGTGCATATGATCGACGAGCTTCCGCGCGACGGCGCTGAAATGCTTCTCCTCGATCTTATGCGCACGCGCCACCCACAGTTGCGTTATGAAATCGCATGCCTTATCCGCGGCGGCCCGCTGCAGCCAGAGTTCGAACACATTGGCGTTCCTGTAACAGTGTTTGGTAGGCGCGCCAAGCTCGACCCAGTGCTCGTTTGGCGCCTCGCGCGATGGCTAAGGCGCAAGCGCGCGTCGATTGTGCATACGCATTTGTTCACAGCCGACACTTACGGCCGCTTGGCTGCACGTTTGGCGGGCGTGCCGGTGGTCTATTCCACGGCGCACAACATCGTCAATCCCTGGAAGGGTGCTCTACATAAGAGCATTGACCGTGCCTTCGCGCGCCTAAGCACTGGCGTGATTGGATGCAGCGAGGAAGTCGCACAAGCCCTGCGTCACCGCGACGGCATCGCGACTGACCGGGTGCTGGCTATCTCCAACGGCATTGAGCTCGCCAAGTTCTCAGAGATTTCAGGCGCGGGCGTGCGCACCGAATTCGGCTTGCCGGAAGACCACAAGCTCATCGGCGTAGTTGGCCGCCTGCATCCGCAAAAGGGGCATGAAGATCTTCTTCAGGCGCTGGTCGGGATGGAGGCAGCGCGCTCCGGCCAGCTTGCCTGCCTGGTCATCGGCACTGGCGAACTCGATCAGGCTCTACGGGCCAAGGTAACCGCCCTCGGGCTAGATGGCTGCGTGATCTTCACTGGCATGCGCACCGACGTGCCACGCCTGATTGCCGCGGTCGATGCCATCGTTATGCCATCAAGGTGGGAAGGCCTGCCCATTGCCCTGCTCGAATCGATGGCAAGCGCCAAGCCAGTGCTTTGCACCCGTGTTGGTGGAATTCCGGACGTCGTGCGAGACGGCGATAACGGTCTCTTGGTCGAAGCTGGGGACGTACAGGCTTTGCAAGCTAGGCTAACTTGGTTGCTCGACCACCCCAACGAAGGTACCGCACTCGGCATCCACGCGCGTGACACCGTGCTCGCGCGCTTTGACGTGAGGCGAACTGCCGCCGCCTACAACCGCCTGCATTGCCAGGCACTTGGGCTACCGGTGGACGACTGTATGCCGGCTTCTGCTCCGCTGGCCTGAATGGGAGTATTAGGGATGCGTCGCCTGCTCGCACAAGCCATTCTGCCCTATGCGCGGCTGCGCACTTGGGCACAGCCGGGTCTGCGCATCCTTATGTACCACCGTGTCGCCACGCTTCCGCACTATGACCAACTCACCGTCTCACCTGCGCGGTTCGCACGGCAAATGGAGAGACTCGCATGTGAATACCGCGTCGTGAGCTTGGCCGATGGCCTGCGTGCGATACACCAGAGCCAGCTGCGCCAGCCGTTGGTGGCGGTCACCTTTGATGATGGGTATCGCGATAACCTCACTGAGGCGCTGCCGATTCTGCGTCGCTATGCGGTACCGGCGACCATCTTCGTGACCACCCGATTTTGCGACCAAGCCGAAAGCCATCCACGCTACGGACCATCGCCGCAGCGCCTTCATTTGAACTGGGATGAAGTGGGGGTTCTGGCCGCGACACCCGGAATCACGATCGGCTCGCACACGCTTCACCACCCATATCTGCCCACGCTACCCGAGGCACAGGCGCGCGAGGAAATTTCGCAGAGTCGCACGATAATCGAAAATCGGATCGGCCAGACTGTGGCGTTTTTTTGCTATCCGTCGGGTGACCTAGGCCCGCGCGAGCTTCGCCTCGTACATGAGTCTGGCTATGCAGCAGCGGTAAGCGTGGCTCCAGGCGTTAACTACCGCTCGACCGACCCAATGAAGCTGCGTCGCACTGAAATCACCGACCGCGACGACGATGAAGCGTTCGCCCTTAAGATTGCCGGCGCTTTCGACCCCATCCACTGCCTGCTGCACGCTAAGCGCACCTGGAACTTTGCGCGCGGCTATGGCCGGCACGGCGCCCAGACGTCCGCAAGACCATGAAGATCCTCTATTTGATGACTGAGCCGTTTGGCATCGGAGGCGTGCAAACCGATATCCTGACCCTAACTGAAGACTTGAGCGCCAAAGGCCACACCGTGTACGTAGCGACTACAGATGGCGTGCTATTGCAGGAACTTATCGGCAAAGGCGCGCGCCACGTGGATATCGATTTCCGTTTTCGCAAGCTATCGCAGT
>JAGWOZ010000141.1 GCA_028870715.1 Betaproteobacteria bacterium | reverse complement strand
GGCACCGTCTGCCTTCACGACGGTGAACTGGGCCGTGGGCACGCACGGAAGATCGACGAGGCTGATTTCGCTGGGCTGCGCGGTGTAACGCTGCACGCCCTTGTTGATCTCGTCCGGCCACTTCTTCGCATAGCTGCCGCCGATGCTGAAGCCGGTGTAGACGCCCTTCAGGCACTTCTGCCATTCGTTCTCGTCCACGACCTCGGTCACGATGTCGATGGCTTTCTCGTCGTCAAGGAACGTGATCTCGTCCAGTTTGCCGGCCGCGACCTTCCCGTGCATCGCGCGCAGGTTGCCGACCGACTTGCCGTCGGTGGCTGTCGCGGCCGCCGTGGACCACTTCTCGAATTCGGGCTTGCTGGTGGCGTAATCGAAGATCTCGCCGGAGCGGTCGACGGTTTCCTGCACAGCTCGACCGTGCACCTTGTGCGTAGCCTCGTCGACCTTGGTGATGCGGGCAAAAATGTGCATGATTCAATCCTCTACAGGTTTGCGCCGATACGCTTGATCGCATTGGCAGCGTGGATGTTGGAGCGGCGCTTGTGCGCCAGAAACGAACGCTTTCTCGACGGGAATCCATCCCTGATCAGCGTTGGCATGACAGAGCGGGCATTCGTTTTCGTCGTTCGATTCCAGCCACTTCTTGGCCTTCATGCCGACCGCTTTGGCGCCGATCCATGCACCGTTGCCCTGGGCGTTACCCACTTCCGTGCGCGCGATCAGCTCGGCGCGCTCTGGACTGAAGGCGTAGGTGACTTCGAGCATGTCGGCGATGCCGGTGAGGCTGTCGTCGGCCTGCATGGCCTTCGTGATGGCCTCGCGGATCATGTCGCGTGTGGCTTGCTCGATCTTGCCGCCCTTCCCGTCTTTGCCGAGCATGTCGGCAACGTGCTCCTTGGCCCAGGCGATCGCATCCGGATCCTTGCCTCCGAAGATCGACGCCACCGCGTCCGCTTCGGTGGTCGCGATATCGGGCTCCGTGACGATCAACTGCGCCACCTGATGCTTCGCGCCGGCTGACGTCACCGCTTGCACCGTATCGGTGTAGTCGTCGAACACGAGCGACAGACCGGACGTGTCCAGCGCTGCGGCAAATTCGTCGGCGAAAACCGTCACGTCCTCGGGCGTGTAGTTGCGCCCGTCGTTCCCATCGGCGGCGGCCTTGCCGAGCGTGCTGGCCTGCTTCACGGCCGCATCGCGCACCACGTCCAGCGCGGTGGCGAACGCATCGCGCAACGTGGTCTCGTCGGCAGTGAGTGGCTCGACGGACTTGTGCAAGTGATCGTGTGCGTGCTTCTCGGCTGTCGCTGGTTTTGTGCCTGCGACAGGTGAGCCTTTCGGCGCAGGCTTCCCAGGATTCGGCGCAGCAGCCTTCGGGGGCGCGTTCGGGTCGTTCGGGTCGTGCATGATCATCGGCGTCGGTGGATTCATCACGGAGTCCAGCGTCACCGCGCCCGTCGCCGTGTAAATCAGGTATTCATCGCCAGCCGGATGGCTGATCGGATCGTCGCCCAGCTTTTTGCGGACGTCGTTGATCGAGTAGATGGCCGTCTTCTGGTAGCCCGTGAAGATGACCTGTTGCGACTGCGGATCGAGCGCCTCCTCCTCGACCCAATTGAATTCCAGGTCGACGAAGCCGAGCGCGCGCTGGACGATGTTATCCATTACCTCCTTGACCCAGACCTTCAGCGGCGCCAGTCCTTCCTTCAGGGACGCTTCCTGCAGAGCGTCCGATGTTGTGCGCGTCGCCTGCTTGGTGAACTGCGTCGGCGGTAGGCTGAAGGCGTAGCAGATGACCCGGGCCAACCACTCGTCGAACTCGTCCTTCAGCGGCGCGTCCTTGATGTTCTCGACCTTCGTGCCGCCGGGCACGAAGCGCACCTTGCGCTTGTAGGCCTGATCGCCCTCGATGACGGCATCCCAGTACGTCTGGAACGCCTTGATCTGGTCCGGATTCCAATCCGTCGGCACGCTGGCGAACGCGGCCGGGATGTTGCCCTCGGTGAAGTACTGGAGCTGGCTGGCCGCGCGGCGAAGCGCGATGTTCACCGTGAGGATGATCTGCTCGACCGGGCTGTAACCGTAGAACTTGTTCACGCGCGGGTTGCGCGGCGCGTAGATCAGTTCGTCGGCGGTGTAATCGACCGCCGGCATGCCCTTGAGCACCTGCTGATACGCAGGCGACGGCGGCGCAGGCTGCCGGCCGGAATCATCGACCAGCGGCTTGATCAGCGTACCGTCGATCAACTCGAAGCCCAACGGGTCACCGTTGTTGCGGCGCTTCGGATAGACTGTCGGCGCGTCCGTGACAAGGACCTCTTCGAGCAGCATACGCAGCCACGACTGCCATCCGTGTATGCCGTCGGGTCGCGCCATCATCGCGATCACGGCATCGATGCGCGTATCGCCCTTGGCCGCCTTCTTCTCCTGATCGAGGTTGACGATGTTCCAGGACAGCGCCGCCATCTGGTCCTTGCGGGTTTCGATGGCGAGTCGCACCAGGTCACAGTTGTCGGCCAGCGCACGCAGTTGCTGGAAGCTCGTCAACTCCTGGCCGCGCGGCGTGTAGAACAGGTTCGTGCCGACCGGGTAGTCGAACTGCCGCCCCGCGGCTTGCTGCGCCACCGGCGTCATCGGCTGGTTCGGCGACATCCACACGTCGGGCGTGACGCCGGCAATGGCATAGCGCACAGCAGACGTGACGCGCGTCAGAAAGCCGGACTTGCGCGCAGCATTCGCCACGGGCGCAAGATCGGTTGTCTTCGCGCCGCTGGGAATCGGTGGCATATCAGGCCTTCTGCTGTTGGGTTTGCGCGGCTTGCTGGCGGTAGTAATCGAGGATGCCGGTCGTGTTGTCGGCCAGCATCAACTCCGTGACGGCCCAGACCACCGCATCCATCCGGTTCGGCGACTTCGCCGACTTGTCCAGCGGATCCCACTCGCACATCTCGTCCTCCAGCTTGCCGAGGTCGCCTACGTGGTGAATCCGCCCCTGTTCGTACAGTGCGGCGACAGGTTCCGCACGGATGTCCTTGCCGCGCGTTGCCGTCACCTTGCGATAGCTGACGTTTTGGTCGACCGAGCGGATCACCGCCTCGATCATGTCGCCGCCGTTGTTGGCCTCGCCGATCACCCGGTCGGCCTTCAATTCGCGATAGGCGCTGACCGCCTTTTTCGCCCAGCCCATCGGTGTCTCGTGGCACGTCAGGTCAGCGAGGATGAAGCCGTGCAACACGCCGTCCATCGTGGCGATGCCGGCCGCCACCATGCCGGTGTCATCCGCACCTTCCGAGCTTGTCGCGGCCGGGTCGATCGCCACCACGATGCGCGTCATTTCCGGCGCACGCAGCACACGAGCCTTGTCGATATCCGAGCGCTTGAACAGCGCGCCTGGGTTGTCGTCCAGCACCTCGCCAGCGATCTCCTGCCTTCCGAGTCGCGTCCCTTCGTACTTCTGCAAGACAGCCGTGAAAAACGCCGGCGCGAGATTCGCCCGGTTGTCGTGTGTGCTTCCGTTCGTCGTAAACGTCGCGGGATCGGCCATGATCTCGCGCACCAGTTTCGTCGGCCTTGGCGTCGTCGTGATCACCGCCTGCGGATTAGCGCCCAAGCGAAGACCGAACTTGAACTGGTCCCATGCGTCTGGATAACGCCACGCCGCCAACTCGTCACACCAGCCTTTCTGGCTCTGCTTGCCGCGCAACCGCTCCGGTTCGTCCGCCGTGAAGATCAGCGACTGCGCTCCATTCGGCCACACCAGCTTGCGCTGGCTGACCTTGTATTCCGGCCGCTCCCAACGGGGGCACACGGCGAGGATGCCGCTCTCGCCCTGGACCATGATGTCGCGCGCATCGTCTGCGGTCGCGCCGATCAGGTTGACGTAATTGAAACCCCGCTTGATCCATTCCCTCACCGATTCCGCGCCGGTTCGCGTCTTGCCGAAACCGCGGCCGGCCTTGATCAGCCAGTACGTCCATTCCCGTTCCGTAGGCAGCAACTGCGAGGGTCGCGCAATGAACGGCCAACACCACGCGAGTTGCTCACGCTCGTCACGACTCAGGCTCGACAGCACCTGCTGCCGCAAGAGCTGCGGCAACTGCGCGATCGAGGCGGCGGTCCATTTCATCGATGTCTACAACGTCGGTGTTGAGATTGATGTTCGTGTTCTCGGTCACGAGCTTGTCGCCGTAATTGCGCTTGTCCCACTTCGCCAGCAGCTTCATTCGTGTTTCGATCTGCAGCTTGCGATGACCGAGCATGTCGCCGTGGTGGATTTCCTTCTTGCCGCCGCGCTCGACGATCTCCGTTCCCTCCTGCGGCGTATCCGCGATGACGAGGCACTCGGCTGCCAGCGCGTCAGTGCCGACACGGAACGCCTCATCGATGGCCTCGCCAATCTCTGCATCCTGCTGTCGCCAGTCGCGCACTGTGCGCGGCGACAGCCCCAGGTCCGCGCAGATGACGGTCAGTGGCTCGTGGCCGGTGCACAGACGCGCGCAGATAGCCGCCGTGATCGAATCACGGTCGAACTTGCGGGGTGCTGACATGTCAGTGTGACCGCTCAGCCTGCAAGATGCCCTGCAGCCCAATCACTTGTGCGTCGAGCTCGCGCTCGCGGGCGTCGGCGGCGTCGCCGATACGAACAATTTCGACCGCAGTTGCGACGCGATCGCTAAGGGCTTGGGTGGCGACTGCATCAGCGGCGCGGGAACGGGCGGTAGCAGCGGACACGTCACCGGGACATACGTTGGCGCCGTCGCGCAGCCGGAGAGTGCCATCAGCGACACCGGCAGCCACAGTTTCAGCGATCGCGGGAGCTTGTGCATGGGAGTCGGCCTCGTACTTGGCGTTGATGGTGCTGAACTGGTTGATCCAGGCGGTGGACTGGGCGGCGTTGTGGGCTTCGGCCTGCCCCACGACTTTCGCCTGAGCGGACTTGGCGACGTCCCAGCGCTCCTGCACGCCGGCGGCTCCGACGTGATGGCCCCAGACCCAGGATCCCCCCAGCGCGATCAGAAGCGCCACCAACGCGATGGTGATGCGGGTCATAGCGGTTCCCCCATGCAGAGCTTGCGTTCGGCCTCTCGTCGCGCCACGAGGCCCGGAAGGACCTTGCCGCCGGCATACACCCAGCGCGGTAACTCCGCACAGGCACCGGCCATATCACCGGCATTCGCCTTCCGCTGCAGCGTCGAGCCGCAGACGACGGCAGGCCCGACGTTGAAGGCGGCGTCCGTGAAGGCGGCGAGCTGCCCGATATTCAGCGGTGCGGTGATGCAGCGCTGCACGGTCGCCAGCGCGTCGCCCATCTCCTGCTTCAGCCATGCTTGGCACTGTGCCGCCGTCGCGGTGTCGCCCGGCGACACGCCGGCCGTGTGTCCGTCGCAGAGCGTCCAGACGCCGCCGGTGTCCTGGTAGGCGGTGAGGCGCTGGCCCTCGAAGTGAGCGCCGAACGCGGCTGCCACCGCAAGGACAGCACCCAGTAGGTAGGCGGCAGGCTTCTTGTTCATGCCGGCGACCGCTTCGTGCGCAGCCACACCCACAGCCGGTAGACGGTCTTGACCGCCAAGCCGACCGCATAGATCAGCATGCAGAACTGGATGATGTCCGGCACGTGGATGCCGGCCCACGTGAGTGCCGTGGTGGTTGCTGGTGGCGCCATGATCGCCGTATCGACCGTGAGATCCTTGATTTTCATGCGCCCCCCTTCTGCTTGCGCCACACGCGCAGGTTCCACAGCGACACGCCGGCCATGACGCCGGTCGCGCCCCAGAACATCGGCGCAACGTCTGGATGCCAGTGCAGCAGTGCAGCGGCAGCGATCAACGCCGTGATATGCGTGCCGATCAGCATCGGCATGTTTGGGTTGGCCCCGTAGAGCGTGTTCGTTTCGACGGCGCCGGCGGAGACCGCGAGGCGCGTCGTCAGGATGTCAGCCAGCAGTGCCAGCCCGAGCAGCACGATAGTAGCCATGGTCAGTTGCCCCGATGTTCCGTGATGGCCTTCACTGCGACGGCGGCACCAAGGGCTGCAATCACGAGCGACAGGCCGGTACCGAACGCCTCATGTGCGAACGGCACTTTGTTGACGATCACCGTCCAAGCTGACAGCACCAGGTACTCAACGCCCCGGCAAATGCCAGGATGCCGCCGACCACACGCACCACATCCGGCGTTGCGTTGTCGCGCTCGCTGAACAGCAACAGCAGGAGGGCGCGAAGGCGATTCATCGATCCGCCTTCCGATCGATCTTGTCTTCGATTCGGATCACAGCAGATCGAATCCATTGGATATCGTCCGTCTGGCGCTCCTTGAGGTGATTGATCTGCACCTCGGCGGTACGCAGACGCTCGCTGTGATTGCCGAACCATTTGAGCAGCGCGCCGAAGCTCGCTGCACTCGGAATCACTAAGGCTGCAATGGCTATCCAGTCTCCGAAGCTCATGGGGCCGTTCCGGTGACCGCCGCCAGGGCGGTGCTGTAGTTGCCGGGCCAGTCCGCCGGTCGCGGTTTGCCGGGCCCCCAGTTTTTTTGATAGCAGACCCACGCATCGTCCACGTCGCCCAGCGCCGGCAGCGGGTGCGGATCGCACCACAGGATCAGCCGAGCAATGGCGGCGGCGAAGACGTCGTCGGTCAGAAGCGCCCAGTACATGTCGGACGCAATCGGCGCGACGGCGCGCGACTTGCAGACCGCGCACACATCGGCTGCGCTGGCCTTGTTGTCGATCAGCAGTTGCTGCACCGGCCGTTCGTTCTGCCATAGACCGTGTGCTGGTCCGCCGACTTGCTGGCGTGTCCGCAAGCCCGATTCCTGCAGTGCGATGGCGACGAGCATCACCCGGGCCTCAGGCGTGTCCATGTGCGCCGGCAGCAGCGCGAGCGCCGGCACGATGACCTTGGCCAGCGCGGTCTTGGGCGTGGCAGGTAGGTCGATCATGAGTGTCTCGTCGTGATGCCGCGCCGGATCGCCGCCCGTGGCCTTTGTCCGGCTTTGTCCCAGTGAAGCGATGCGGCAAACTGAAACGAAAAGCCACGCACAGGGCGTGGCTTCGGCGATGGTTTTGAGTGGTGGCAGAGTGCGGCAGGTTTTGTAATTACACAACATCATCCTCGATTTCCACTTCCGGCTCACTGAACGGAATGCGCAGCCAGCCGGCAATATGCACTTTCGCCAGCCGCAGATGCTGGTAGTACCGCACGCGGCTCACGGTATCCCCACGCTTGCGCAGCCGCGCCTGCTTGGACTCGACTGTCTGCCCTGGGAGCCAGTATTCCAGCGTGACGATAATCGACGGGAGCAGACCCTGCGGCTGCTGCGAAAGCGCCCGCACTGCGGCATCGACCTCGTCAGCGCCGGTGCATGACCCTTCGTAGTTGAGACCGTCCGGCGGCCTTCCGTGCCACTTCATCAGCGACGCGAGCGGCGAATCGCCATAGCTTGCGGCCGTCACGATCCCGTTCTCGATATCGCCACGGATGCCGTACTTGCCGCCGCCGTACTCGCGGCCCCATTCTGTTAGACGGTCTTCGAGTTGTGTCGGTCGCCTCATCACCACTTCTCCCGCATCATCGCCGCCGGGATCTCCGGCAACTCCATCCACCCCAAAACCCCGTCATGCCCCACCCACTTGCCGCGCACGCACCAGCCGAGGTCCGGACGCCACGTCGCGACCTCGCGTTTGTGCCACGCATCCACGACGAGGTACTCGCCCTGACGCGGAGGATTGCCGGGAGTCCACGTCATAGCGCGAACAACTCCTGGGATATCGAATGGCGGCGGATTTCGCTGATCGTCACGACGACGCGCGCGCCGTGCTCGTCGGGCTCGCAGCGCTCGGCATGCAGGCTGCGCACCCAGCTGTCATCGCCGAATGCGACACCCTTGAGCGCGTCCAGCAGCACCTTCAACGCGTTGTCCAGGTCGATCGAGCGCACGGTGTCGTCCCAGCCGTCCGGGTCCTTGCGCGAGCGCTTGGCCCAGTCGAGCGGACGCGCCGGGTAGAGCTGCACGTCCAGGGCGACGCGCCCACGGATCGGTGAGCGCACGCCGGCAGCGAGCGCGAGCTTGAGCACATCGCGCTTGTACGCCTTGGCCTCGTCGCTGACGCACGTGATCGCGCGTGATCCGCCGCGCGGGACGAAGCTGCGCCAGTATCTATTACTGGAAATCGGAGACGGCAGGACCAGCCGAATGCCTCTGTCACCGTCTGTACGGCCCATGGCGGCGCTCGCGACCTCGTGGCTATACGAGGGTAGCTCCCCATGTGCCGCGACGGCCTCGGGCGCGCGCGCGATGGTGGCGGGATCAGTCATGACGCCCCCCTGAAATACTGAACTAGATTTACGAAAATCGTTTCGAGAAAGTTGTTGACATGCGGCACAATGTGCCTATACTTACCCCCATGCCAGCCATCTCGGCGAGGCGCAGACAGGAGATCGACATGACCACGATTCAGATTGCTTACGAAGTTGACGCTGCTGCTGTTGCCCGCGTTGAAGCGTTGCTTGCCGAAGTCGCACTGCGCGATGTGAACTGGAACGGTGTTGACTTCAAGATCGAGCGCGATGACTTCACTTGCATTCCCGACACCGAGAGTGCGGATGCCGTTGCGCTGCTGCATCAGATCAACCGCGCAATCGATGGGCAGGAATGAAGCCCGACGCCTCCCGCCACAACCCGCGCCCGGAATACCTCCGGGCGCTCCTCGATCAAGCCGGCGTTTCGCAGCGCGAAGCTGCACGGCGCATCGGGATATCCGAGCGACTGCTGCGTTACTACGTTGCGCCTGAGACCGCCGAGGATCGACGCATC
>JAGWOZ010000377.1 GCA_028870715.1 Betaproteobacteria bacterium | reverse complement strand
CTCGATCCGTTGCGCGAAGGCCGGGCTGGGCCTGCGCCCTCGCCAGCCTTTGGCCAGTTGCCAGAGATAGCCCTCGTTCGTGTTGAGAGCGGTCGCCAGAGCGCGACGGCGCCCCAGGTCGGAGATGTAGGTATGCAGGTCCATGCGCGCTAAATTAGCGCTGCGCTATGATTTATGCAATAGCGCGCCGCGAATCGACATGGGTAGCGCGTTGCTATGCAATGGCCGCATGGAATTGATCGAAGAAACGCGGCGCCTCAATCTGCTTCGGCTCATAGATGCCCACGGAGGTCGTAACGGCGGACAGCGCAAGCTCTCCGAGGCTTGTGGGGGCACGCCGAGCCCTGCGCAGATCAGTCAATGGGTGAATCGCAGCCCGGACGCGCGCACTGGCAAGCCGAGAGCCATGCGGGGTGACTCGGCGCGTGCCATGGAGGAAAAGCTCGGCCTGCCGACCGGATGGATGGATCAGCAAGCCCCCGCCGATGAAACGGTGGCGCAATCTGTCGCCACCCGTGAGACTCGCCCGGGCTACGTTCGCTTCCAGGACATGGGGCAAGGGGGCGCTGGGCCGGGCGTGATCAATCCAGACTATCCAGAGGTATTCCGCGAGGTCGAAATCGCGGAATGGCAGATACGCCAAGAGTTGGGACGCATCCCATCGCCGCAGCGGGTGAAACTGCTTACGGTGCGCGGCAATTCCATGGCGCCCCGCATTCGACATGGTGACGTCGTGTTTGTAGACGTTGAGGACTGTCAACCCGAAGACGGCTGTTTGTTTGCAGTCCTGCTTCAAGGTGCCACCCTGATCAAGCTCTTGGAGTTCCGACGAGATGGGGTGCACATTGTCAGCCTGGCTGCCCCAGAGCGGCCCGATATCGTGCCACCGAACGAAATGGAATCGCTGCGCATCGCCGGGCGCGTACTGGGCGCAATCCAGTTGCGGAAGGCGGAAGAACTCTGAGCTGCGATGCAAGCAAAAAGCTTGCATTGTGCAATTTTTTAGCATAAATTCATCCTCACCAATCGGTGAGGATGTGACAATGGATGATGAAATCAGCGGCAGGGCGGTGGGCGGAAAGGCGCGTGCCTCAGCACTTTCACCGGCACGACGACAAGAAATAGCCCGCAGCGGAGCTGAGGCGCGCAAAGCACTTCAGGCATTGCCACAAGCAACGCACGGATCGGCTGATCATCCACTTAAACTGGGGGACGCTGAAATCTCCTGCTATGTACTGAACGACGGCACTCGCGTGTTATCGCAACGCGGCGTGATTGGCGCGCTCGGAATGGCGCGAGGTTCGGGCGGTACAAATTCGGGTGGTGATCGACTTGCCGGTTTTTTTGGAGGAAAGGGTATTTCTCCTTTTGTAACCAATGAGATGCGCGATGCGATCCAGTCGCCCATTCGCTTTCGTTCAGGCGGAGGTGTGACTTTCGGCTATCCGGCCACCCTGCTGGCTGATATATGCGATGCTGTGCTATCCGCGCGGCGTGCGGGCGCACTTCAGACCCAGCAAAAACACATTGCGCAGCAAGCCGAAATACTTGTTCGCGGCTTTGCACGCGTCGGCATTATCGCCCTCGTCGATGAGGCCAC
>JAGWOZ010000376.1 GCA_028870715.1 Betaproteobacteria bacterium | reverse complement strand
GCAACAGATTCTGGCCGTGGGCATGCTCGATCTGGACGATTTCAAACCCGTGAACGATCAATGGGGGCACGCTGCAGGCGACGCCTTGCTGCGCGACTTTGCCCAGCGCATCCAGCAGGCTCTGCGCGATACCGATTTCATCGGCCGCCTGGGTGGTGATGAATTCGTTCTCGTGCTGGAAAATTTGACACAGCAAGCGGATCTGGACACCGTGCTGTCGCGTCTGCACGAGGTGGTGCAAGCGCCGTTCGACTTGCCCGACGGTCAACGCGCCAGCGTAGGTCTGAGCCTGGGACTGGCGCTCTATCCCCAAGATGCCGCCGACGCCGATGCGCTGATTCGCGCCGCAGATGCCGCACTCTATGCCTGCAAGTCCAACAAGAGCGGGCGAGCGCGTTGGTGGCTACTTTATGACGAACTTGGGCAACACCCCGGGCAGGCGCCTGCCGATGCGATCTGGACTGAGGTCGCCTCGGGCGCCGTGCTGCCCTATGGCCCCGAGGCTGGGCGTCTGTTGGGCTTGCTGCAGCCGCAGGTCAGCGCCTTTGCCGCAGGTTTTGTGCAGCGGTTCTATGCTGACATGGCGCAGCAGCCCGACATGCAGGCCGTTTTGCAAACCCTCAGCGAGTCGGAGCTGGCGCATCTGCAGCAGATGCAGCAAACGCATCTGCTGAGCTTTTTCTCGGCGGATCTGGAGGAAGCGTCGCACCGCGAAGACGCCCGCAAACTGGGGCGCGTGCACGCCTTGACGGGAGTGTCCACCACGGCGCTGGTCGACGCCTTCGAGATGTATCTGCAACAGGCGATGACGCTCATCCAGCACAGCCCGCTGCGCGAGGCCGATCGCCTGGCGCTGCAACGCATCGCCACTAGCCGCTTGCGCGTCGAGCTGCGGGCGCAGGCGCAAGGCGAGCAGACCGTGCAGGAACACTACGCGACTTCGGTCCAGTCTCTCTGGCGGTCGCCCCAAGGCTTCACTAACCGCATCGACTTCCTGCGCTGGCTGCTCGACGAACTCACGCATCTGCCCGGCATGGTGGCCGCAGCCTTAGGGCGTCCGGATGAACAAGGGCGCATGGTGGTGGAATTCTCCACGCCACGCTTCGAGACCTATGTCGCGCATTTCCGGCGCCATCAGCAAGACTATCTGCCCGGGGTCGCGGACAGCGATCGTCTGGCGCAAGCCAGTCAGAGTCGCGCCTGGCGCAGCGAGCGCATCGAAACCGTGTTCAGCTTTGCCCGCGATGCGCGCGCCGAACCCTGGCGGGCGGCGGCGCAGGAGGTCGGGTTTCGTAGCGCCGCGTCGATACCCCTGCGCGATGGCGAAGACCGCATGGTCGCCATTCTCAGCGTGTATGGCGCTTATCCCAATCAGTTCGAATCGCACTGGATTCAGCGCCATCTCACGCTACTCGGGCAAGCGGTCGGGCAGGCCTTGGCCGGAATGCGGCAAGCGCCGCGCCAAGTGCTGTCCGATCAGCAGCGCCGACAATGGCGCGCTCGGCTGACGCCCGAGGGCTTGCACATGTGGGCGCAGCCGGTCATCGATTTGCGTCAAGGCTGCATCACGCGCGTCGAGGCGCTGGCACGGTTGCGCGCACCGGATGGACAGTGG
>JAGWOZ010000140.1 GCA_028870715.1 Betaproteobacteria bacterium | reverse complement strand
CACACGGATGGCCTCGTCGATCGGAATGGCGAAGGAAATTCCCATGAAACCGCCTGTTCGGCTGTAGATCTGCGAGTTGATGCCGACGACCTGCCCCTGCATGTTGATCAATGGCCCCCCCGAATTGCCCGGGTTCACCGCCACGTCGGTCTGGATGAACGGCGAATAGTCGCCCGTATCCCGGCCCTTGGCGCTAACGATGCCCGCGGTCACCGTATTTTCCAGCCCGAACGGCGATCCGATGGCCACCACCCATTCGCCGACCTTGATTTTTTTCGAGTCCCCGATGCTCACGATTGGCAAATTCTTGGCGTCGATTTTCAGCACGGCCACATCTGTGCGTTTGTCAGTACCGATCACCTTAGCCTTGAACTCGCGCTTGTCGGTGAGCGTAACCATGACTTCATCGGCGCCATCAACCACGTGGGCATTGGTCATGACGTATCCGTCGGCACTGAGGATGAAACCCGATGCGACGCCCGTGGGCTGTTCCTGACCCTCGCCCTTCGGCGCCGGACCACTTCCCGGCGGCGCTGCGGGCGGCACGGGAATCCCGAAGAAGCGGCGCAGGAATTCACGCGTTTGGTCGTCCATCTGCGGCGACTGATCCACCGCGACCTTCTTGTACGTGCGAATGTTGACCACGGAAGGGCCGACCTTCTCCACAAGTCCCGTGAAGTCAGGCAACCCGCAGGAACCAGGGCAATTCGCCCCCGCCGCGGGAGCGGCCAAGGCAACGGTGCCAACCGGGGCAACGAAGCCCAGACAGAGGACGAGTGCGGCAAAACGTGTATTCACGAATAACTCCATTGATGGGTACGCGCCTGCCGGTTGGGGACGCCAACAACCTGCGCGGTGCGGTGAAACTTCAGGCTGCCGGGTGCGCCTGCACTGGCGTCAAACGGAAGCAACGCGCTCAGGATAAACGATGCGCCAAATTGCAACGCATTGTGACTGCCATTTCGACTTAGCGAAGCCGCGCAAGCGAATCTGCGAACAGCTGAAGGGTTTTCGTCGGCACGGCACCAATTGCAATGACCGACCAAGCCCCCTTGCGATCGAGCAAGGCATTGGTCTCGCCCATGTGCAGGCTCGCGCCGTGCTGCTGCGTATCGGCGGTCGAGCCGCCGAAGAGCGACACCGAGGCCAGCCCGTCGGTGAAAAGCCATTGGGTCACCTCGACCGGCTTGGCGCGCAGCAACAGTCTGCGCTGATAGATGCCCACCGACTTGAAGCCGGGGGGAGGATTGCTCAGCGTCCAACCCTGTGCCCTCGATGTCGTGGGCGTTGCCCGCATGTGCTCCACCTGGTAGCTTCCTGTGCCGCGCAGCGCCTGCGCGACCATATCAGGCTTGGGTGCGGGATTGAGGTTGAGTTGCGTGAACGCCACCTGGTCGAGCACGTTGCCCTGATCGTCCAGGGTCTGCGCCTTCACCAGGAGGTCTGAGGTCTGCTCGGTCCACAGCCTGTAGCCGTAGCGCAGGTCGTCGCGCGGCGTGATTCGTGTAACCTCGCAAACGTAACCGGCGCAGCGCTCTTGTCCTTCGTGGTGCATGGTATACAACGCCGAGAGCTCGGCACGCGGTGTCTTGAGCACACGTGGAAAGCTAAAGTCGGCTTGATGATCCTCGACGACAACAAGCCTCTCGGCCGGAAGGATGGTGCGCGTTTTCTCATTCTGGCATAGCAAGATACGCCGCTCTCCATCGAGCGTTTCAACTTTCTCCAGCGTGCTCTCCTTCGTAACGTAGTGATCGATCGTCGAGCTGACGATGCGCCCTCCGGACTGCACGACGAAGATTCCCGAGTAGTTGCGCCGCTGCGCCGCATGGCTCACCCGCTCCAACCATGCCTGCAAATCCTGCGCCGCATCGGGCTTAACCGCCGAGGGCACCTCCGGCTTGCTGGTGGCTGCCATGGGCTGCGCTGAGCTGGCCAGCGAGCCGCTCTGCTCGGCCGAAGCGATCGTGCTGGCCGCCTTGGCCGCTAGCGGCACAAGGCTCAGCATGCCCCATAGGACAAGCTGCCGCAGGCGCGATGTTTGCAGACGCAAAAACTCAGCGCGACGCGGCCACACGGAATTCTGCTTCATGAATGTCGGCTAGTGAGTAAGGCAATACGCTGCCCGCCAGTTGCTGATGCGCCATCAGGTACTGCGCCCAAGACCCCGCCTGCTGGTCCGCCGCGCCCAGCATGACCGGCACTGCGCCGGGTGAGTGCGTTGCCGTTGCCGTTAGCCCCGGCGTGCGCTGCGAGATGAGCCGGGTTGACAGCGCCTGCGACTCCGATTGCACGCGACCCGCAATGCTTTGCTCGTCATGCCGAGATGGCCACGTTGAAAAGCTCACGAGAGCCACAGCAGCGACGCTCGCCACGGCGGCGCCCACTGCGCTCCAGTGCCTGCGCCCGCGCTGAGGCGCTTGGTCCTTCTCGCGCTGCGCGTTGCGAACTGCGCCCGGCAGGCACTGCACCGGTTCGCGGCTGAGCTGCTCGGAAAACCGCTGGATGAAGGCGCGCTCATCGGCCAGCGGCACCAGTTCAGATGAACGCAGCAGATCACCGATCTGGTGGTACTGCAACCAGCTGTCTCGCGCGGCTTCATCCGTCGCGAGTTCGCGCAACGCGTCAACCAACGCGGCGCTATCCAACGCCAGGCCTTCACCCTCGAACTCGCCATCCATCAGCGCGGAAATTCGTTCCGGCATCATCGGCTGCCTCATACTGAACTGCTCCATCTCAACGCTCCAGATGAACGTGCGCTTGCGCCCTCACCAGCGCTCGCCCGATTTCGTACCTAGCAAAGGACGCAACTGCTTCGCGATGGCCTCGCGCGCCCGAAAAATGCGCGAGCGCACGGTGCCGACCGGGCAGCGCATGACCTGCGCAATATCCTCGTAACTCATGCCTTCAATCTCGCGCAGGGCGATTGCGGTGCGCAAATCTTCCGGCAAGGCATCCATTGCTGCGTTCACGGTCCGTGCAATTTCCCGCCCGCCAAGAACAGCCTCGGGTGTTTCCATGTCGATTAGTTGCTCACCCGGCACAAAAGTTTCGCCATCGTCAGAAATGGTTGACGACTCGCGCATGACCGGGTCGCGCGCGCCGTTGGCAATGGCCTTCTTGGCAGTGTTGACGGCGATGCGGTAGAGCCACGTGTAAAACTGGCTGTCGCCACGGAACTGGCCGATTGCACGGTAAGCGCGAAGAAACGTCTCCTGCGCCACATCCTCCGCCAATGATTGATCGCGAATGAATCGGGAGATGAGCCGGAAAATGCGACGTTGGTACTTGATCACCAGAAGCTCAAATGCCTTCTGGTCGCCGCTTTGAACCCGCTGGACGAGCAGTTGATCGGAAATCGACTCAACCACGAGAGCAGTCACAGCGCAAGGCGGGTGCGCAACTCTCGCCAGGCCGTGGGGGAGATATCGGACGACACGGGCAACACCACACGCCCCTTGCTCGTCACAGCAAGCACCACGAGTTGCCCCGGAAGCCTCATTCCCCGCACTTCAGCAAGATCTTCCTGGCGGTGGCCCTGCAGGAGCTTCCACCCGGACGCGCCGTGGATCAGCGTGAAGGGATGGATTTTCCAGTAAGGAAACTGCGCAGCGAGCACAAGGAGGAATACCGCCACTGCCAATCCGCCCATGACGGCAAGCTCGCGTTCGCCACGCCACTCCCAGACATTCCAACCGGCGGCCAACGCCACGGCCAAGTCAAAACCCGTCAACAGCGCATGCCAGCGCACGAAACGCTCGACATGCAACTGAAATTGCGGGATCACGTTCATACCGATGAGCAGAACGTCAGACTCGGCGAAAGACAAGGGATCCGTTCGTTCCGCCAAAACCGAAATTGTTCTTGAGCGCGTGTTCGATGGGCATCTCACGTGCCGTATTGGCGCAGTAATCGAGGTCGCATTCCGGGTCCGGCGTGAACAAATTGATGGTAGGCGGCGAAACCTGATGATGCAGTGCGAGCACCGTGAACACCGATTCCAATCCGCCAGCCCCACCAAGCAGATGTCCGGTCATGGATTTGGTGGAATTGACCACGAGTTCCTTGGCATGCGCACCGAATGCCGCCTTGATCGCATCGGTCTCGTTTTTATCACCCAGCGGAGTGGATGTGCCGTGCGCGTTGAGGTATTGCACCTGCTCGGGCGCAATCTCGGCATTGCGCAGCGCCGCCAGCATGCACTTGCGCGGGCCGTCAACATTGGGGGCCGTGATGTGGTGGGCGTCGGCGCTCATGCCGAAACCGAGAAGCTCGGCATAAATGCGGGCGCCGCGTTTTTTTGCGTGTTCCCATTCCTCGAGCATCATGATGCCGGCCCCCTCGCCCAGCACGAAGCCGTCGCGATCCTTGTCCCAGGGGCGGCTGGCCGTTGCTGGATCATCGTTGCGGGTGGACAGTGCGCGCGCGGACGCAAAACCGCCAATCCCCAGAGGACACACGGTAGCTTCCGCACCGCCGGCAACCATCGCGTCAGCATCGCCGCACTCGATCAAGCGCGCCGCCAGTCCGATCGCGTGCAGCCCGGTGGTGCAGGCCGTGACTACGGCAAGATTGGGCCCCCGAAAGCCGTACTGGATTGACAGGTGGCCCGAGATCATGTTGATGATGGACGACGGCACAAAGAATGGCGAGATCCGTCTCGCGCCGCGGTCGACGAATTCCTGGTAGGTCTGCTCGATCATCGGCAGACCACCGATGCCGGACCCCACCATCACGCCAATGCGCTCCGGGTCAACACCCGAAGAATCGCCCAATCCGCTGTCCCGCACGGCTTGTATGGACGCTGCCATCCCGTAATGGATGAAGGTGTCCATATGCCGGGCCTCCTTAACGGGGATGTAGGCGCCCACATCAAAGTCGCGCACCTCGCCAGCAATCTGCGCGGCGAACGTGGATGCGTCAAATTTGGTGATACGTCCGATTCCGGATTTTCCGGCAAGCAGATGACTCCAGGCATCTTCGACCGTGTTGCCAATGGGCGAGATAATGCCCAGACCGGTGATGGCGATTCGACGGCGCAGACTCATAGGACAGGGGTTCGCAAAGCGGAATCGAATAGGGAAAAGGAATGTATCGCACACATGCACCCGAGCCGAACAGGCTCAGGCTGCAAGTTCAAGGCTCTGCGCGCCGAACGCGGCCCGCAGCCTGGGGCACACCCGCGCCGCCTTGAGGCGGGCGCACCCATGCTCAGGCCTTGTGGTGCTGTTTGGCGTAGTCCACCGCCAGTTGCACGGTCGTGATCTTTTCGGCGTCCTCATCGGGAATTTCGATGCCGAATTCATCTTCCAATGCCATCACCAATTCCACAGTATCCAGCGAGTCTGCGCCCAGGTCATTGACGAAGGATTTTTCATTCGTGACCTGGTCTTCGGCCACACCCAGCTGCTCGGCAATGATCTTTTTGACGCGCTGCTCAATATCACTCATGTAATTCTCCATAAAAAAGGCTATCGAATTCTAACAATCCGCATGCGAACGCACGGACGGTCAAGTCATATACATGCCGCCGTTCACGTGCAACTCCACACCGGTGATGTAACTGGCGTGCGGGCTGACGAGAAAACCGACCGCATGAGCGATGTCGTGGGGCTGCCCCAGGCGCCCCAGCGGAATGCGGGTCAGCAGGGCCTGCGAGGCGGCCTCGCCAAGCGAGCGTGTCATGTCCGTGTCGATGAAACCCGGCGCGACGCAATTCACGGTGATATTCCGGCTGCCAAGCTCCTGCGCCAGCGCCCGTGTCATGCCGGCCACGCCTGCCTTGGCCGCGGCGTAATTGGCTTGACCCGGATTGCCCGAGGCGCCCACAACCGAGGTAATGTTGACAATCCGCCCTGCGCGCTGCTTCATCATGGGCCGGATCGCCGCACGACACAGACGAAATACAGCGCTCAGATTCGTTTCGATCACGAGCGCCCAATCGTCGTCCTTCATGCGAAGGGCCAAGGTGTCGCGGGTGATGCCCGCGTTGTTGACCAGAATATGCAAGCCGCCGCGCTCCCGCACCAAACGATCGATGAGCGCTTCGCCGGCATGGGCATCGGTCACATCGAGCACAACACCCTCGCCTGCACTCCCCAGCGCCCCGGCAATTTGCGCAGCGCCAGCCTCGCTGGTCGCCGTCCCCACGATGAATGCGCCCTGCCGAGCAAGCTCGGCCGCGATCGCCTGTCCGATGCCGCGGGTCGCACCAGTGACCAGCGCGACTTGCCCGGCCAACGGAAGTTGCGGTGATGTCATAGTAAAGCCTCCATGATCGTTTGTGCGCTGGCCAGGTCGACGAGCGCATGACCGCTCAGGGCCGGATCGATGCGACGTGCGAGTCCCGCCAGCACCTTGCCCGGTCCACACTCGACAATTTGGCTGCAACCCGCCGCAGCCAAGGCGTGAACACACTCGACCCAGCGGACGGGACCTGCCGCCTGCGCTGCGAGCGCACGACGTACGGCTTGCGGCTCGGGGTGTCGAGCAACATCGACGTTGTGGATGACGGGAATGTCGGGGCTGCGCACTGGCACCTGCTCCAAGTATTGCGCCAGGCGCTCGGCTGCTGGTTTGAGCAGGCTGCTGTGAAATGGGGCTGAAACAGGCAAGGGCAAAGCGCGCTTGGCGCCACGGGCCTTTAGCAATATGCAGGCACGCTCCACCGCTGCCTTGGTGCCGGCAATGACCACTTGGCCTGGCGCGTTGAAATTCACCGCCTCGACCACTTCGCCAACCTCTGTGGCAGCCTCGGCACAAGCGTCGCGCACCGCTGCGTCGTCCAAACCTAGGACGGCTGCCATGCCGCCGCTACCCACGGGAACCGCCTCCTGCATGACTTGAGCGCGAAAGCGCACGAGCGGCAGCGCGTCAGCGAATGCAATGGCACCGCCGGCCACCAACGCGGTGTATTCGCCGAGGCTGTGGCCGGCCATGTATTGGGGTGTGCTGCCGCCCTCAGCTCGCCATAGACGCCACAGCGCCACTCCCGCAGTAAGCATGACGGGCTGCGTGTTGGTCGTGAGGTTAAGGACCTCGGCGGGGCCCTCCGCGATCAGCCGGCCGATGTCCTGGTTCAGCGCATCGCCGGCCTCCTGCAAGGTTTCGCGCACAGCAGGGTGACCGGCAGCACCGTCCAGCATTCCGACGGCTTGCGAGCCCTGGCCAGGGAAGACGAAGGCAAAGGTTTTCATCGATGATGGTGCGGATTAAGAAGCGCTTGGCGCGTCAGGGCAAATGGCGTTGAAGGGTTTTCAACGCAGCGAACGAGCATGCCGACATTCATGGGTCAATAGTCGAGGAGCGCAGCGCCCCACGTCAAGCCACCGCCCACGGCTTCAAACAACAGGGTGTCGCCCCGGCGTATGGTTCCAGCCCGCACAGCCGTATCAAGCGCCAGGGGGATGGACGCCGCCGAGGTATTGCCATGATCAGCCACGGTCTGGACCACCTTCTCCGCCGGGATGCCCAGCTTTTTTGCCGTGTGCAACATGATGCGAATGTTGGCCTGGTGCGGGACCATCCAGTCCACATCTTCGGGCTTGCGGCCAGACTTGGCCAGCACCTCGCGCGCGACATTTTCGAGCACGTGCACAGCTTGCTTGAATACGGCCTGGCCATCCATCTTGAGGAAGGGGTGTCCACTGACCTCGCCCGACGCGACCCGGCCTGGCGTGCACAGGATTCCGGCCTGGCGACCGTCGGCATGCAGGCTGGATGCCAGCAAGCCCGGCGTCTGGCTCTCCGCCAGCACCACGGCCCCAGCGCCATCACCGAACAGCACACACGTGCTGCGGTCCTTGAAATCAAGGATTCGGGAGAACACCTCGGTCCCGATGACAAGGGCATGACGCGCCAGGCCGCCGCGCACGAACTGATCAGCGATGGTCAACGCGTAGACGAAGCCCGCACACACAGCCTGCACATCGAATGCTGCACCGCCCCCGGCCCCTAACCGGCCTTGAATGAGCGCGGCATTCGAGGGGAAAATCATATCGGGCGTGGACGTGGCAACAATGATCAGGTCAATGTCCTGAGCGACCAGGCCCGCTGATTCAAGCGCGCGCCGCGCCGCTTGCTCACCAAGATCCACGCTCGTTGTGTCCGCACCCGCAAAATGACGGTGGCGAATACCTGTGCGCTCGACGATCCATTCGTCACTGGTTTCGATGCCATCACGAGCCAGCCGTGCGGCAAGCTCATCGTTGCTGACCTTGTTGGGCGGGAGATGGCTGCCGGTGCCGATGATGCGGGAATAGCGCGACATGGAAGCGGGATGGAATGTTTCGGATGAAAGGAGCCGGGATGAAACCCGGCATCGAAAAGCGGATAGAAGCCCAGCCCTAACCAATCAGGGGCTGGCAGCGGAAAGCGGTGCAGCGGGCGGGGTTGCTGCTTTGTCGCCCTGCAAGTGCAGCGCCGCAAGGATGCGTTCAATCTCCTGCACGACTTGGCCCTCCACCGCTTCATAGGCCCGTTCCAGCGCTTGCTGAAAAGCGAAAGCATCTGCGGAACCGTGGCTTTTGAATACCAGGCCGCGCAACCCAAGAAGGGCCGCGCCGTTGTAGCGGCGGTGGTCGACGCGGCTGCGAAAGCGCTTGAGCACTGGCATGGCCGCCAGCGCCATAAGCCTGGTCCAAGGGCTGCGTGTGAATTCCTGCCGGATCATCCCGGTCAGCATCTGCGCCAGCCCTTCCGATGTCTTGAGCGCAACGTTGCCCACGAATCCATCACACACCACGATGTCCGCGCTACCCTTGAAAATGTCGTTGCCCTCGACGTTGCCTAGAAAATTGAGCCGGCCTTCGGCGTGAGCCTGGCGCAGCAGTTCACCCGCACGCTTGATCATCTCATTGCCCTTGATCACCTCTTCGCCGATATTAAGCAGCCCAACCCGGGGGTTCGGGTGCCCCCCAGCCGCGGCGAACGCGGTGCCCATCACCGCGAATTGCAGCAAATGCTCCGCCTCGCAGTCGACATTGGCGCCCAGATCCAGCATCAGCGTGCCGCTGCCTGCCGCATTCGGCAAGTAGGTGGCGATGGCCGGACGGTC
>JAGWOZ010000139.1 GCA_028870715.1 Betaproteobacteria bacterium | reverse complement strand
GCCGCGCCCGTCATCTTGTTCTGGCGCCCCATGGACAGAATCTGGGCGAACCCGACGTAAAAGAACAATCCCTCCATCAGGCATGCGAAAACGATGATCGATCGCAGGAGTTCCTGATCGTTGCGCTCAGTACCACCGAATGCCGACGTGCGGAACTCTGGGTTGGTGAGGGTGTCGATGAACGGGATGAGAAATTCATCCTTGTTCCGAATCGAGGGGATCTCGTGGTATGCGTTGAAGATTTCACCTTCGTCCAGACCCAGGGACTCGACGATGTATTGGTAGGCGTGGGTGTGGATTGCCTCTTCAAAACCTTGACGGAGCAAAAACTGTCGGCACTCGGGGTTTGTGATGTGCCTGTAGGTGCCCAGAACAATATTGTTGGCGGCCAACGAATCAGCCGTGACAAAGAAGCCGAGATTACGTTTGACAATCCGGCGCTCGTCCTCGGTCAGACCACTCGGATCTTTCCACAGCGCGATGTCACGGGACATATTGATTTCCTGCGGCATCCAGTGGTTTGCACAGGAAGCCAGATATTTGTCCCAGGCCCACTTGTATTTGAATGGCACGAGCTGGTTGACATCAGCACGGCAATTGATGATGCGCTTGTCGTCGGCGTTCACACGACTCGTGGATGCCGAGCGTTGGCTATACGCGGTGGCCACATCGGGGGCGGACAGCCCGCCCAATACTCCCGCCGTGGCGCCCGTCTGGCGAACCGTTGATGCGGGAGCGGTGGAATGGAGAAAATCGGCGGGGGAGGTAAAAGACGACGTCGAAAAGCCCGCCGGCTTGCCTGCAGAAGGCGCGCTTGGGTTTGCGGTATTTTCTTCCCAACTCAGCATGTCTGTTCCTTCGGTCAATTATCAATTGTTTATGAAACACATTCAATACGCTGTGCATCAATCATTCGCAAATCGTGAGATCGTGGATCGCACTTTGATGCGCAAAACCAACGATCAAGCATGCATACAGGTAAAGGGCCAAGTATCCAGAGACCTTGCCGTTATTGGCAGGCCTCACAGCCTGGATCGTCGATTGCGCAGAACTTGATGTCAGTTGCGGCCGTGGGCGGTGCAACAGACTGTGGTGCTGCAGCGGCAGTGGACATGGGCGCGCTCCCGGCCGGTTGCTGCACGGCATTGAGTTTGCTGGATTTCACCGTGGATTTTTCTGCGTGCGTCGCACTCATCGTGCGCAGGTAATACGTGGTCTTGAGACCGCGCAGCCACGCGAGTTTGTACGTGTCGTCGAGTTTCTTGCCTGAAGCGCCGGCCATGTAAATGTTGAGCGACTGTGCCTGATCGATCCACTTGCTGCGTCGGGCTGCGGCCTCGATGATCCATTGCGTGTCGACCTCGAACGCGGTGGCGTAGAGGGCCTTCAGATCGGCGGGGATGCGATCAATGGGCTGGACACTGCCGTCGAAATACTTGAGATCGGCGACCATGACCTGGTCCCAAAGGCCGCGGGCCTTGAGGTCGCGGACCAGGTACTGGTTGACGACGGTGAACTCACCCGAAAGGTTGGACTTGACATACAGATTCTGGAAGGTGGGCTCGATGCAGGCGTCCACGCCAATGATGTTGGAGATCGTGGCCGTCGGTGCAATGGCGACACAGTTGGAGTTGCGCATGCCATGGGTGCGCACCCGCTCGCGCAACGCATCCCAGTTCAGGCTCGTGGAAAGATCGATGTCGACGTAGCCACCGCGCTGATCCGCCAGAAGCTTGAGGGTGTCATGCGGCAGGATGCCCTGGTCCCAAAGTGAGCCCGGATAGCTGCTGTAGCGGCCACGCTCCTGCGCCAGTTCCGTGGATGCCCAGTAGGCCTGGTAGCACACCGCTTCCATTGAGCGATCGGCGAATTCCACAGCAGCCTGCGACCCATAGGGGATGCGCGCCAGATGAAGGCAATCCTGAAAGCCCATGATGCCCAGGCCGACGGGACGGTGCTTGAGGTTGGAGTTACGCGCCTTGGCGACGGCGTAGTAATTGATGTCGATGACGTTGTCCAGCATGCGCATGGCCACCGACACTGTGCGCTTGAGTTTGTCGTGGTCCAACACATAGGTGCCGTCCCCCTGTTGTTTGAGATGCGCGACCAGGTTGACGGAACCGAGATTGCACACGGCAATTTCAGTGGCGCTGGTATTGAGGGTGATTTCCGTGCATAGATTGCTTGAGTGCACCACGCCCACGTGTTGCTGTGGGCTCCGCACGTTGCAGGCGTCCTTGAAGGTAATCCAGGGATGGCCAGTTTCGAACAGCATGGTCAGCATCTTGCGCCAGAGTTGCGCGGCGGGAACGGTCTTGTGCAGCTTGATCTCACCGTGAGCCGCCCTTTCTTCGTAGCGCAGATAGGCATCCTCGAATGCCTTGCCGAATTTGTCGTGAAGATCGGGCACATCCGATGGTGAAAACAAAGTCCAGTTTCCACCTTCCATCACGCGCTTCATGAACAGGTCGGGCACCCAGTTGGCCGTGTTCATGTCATGGGTGCGGCGGCGGTCGTCGCCGGTGTTCTTGCGCAGTTCCAGGAACTCTTCGATGTCGAGGTGCCAGGTCTCCAGGTAGGCGCAGACGGCTCCCTTGCGCTTGCCACCTTGATTCACGGCAACTGCAGTGTCGTTCACGACTTTCAGGAATGGCACCACTCCCTGGCTCTTGCCGTTAGTGCCTTTGATGTGGCTGCCCAGAGCTCGCACCTGGGTCCAGTCGTTGCCCAAGCCGCCTGCAAACTTCGAAAGCAGTGCGTTTTCCTTGATCGCCTCGTAAATCCCGTCGAGGTCGTCGGCAACCGTGGTGAGATAGCAGCTCGACAGCTGTGAGCGGCGCGTTCCCGCGTTGAACAGCGTGGGCGTACTGGACATGAAGTCGAAGCTCGACAGGATCTCGTAAAACTCGATGGCTCGGGTTTCGCGGTCGATCTCGTTGAGAGCCAGACCCATGGCCACACGCATAAAAAACGCCTGCGGCAACTCGATGCGCCGGCCATCCTTGTTATGGCGGGTGTCGGCACGATTGGCCAGGAAGTAGCGGTCATACAAGGTCTGCAGGCCAAGGTAATCAAACTGCAAATCGCGCTCCGGCTTGAGCGCGGCGCCCAGGCGTGCGAGATCGTATTGAGCCAATCGGTCATCAAGGAGCTCGAGTTCAACGCCTTCCTTGATGAAGTAGGGAAAGTACTGGGGGTAGCGGGCTGCCATTTGCTCCTGCACAACCTCCTCGCCGAGCACGTCCTTTCGAATGGTGTGCAGCAAGAGTCGGGCCGTGGCTTTCGCATAGCCGGGGTCGCTCTCGATGAGGGTCCGGGCAGCCAAGATGGCAGCCTTGTACACCTCGGCCATCGGGACGCCGTCATAGAGATTGCGCTGAGTCTCGGCAAGAATTGGCTCCGGCTTGACATCGGCCCCGAGGTCCGCGCAACACGAACGCACCAAAGCGTCCAGTGCTTCTGCATCCAGCGGCTTGCGCACTCCCTCGTCGGTGACGTGCAGGGCATGTGGCGCCGGTTTCGCGGCATCCTGCTTTTGTTTGGCGCGCTCCTGCGCGCGTCTCTCGCGATACAGCACATAGGCACGGGCCACCTCATGCTGGCCGGCGCGCATGAGCGCAAGCTCCGCATGGTCCTGGATGTCTTCGATGTGGAACGTGCCGCCGCCCGGGCGGCTGCGCATGAGGGCACGCACCACGGCTTGCGTGAGGTCTTCCACCTGCTCGCGCATGCTGGCGGAGACCGCGCTTTGCCCGCCCTGCACGGCGAGGAAAGCCTTGGTCAGCGCAATGTGAATCTTGGCCGGCTCGAAACCCACAACCGCCCCGTTGCGGCGGATGATCTTGTAGTCGCCATAGGTCTGCGGTTGGGAAGCGTCGGGGCCATGAGCTTGCATGGGCATCGCAGCGGGCGCATCGGCGGCGGTGGGCGTGGAATCGAGGTTCATGCAAGGTCTCCTTGAATCTTGGTCAGGCATCGGGGACGCTGCCGCCTGAACAGGCGGCAGCGCGATGAAGTGGATGTGAGGCTCGTGCATCGGCGAGCAAAGATCGTGCTGGGTTGTCGGGCGGATGCACAGGTATGTCTCGTGGATCAGGGCCGGGCTCGTCTCGGGGCAGAGCGTTGTTGATCAGATCCGAAGAGCTGATCAACGGTCATGCGGGATGCACTCGTTCCGCACTATATCTAGCGTTAGGGAGGATAGCAAGACCCCATAGCTAGTGCACAGCATTTTCACAGCTTGTCCACACCGCCGCCCCTCGCAAAACCCCAAAATCAGGTTTTGACTAAGGGAAAACCTGTGGAAGCGAGGCCGCTTGCGCGGCGCAGCGCGCCCCAGTCAAAGCAAGGCCCGGGGTCCGTCTTGCGTCCGGGTGCGACATCGCTGTGACCCACGATGAACCGGATGGGATAAGCCTCGATCAATGCGGCGACCAGGGCCGTGAGCGTCTCATACTGCGCCGCCTCAAACGGGATGGAGTCGCAGCCTTCAAGCTCAATGCCCAGGCTATAGTCGTTGCATCGACTGCGGCCTTGGAACGAGGATGCGCCGGCATGCCAGGCACGCTGCTCGCACCCGACGTATTGCACAAGCGATCCATCGCGCCGCACCAAAAAATGGGCCGATACGCGCAGACCCTCCAACGCGGCGAAGCTGGGGTGCGCGCGGCTATCGAGCGTGCCGAGAAACAGAGCGTCGATGAAATTGCCCCCGAACTGGCCGGCGGGCAAGGAGATGTTATGCAGCACCACCAGATCCAGTGTCGTGCCATAGGGCCGCGCATCGCAATGGGGTGAGGGCCGGTGCTGTGCATGGCGATACCAGCCATGGTCGAACAGCGCCGTGGCTCGCGGCTGGGCACATGCTGCGGGTTCAGAACGCGTCGGGGCCATCGTCGCGTATGTTCAGACGCTCCATGCGGTAGCGGATCTGGCGCAGATTCAATCCGAGCAGCTGGCCAGCGGCCGTGCGGTTGAAACGTGTTCGGCGTAGCGCCTCGAGAAGGATGCCGCGCTCGATGTGATCGAGGTAGGTGGACAAATCCAGCGGCAGGACGGGTGCCTGCCAGGTCGGCGGTGTCGCCGTGGCGGAGGGAGGCGAAACCGAAGCCGACCAGGATCCTGGTGCTGGGAAATCCACGGCGGGTACACGGGTCGGCGGGGGGCTGCGTCCAGCAGAAGGATCCTCGGGCGGGGGATCCAGGTCCTGCGGGCCGATGATGTCCGATGTGGACAGAGCGGTCGCGCGGTGCAGAAGATTCTCCAGTTCGCGCACGTTGCCGGGAAAGGCATGCATTCGCAGTTGCAGCAGGGCCTCCGGGCTGAGACGCAGCTCCGGGCGCTCGTGGTCGGAGCGGATGCGTCGAAGCAGGGCCTCGACGAGCAAGGGCAGGTCGTCCAGCCGTTCGCGCAACGGTGGCAGGGCCACGCCGATGACGTTGAGCCGGTAATACAGATCCTGCCTGAACAGGCCCTCTGCCACGCAGCGCTGAAGGTCTCGGTGGGTGGCGCTGACCAGGCGCACGTCGACGGGCGTTTCGGCGGTTTCTCCCAATGCACGGATCTTGCGTTCCTGCACGGCCCGCAGCAGCTTGGCCTGCATGGACAGCGGAAGCTCACCGATTTCATCGAGGAAGAGCGTGCCGCCGCCGGCAGCGGCGAAAAAGCCGTCGTGCGAGGCCATGGCTCCCGTGAACGCCCCCTTGCGGTAGCCAAAGAATTCGGCCTCCAACATGTGCTCGGGAATCGCGCTGCAATTCACCGGCACGAATGGCCCGGCAGCGCGATTGCTCAGTTCATGCACCGCGCGGGCCGCCAACTCCTTTCCAGTGCCCGATTCGCCGTGGATCAACACCGGGGCCATCCCGCGGGCCGAGCGGCGAAGCGTGTCCTTGACGGCCAGCATCGGCGCGGATTCGCCCACCATGGCCTGCAGCGCTGCCGTCTGCTTTTCCGGTGTTCCGGCAACCGGACCCTGCGCGATGGCTGAGCGCACCACTTGACGCAATTGGCGCAAGTCCACGGGTTTGGTGAGGTAGTCGAAGGCACCCATCTTTAGCGCCTGCACAGCGGTGGATGCGCTGCCGTAGGCGGTGGCCATGATGATGCGCTCACCGCGCTTGAGCGCGGTCGACCAAGCCAGGATGTCGAGTCCTTCGCCATCAGGCAGGCGCATGTCGACGATGGCGACGTCGAAGCGGTGCTGATTCATGCGCGCGCGCGCCTCAGCGACGCTCTCGGCTTCTTCGACCTGCCAGCCTTCACGCACCAGGGTCAAGGTATAGAGCTCGCGCAAATCGGGTTCGTCATCGACGACAAGGATGCGAATCGGGGCTGCTGCTTCGGACATGGATCGGGCTGCTTTGGGTCAGGGCCGGCTTTCAAGTGCGGCAGTGGTAATGATGACGAACTCCCCGAAAGCCTTCGGGTCATGCTCGCGCCTGACGCGGTACTCCAGTCGGGCGCCGTAGCGCGAACACAATTCCTGGGAAATATACAAACCCAGGCCTGTGCCGCGGCTGTCGGTGGTAAAGAAGGGTTCAAACATCTGCGCGCGCTTTTCGGGGGCCACGACCGGGCCGTCATTGGCCACGCTGAGTTCGCGCACGCGTCCAGTGCCGCGAAGGCGCACGCGGATGGCGCCTGCGCGGGTGCTGGCAAAGCGGCGTGCATTGCCGAGCAGATTCACCAGCACACGGCGCAGGTGCTGCGGATCAAAATGCAGGGTCGCCGCCTCGTCGTCAGCCAGCAATGCGACACGCCCCTGCCCCTCGTGGTCGAACTCTGTGGCCAATTCGCGCAGCATGCGCATGGGTTGCAGATCGATGCCCTCGCGCGCGGTGGACCGTCCAAGGTCAAGCACGTCCTCCACGATGCGATTGAGCCGGTCCACGTTCTGCGCAATCAACGCGGACATGCGCTCGCGCTGAACGTCATTCAGCCCGGGCTCGGCCGAGAGCTGGTTCGCCTGGGCAATGGCGCCCAAGGGGTTGCGAATCTCGTGCGCGACACCGGCCACAAGGCGACCCAGCGCCGCAAGTTTGTCCTGCTGGATCTGATGGCTGATCTCCCGGAGATCCTGGACAAACACGACGTACCCTGGCTCGCCTGGTAATTGGCGCAGGAGTTGCACACGCGCCTGCAGGCGCAGTCCGCCAGGCCCGTCAAAGATGACCGGTGCAGGCGGAAGGCCTAATGCAGCGTGTTGGCGTACAGCGTCGGCCAGCACGCGGGCGCCTGGGTGGCCTGTGAGGAGCACAGGCTCCGTCTCTGGGCTGTTGGGGTCGCTCAAACCCAGCATGCGCACGGCTGCAGGGTTCGCCGTTTCCACGCGCAACGTGGCGTCGAGCACCATCACGCCGTCGGGCTGCTCAAGCAGTACATGGCGGTTGATGGCGAGCTGGCGCTTGGCTCGAATTTCACTCGCGCGGGCGCGCTCCTCCTGACGCACCAGCCGCTGCGATAGCTGCCAGGCCAGCACGCCGATGGCGAAATAGGCGGCCCCGACGAAACCAACGCCGAGGAATTGGGGGTTGGCGAAGCCACCGCTGCCTGAGAGCATCCAAAGCGCCTGCGCGAGCAGAATGAGCGACACGGCAGCGGCTGTGGCGAGCGTAAAGCGCAGGGTTCCATACACGCCGGCTGCCAATACGGGTAGCGTGTAGCTGAGGATGAACTCGCGCGAGGGCTGGCCAGCCAGAAATTGCAGCGTGGCATAACCAGCCAAATCGGTCAGTACGGCTGCCAGAACCTGCCATGCAAAGCCGCGCGAAGTGCTGAGGCTCAACACGAACTGCAGCACGACCACCACGGCATAACCCAGGGCGATCCACAAGCCCAGACGGTGGCTCGCATGGGCCGGGGCCATCTCCGTCAGCAAAAACCACCCCAGCAAAATTCCGCCCATCATCAGGCGCGCGGCGCCGAGCACGCGGAAGGCACGCAGGCGCTCCCGGCTAGGCGCCACACCCGAGATCACGCGGTCGATCAGGGCGGCAGCGTGGGCGTTGGCTTGGTGTTCAGGTTGGAAGGCAAAGCCGCTGTCGGGCTTGGCTTCAGCGTCGCCGTGGCGCAATTCACCCCAGGCGGGCATGTTCAGTGCAGCAGTAGGGGTTGTCGCCCTTCCACACGCAGCGGCTCGCCGGCACGTGCACGCCGCAATGGCGGCAGGCGTACATGTGCTCCGGAGGAGCAGGCTTGCGGGGCTTGCGCGCACCGGGAATCTCGCGGTGCTGGTGGCTCTTCTTCAACAGAGTCAGTCCCACGATCACGATCACGAATACGAGCAGGTATTTCATCGGTGCAGGATGACCTGAAGGACGAAGCGCGAGCCGACATAGCTCAGCAACAGCAGGGCCGAACCCGAGAACAACCAGCGTAATGCCTGCCGCCCGCGCCAGCCCAGCACGCCTCGTCCCAGAAGAAGAACCGCAAACAGCAGCCAAGCCGCCACGGCGAACACCGTCTGGTGGTTCAGTTCGAAGGCGTGCCCGAACAGTCGCTCGCTGAAGCTGATGGCGAAGAGCAGGGAAGCGGTGAGCAAGGCGAAGCCGAGCGCCGCCAACCGGTAGGTCAGCTTTTCAAGGGTCAGCAGAGGAAGGGCCGGGCCGAGTCCCGCCAAAGTCGGCCGGCGTCGATGCAGTGCGCGATCGGCGGACCACAGCATGAACCCATGCAGCACCGCCGCACCAAATAAGCCATAAGCCGCAATGCCCATCGCCCAATGCAGTGAAAACGCGATGCCCGCACCTGGTGGAGCCAGGCGGTCACCGGGAAAGAACCAGGTCAATAGCAGGGAGATCGCCGCCAGCAGGCAGATCCATGACCGCAGACCCTGTAATGGGTAATACAGGCTTTCCACCCAGTACACGGCAGCAACCAGCCAGAATGTGAGCGACAGTGCAGGGGCAAACCCGAAATCCGGATCATGCAGACCCTGAAGGACGAGGACAAAACTGCTGGCATGGGCAAGCCACGCCAGCAGCATGGCTACCGTGGCCGCATCGCGATAGGGATGCGCCCCCGAGGTTTGGGCCGCGCGCGCTCGCCCACCCTGCGGACGGGCAAGAAACGAAGCCAGCAGGTAGAGTACGAAGGCCGAGCCGTTGACTAAAATCCACATGTTTTGAGTTTAACC
>JAGWOZ010000138.1 GCA_028870715.1 Betaproteobacteria bacterium | reverse complement strand
AGGAACGTGCGGTCCTTGGAGGTGCGCACGAACAGCCGTCCGTCATCCTGCTGCTGCAGCTCCGTGACATCCTGCCCCAGGTGGAACGTCGGCTTGAAGGGCTCGATCTGCTTGAGCAGGTTGTCCGTCAGCTCCTGCCCGGTGCACACTGGCACGGCCGGAATGTCATAAATGGGCTTGTCCGGGTACAGCTCCACGCACTGCCCGCCCAGATGCGGCAGCGTGTCGATGACGTGGGCCTTGATGTCCAGCAGCCCAAGCTCGAAAACCTGGAACAGTCCCACCGGGCCGGCCCCGATGATCACGGCGTCGCATTCAATCGGCTCGCCGTGCCAGTGGGCGGCATCCGTGATCGCCGCGTTGAGGTGCATTTCCATGCGTCAGTCGCTCTCCAATGAATGTTCATGATGTTCCGTGCCCTCGCCGGCCGCACTGCGTCGAGGCGTGGCATGCGTGCGTTCCACGCGCGCAGCCCCGGCGCCAACGATGACGACCGTGGGGCGATTCATGTGCAGCATCGCTGCCTGCCCGAGATGGGCCAGCAGGTGCTCCGAATGCAGACTGTCGGCGCACCCTGCGCGCGACACGACGCTCACGGGTGCAAGTGCCGGCCAGCCGCACGCGATGAGCTTGCGCGAAAGGCTGGCAAGCTGCCGCCCGGCCATGTAGAACACCTCGGTGTCTGCGCTGCGACCGCCGTGCACCGCACCTTCGCGAGTCATCGCTGTGGTGAGACTCACGCTGCGTCCGCTCCCGCGGCGCGTCAGGGGCCGGCGCGTGTCCGCCGCTGCTGCTGAGGCCGCAGTGATGCCTGGCACAACCTCAGCATGCAGCCCCGCAGCGGTCACGGCCCGAAGCTCCTCGTCAAGCCGTCCGAAAATGCTCGAATCGCCACCCTTGAGGCGCACAACCAGGGCATGGGCGCAGCCATAGCGGCGCAGCAATGCGTTGATCGTTTCCTGCGTGACCCCGCCACGAAACCCGCGCTTGCCAACATCGATCCATCTTGCTTGCGGCGCGAGTTCGCGCAGGGCGCCATCGACGAGGGCATCGCTGAGAACTACATCGGCTTGACTCAGGAACCGGGCGCCGCGCACCGTGATCAGGTCTGCCGCCCCGGGGCCCGCCCCGATGAAAACGACGCGCCCCATCAGCTTACGGCCTCGACGAGCAGAGCACCGCTGGTGCGGTGACTCGCCGGATCGACGACGATCATCGCCCCGGCCACCCGATTTGCGGCATAGACTGTCAGAGGCAATGGCGATTGCGCCTGAATGCGCACGCGACCGATGTCGTTGACGGCGAGCATCTGGGCGTCGGTGGCTGCCAAGGTGTGGATGTCCAGGCGGCTGACGATTGCCGTGATGCAGCCGGGGACCCATCGATGCCCATGCCGTAGCCAGTACTTGCGGCCGATTGCTGCCGGCTCCACATCAAGCCAGGCAAGCGTCGCCTCGAACACTTGCCCGCCCATCGCCACACCAGGCACCACGCCCTGCGGCGCGCCTGGTTCAGCGTGCAGGATCCAATCGCCGCGCGAGACGTCCACGTGGCGGTCAAGCACCAGGCCCGCCGACTGCCCTGCCACGCAGGAGTCCACGGCAGACCCCGCATGATGAAGGCCCACGACCCGCGCCACCGCGCCGCTCGGTTGAATGCTCACGAGATCACCCGTCTGCACCCGCCCCCTCGCCAGGCGGCCCCAGAACGTCCGAAACTGGTGTCCCAAGCCATCCCCCCCGCGCGCCACATATTGCACCGGCAGCATCAGCGGGCCGGAAGGCGGGTCCTCCGCAGCAGGCAAGACCTCGAGCAACTGCAGCAGCGTCGGTCCTGCGTACCAAAGCCACGTGGGAGAGGCTGCAGCGACGTTGTCGCCGCGCAGAGCCGAAACGGGCACGATGCCTGCGGGCACGATGCCCGCCTCTTGGGAAAAGTGCACAAGCGCATCGCGTACACGCTCGAACGCACGCTGCGGATCCGCATGAGCGTCAAGCTTATTGACGGCAAACACGATCGACGGAACGCGCAGCAGCCGTGCCAGCAGGCTGTGGCGTCGCGTTTGCGGCAGCAGGCGAAGCGGGTGCTGCGTCAAATCCAGCTTGGTGATGTCGACCAGAACGACCGCAGCGTCGCTACCCGCCGCGGCGGTGACCATGTTGCGCGTGTACTGCTCATGCCCGGGCGCATCGGCAATGATGAACTTTCGCCGCGGCGTGGTGAAGTAGCGGTAGGCCACGTCAATGGTGATGCCCTGCTCACGCTCGGCCTCCAAACCGTCGGTCAGTTGCGACAGATCGACGGGTGAACCGGAAGCGCGCCTGTTGAGCGCGTCAAGTTGATCCGCCAGAATGGCCTGACTGTCGAGCAGCAACCGGCCGATCAGCGTGCTCTTGCCATCGTCAACGCTGCCGGCCGTCAGAAAGCGCAACGCCTTGTGGCGGAATTCGGCGTTTGTTTCGTACTGTTCCATCAGAAATAGCCCTCTTTCTTGCGACGTTCCATGGAGGAGTCGGATGTGCGGTCGTCCATTCGTGTAGCGCCGCGCTCGCTGAGCGTGGCCGTCAGCGTCTCAGCAATCACGTCCACGGCGCTGGCTGCTTCGCTCTGCACTGGGCAGGTACATGTCATGTCGCCAACGGTTCGAAAGCGCACTCGAATGGTTTCGACGGACTCGTCGGCCTGGGGCGGCGTCACGGGGCCGAGTGGCACCAGGAGCCCCTTGCGGCGGACGACCTGGCGTGCATGGCTGTAGTACAGATCGGGAAGAGCGATGGCTTCTCGAGCGATATACAACCAGACGTCAAGCTCCGTCCAGTTGCTGATGGGAAAGGCTCGGAAATGCTCACCCGGGCGCACGCGGGTGTTGAACAGCGACCAGAGTTCGGGCCTTTGCTCCTTGGGCAGCCATTGGCCAAACTGATCGCGATGACTGAAAATGCGCTCCTTCGCACGCGCCTTCTCCTCATCGCGCCGGGCCCCGCCGATCAGGCAGTCAAAGCGATACTCTTCAATCGCCTCGAGCAAGGCCACGCTCTGGTGGGCGTTGCGCGACTCCAGCGCATGGCCAAGCCGCACGGATCCGCGCCGGATCGAGTCCTCGAGATGCGCGATGATGAACGTGTCTGGCGAGCCCGCCGCCAGGGCATCGCGAAAGGCGATGACCTCGGGAAAGTTGTGCCCAGTATCCACGTGCATGAGCGAGAACGGCAGTCGGCCCGCGTAAGTACCATCGGTTTGCCGGCGCTTGAATGCCTTCTCGGCCAGGCGCAGAACGACACAGGAATCCTTGCCGCCCGAGAACAGCAGCGCCGTGCGCTCAAAGCTGCCGGCGACTTCGCGGAGAATGTAGATCGCCTCTTCCTCCAAAGCATCGAGGTGGCGATGATCGATCTGCGGTCGTAGCCGTTCCAAATTCAGTGGGGCATTCATGGGTGAACTCCGGTATCTCGCTGGGATGACTGCTGCGGTTCGCTGCTGGCCGGGCGCCTTTGAACGTGCAGGCCACATTCCTTGGCACCATCGCTCTCCCACCACCAGCGCCCCGCCCGGAAGTCCTCGCCAACGGCGACGGCGCGGGTGCACGGCGAGCAGCCAATGCTCGGAAAATGACGGTCATGCAGTGGGTTGTAGGGCACACCCTGAAGGCTGATGTAGTGCCACACATCGCCCAATGTCCAATCAATCAATGGGTTCAACTTTGTACGTCCCTGCATGTCGCGCTCGCGCAGCGAAATCTGCTTTCGCTGCTGTGACTGCTCGCGTCGCATGCCCGTAATCCAACCCTGACGGCCTTCAAGCATGCGAGAGAGTGGCTCCAGCTTGCGCAATGCGCAGCAGGCGTGGCGCAGCTCGACGCTCTTGCGCATGGCGTCGGCCCCATGGGTTGCGACGAACTGAGCTGCTGCCGTGGCCTGCGGACGCCAGACCTCGATGCGCAGTCCGTAGTGGCGCTGGGTGCGCCCGACCAAGGCAAGGGTCTCGTCGTGCAATTGGCCTGTGTCGAGCATCCCGATGGCAATCGGAAGCGCGTGCCGTGCAATCAGGTCCGTGATGACCATGTCTTCTGCGCCCAGGCTTGTGGCTTGCACGATGGCGCGGGGGAACTCGGCCGCTGCCGCGCGGAGCATGGCCAGCGCGGCAGCGGCACGCTGATCGAAACCCTCACTGGGTTTGGCGTGCACGGCGACCGCCGAGCGTTCCGGTACATCAACGGAAATGGTGCTCTTCATGCGACAGCCTTGCGAAAGTGAGGATCAGGGTCGAGCGCGTCGCCCTGGTAATACACCGCTCCGCCACGCCTGATGTCCGTGCCGGGAAACGACAAAAGCCCGTCAAAAAAGCGCAGTGCTTGCCGCGCCACGTTCAAGTCCTGATCTGCACGCAGGACAGCGGTGTCAAATCCGGTTCGCGCCAGCGGCAGTGCCATGTCCACGAGGACGTCGCCCATGGCGCGAATGTCCCCCGTGTAGCGCAGCCGCACACGCAATAGCCTGGCTTGGCTATAGGCACGGCCGTCCGTCCACTTGGGAAATTGCAGCGCAACGGCGGAAAAGCACGACAACGAACCCTCCAGCGTACGCACGTCGTGACTGTTGGAAAGAATGAGCCCAACGGGCAGGTTCGCTGGCCAGGACAGACGCACGGCCTGCCACTGCTCGGGGGTCAGGAGGCGATGCGGCGCGATGGCAAGGTCGTGATCATCAACGGCGGCCCAAACGTTCGCCTTGGAATCTACAAATCTCATACCCGGGACTCCTCATCGACCGCGGTCGCCCGCCGCACGCCGTCGGCCGCCTCCTTCAAGGGGGCGAGGCCAATGCGGCGAGCAAAGTCCACGAAGCGCTCGCCCTGCATGCGCTGGCGCAGATAGAGCGAAACCAAGGCCTCAATCACATCGGGCACCTCTTCGGCCGCGAATGACGGGCCAAGGATCTTGCCCGGCAAGGCCACTCCGCCAATCCCTGAGCCATCGGAGCCGCCGATCGTGATCTGGTACCACTCGGCGCCATCCTTGTCGACGCCGAGGATCCCGATATGCCCGCTGTGATGATGCCCGCAGGAGTTGATGCACCCGCTGATGTTCAGGTCGATCTCACCAATGTCGAAGAGCTCATCGAGATCAGCGTACCGCTCGGCGATAGCGGCCGCAATCGGGATGGAACGGGCATTTGCAAGCGCGCAGAAATCCCCACCGGGGCAGGAAATCATGTCGGTCAGCAATCCGATATTGGGTGTGCCGAAGCCGCCTTCGCGCGCATCCCGCCACAGCGCGTGCAAGCTCGCCTTGGGCACCCAGGGCAAGACAAGATTTTGCTCGTGGCTCACGCGCAACTCCCCTTGGCTGTAGCGATCGGCCAAGGCCGCTGCCGCGCGCATCTGGGTTGCGGTGACATCGCCTGGTGCCTGTCCCGGGCGCTTGAGCGACAGGGTTACGGCGTGGTAGCCGTTGAGCCGATGCGCGTGCACATTGCGCTGCTTCCAGCGCGCGTATGCCCGCTGTGAATCCAACTCCACGAGTTCGATGGGGGCCGCCGCACTGGCGCTCAGGTCAACACCGGGAGGAGGTGCGAACAGCGCCGCAATACGGTTGAAGTCCTGCAGCGTGATGAGGTGAGCTGCAGCGCCCGCATCACGCTGCGCGATATCGGCGAACTCTCGCTCCACCGCCTCAGCAAAACGGGCGCCTTCAGCCTTCACCAAAACCTTGATGCGCGCCTTCCAGATGTTGTCGCGCCGCCCGTAGGCGTTATACACGCGCAGGATCGCCTCGATGTACAGGAGCAGCTGGGACCAGGGCAGAAACTCGCGAATGATTGCGCCAATCATGGGCGTGCGGCCCATGCCACCGCCTACCCGTACCCTGAACCCAACCTGGCCTGCGTCGTCAGCTACGGCCTGCAGGCCGACGTCGTACCAACTGGCCGCCACCCGGTCTTCGTGCGCGCCACCTACGGCGATCTTGAACTTTCGCGGCAGATAGGCAAACTCCGGATGCAGCGTGCTCCATTGGCGAAGGATCTCGCAAAAGGGGCGCGGATCGATGATTTCGTCCGGTGCGATGCCGGCAAGCACATCGCTCGTAATGTTGCGGATGCAGTTGCCGCTGGTCTGGATGCCATGCATGTCGACCGCAGCCAGCCGATCCATCACGTCGGCGCTTTGTACCAAGGGAATCCAGTTGAACTGAATATTCTGGCGGGTCGTGAAGTGCGCATAGCCCCGGTCAAATTCTTCGGCGATGGCGGCCAGGGCACGCAGTTGCGCACTGGCCAGTGCGCCATACGGGATGGCCACGCGCAGCATGGGCGCATGGCGTTGAACATACCAGCCGTTTTGCAGGCGCAGGGGCTTGAATTCCTCTTCCCCCAGGGCTCCCGCGAGATACCGCTCAAGCTGGTCGCGATACTGTGCGGCGCGTGCGCGGATGAATCGTCTGTCGAACTCGGTATAGCCGTACATGGGGATCAGACCTTGGTCCTGTGAGCGGCCCGTGCATTGCTGAGGGCCGCCATTGCATGCCCAACAGCGCCCGACACCGGCTGCGCGTGGGGCGCTGGGGCAAAACCGATGATCGTGGCTGGGATGTGCATGGCTGGGATTGCTTGAACGTTGGCAAATGCTAGGTACGAACCGCTCAAAACCGAAGTACAGTGTTTTCATACCGATAGATGCCTGGCGATATAAGCCAGCGCAGCCGACGCCTTTTCGCCTTCGTGGGCATTGCTTGTCGGGTTTGCCGCCATCCTTGAGGGGAGCCATCACATGCGAGCAGCGCATCAGGCATTGCTGATCAGCCTGTTCACCTTCGGCTCGTCCCATGGGGCCGTTCAGGCGGAAGTTCTCGCGCACGTGTCCGAACCCCGACCGGTGACGGGGATCGCGACATGGGAAGACGGGGGTCGCGGGAGTGCACATGCACCGGAGGCGCCTTCGAAGCCCGTCATAGCGCAGCACGCCATGGTGGTGACCGACCAGCATGACGCAACGAAGGTCGGCCTTGCGATCCTCCGGGAAGGAGGCAATGCCGTCGATGCCGCGGTCGCAGTGGGTTATGCACAGGCCGTGGTCAATCCTTGCTGCGGAAATATTGGTGGCGGCGGGTTCATGACCATTCACCTGGCGAACGGGACGAATGTCTTTCTCGACTTCCGCGAAAAGGCTCCGCTGAAGGCAACCTCAACGTTGTTTCAGGACGCGCACGGCCATGTCGTGCCGGGTCGAAGCACCAAGACTTACCTGGGTGTGGGCGTGCCGGGAACGGTCATGGGGCTTAACGCAGCGTTGAGCAAATACGGCACCATGAGCCTGCGACAGGTGATGGCTCCGGCGATCAAGTTGGCGCGCGAGGGCTTTCGGTTGCAGCCAGGCGATGTCACGATCCTGCGCGCGCACACCCAGGAATTTGCTGCACACCCCAACGTGGCGTCCATATTCCTCAACCACGGACGGCCCTGGAAGGCTGGCGAAGTGCTCAAACAACCGCAACTCGGTCGAACGCTCGAACTGATCGAGAAAAATGGCACGCGTGCGTTCTACGCCGGCCCCATCGCCAGGATAATCGTTGCAGCGAGCAACAGGCATGGCGGCATCCTTCGTTTGAGGGACTTCCACCGCTACGCCATCGAGTGGGCCAAACCCGTCGAATGCTGGTATCGAGGCTACAAGGTGGTCACGGCACCCCCACCAGGATCCGGCGTGACTTTGTGTGAGGTCCTTCGCGTCCTCAGCGGCTACTCCATGGCCCAGTCGGGTTACGGTTCCGTGCAGGCAACCCATGATTTTGCCGAAGCTGAGCGCCACGCGTTCGCTGACCGCAATACCTACTTGGGCGATCCGGCCTTCGTCCACAACCCCATCCGTCGCCTGTTGTCAGACACCACCATTACGCAAATCCGCGCTGCAATCCAACCCGGACGCGCCACGCCATCGTCTGAGGTTGAGGGCAGCCTGGGGGCGGCCGAGGGCATGCACACCACGCAATACTCGGTGCTGGATGCCAAGGGGTGCGCCGTTAGTGTGACGTACACCATCAATGCCCTGTTCGGGGTTGGCATGATGGCCGGCAATACGGGGTTCTTTCTCAACAACGAGATGGACGATTTCACCTCCAAGCCCGGAGTGCCCAACTTATTCGGCCTGGTCCAGGGTCATGCCAATGCGATCGAACCCGGCAAGCGTCCGCTTTCCTCGATGGTGCCAACCATCGTACTCAAGCATGGCAAGGTGTTTATGGTGACGGGAAGCCCTGGCGGCTCGACGATCATCTCCACGACGCTCAGCAGCATCGTCAACGTGATCGATTTCGGCATGGACATGCAGCAGGCCGTTGACGCTCCACGCCTGCACATGCAATGGTTTCCTGATGAACTGTTCGTTGAGCCTGGCTATCTGACACCAACGACCGCCAAGGCACTGGCATTGATGGGCTACATGCTCAAGCCGGTTCCGGCCTGGGGCGCAGATGAGGCGATCCTGCGCAATCCCCTGACGCATGCCATCGAAGGTGCTAACGATCGCCGCCGCCCTGCGGGGCTGGCCCTGGGTTATTAATGCCGTCATTGGTAGGCCATCGGGCAGTTCGCGGCCAGCGCCTCGGCCGGCAAAGCGCCGAATGGCCAGCGGACAGGCTTTGCCTTGGCCGCAGGTTACGACGTTGACTTGACGGGCTCGACTCGGAAGGCTGCGAAGACAGCACATGGAGCCGAACCGCAGAACTGAGGTGAACGACCTGCCCGAGCGACCCCGTCAATCCCCTGCCATGCGGATTGATCATCGAGAGCATCGACGGTGCAGGGAGGCTAACAATAGGTCGCTCTTGCCCTTCTGCGCCCCAAGCGGGGCCACGCGCTTGCTCGCATCGAGAACGGCATGAACCTTCCGACAAAGCCATCCACGCTTGGGCCACTGGAAAGAAGAACGAGGCTGCCAAGCTGAACAGTGCAACGAGCCGGTGCCCGCTGACCAAGGCACCAGCGGTCGTACCAGCCAGAGCGCCGACCATGAGCGGCAAGCGGCATGGACAGACCAGCACGGCCGCGCCAGTCCGCAGCTAGCTGTGAAGCTTCAATAGGTTGTATCTGTGGTTCATCCGGACTGAGTCTGGGAAACTGGAAGTCGCCAAACACCCAGACTTCCGAGGCCCAGCCGAATGAACACGCATAAGCATGCCAGATTGACCTACGCCCGTCGACACGAGAT
>JAGWOZ010000375.1 GCA_028870715.1 Betaproteobacteria bacterium | reverse complement strand
GGCTGAAAGCGCGTGGAGTCCCACATCTTGCTGCGCTTGTGCTTGTCGGGATGGTCGTACCGCTTGGGGTAGTGACCGGGGCCGACAGCCCGGATGGTTCCACGGAACGGCCGGTCGCCCTGCTTCACGTGGATGATCTTGCTGTACACCACGTCCATCGGCTCCACGACGATCTGGTCGCGCAGGGGACGGATGGCTTCGTTGGCGTCAACGAACGTCAGGGTCTCGCCACCGAACCGGGCGCCGTTCTCGACGGCCTGCGGCTTGCGCTTAGGCGTGGCCATCAGTGACGCTTACGCTTCTGCAGCCGACGGTCGCGCTCGCGGCGCTCCTGCTCACGACGCTGCTTCTCGGGATCGGGTTTTTCATCGGCCACGGGCTGCCCTCGTTTGTTCGCGTGCTTCGGAATAACCGACCGCGATCCGCTGGTGACTTTGCGCGGCCGGCTTGGCCTCGCGCTTAGGTTTGGCGAAGCGAGCCATCAACGCGCTAAGCGATTCGGCTTTGCGGACTTGCGCCATGCTGGCTTTCATGATGGTTGAAATACTATAAACGCGATTTTCGGCGAGTAAAGACTCAACCCCTACACCCACACCGAACGCGAGAGATGTTCCGCGTAGAACAATTTCTGGCGTCGCATGTTCTCGGCGCGCAAGCGCACGGCCGGCGCCACGGTGAAGTCCAGGTCACGCGCTTTCTGCTCGCGATCCTCGTTGCGCCGTAGCGCGGAGCGGATGGTCCACACCGACTTGCTGAACTTCTTGGCGATGTCCCGCGTGCGCATGCCATTGCGCGCAAGCTGCGCTATGCGTGCGCATTGCTTGGCCGTGAGGTCCGGTTTGCGACCGCGCGTCATGGCTGGCCTCGCAACGTCATGAACGCCCCGATGCCGACAATCGCCCAGAACGCGAGCAGTCCCAGCACCACCATGCGCTCGAGCTTTCGGCTGCGCGGGATGGGATGCAGGGTTCCATGCTCGGGTGCGTCGGTCTTGCGTTCCAGGTACGGGTGCAGCGTGCCATCGGGGCGCACGATGCGCATGGGGGTGGGTTTGCTCATGTGGCCTCCATCGCGTAGGGCGTGATGCGGACTTGGACGCGGGCTTCGTTGTCGGGCTTGCGGGTGACCACCAGCCGGTCGATCAGGCTGTCATCGCGAATGACCTGCGCGTGCACGATGCTGTCCAGCAGCGCCTTGAGCACGTTGTCGAGGTCGCGGCGGCGCTTGTCGGGCGGATACACGTCCACCTCCACGCACACTTTGCCGGCCACCCACGGGGCGCGTGCGGCGACGCAGGCGTTGACCACGGCGAACCGGTAGGCGCGGCCCTTCTCGCCGATAAATGTGTTGCCGCGCGTGTGCCGCCAGTAGTGGTTCACGGTCGGCGGGTACGGAAGGTTGAGCGTGACGGTCACAGCGCGTACCACGTCATGGCGTTGTTTCCCGTGACCTGGCACTCGCGCGACTGCTGGCCGTTGCGCACCAGCCCTGCCTTGCGCAATTCGGGTAGCCGGCGAGCGAGTACGTAGCGGTCGATCGGCACTCGGTTGGCGAGTTCGTAGCTGGTGTGGCCGGGAAGCGCCTGCACGGCCTTGAGCACCGCTGCCCGCTGGCTGGATGCCTGTCCGCTGCGTTCGACCTTCTCGCCGG
>JAGWOZ010000137.1 GCA_028870715.1 Betaproteobacteria bacterium | reverse complement strand
AGTTGATTCCGGAGCAGGTTGATCAGGTCGCCGCCCGCAAGGCCCTGGGCATCGCAGCGACGTCGCCCGTCATTGCCATGCTGCCGGGAAGCCGCGCGGGCGAGGTGCGACAAATCGGCCCAAGCTTTTTCGGCGCTGCTGCCCTCCTGCAGCAAAGGCATGGAGCGCGTGTGCTGCTTCCGGTGGCGCAACCGGGACTTGAGCCTGTGCTGAGGCGCCAATGCGCAGCCCACCCCGGTCTTGAGGTGCAGTGGCTGTCGGGGCAATCGCATCGCGCCATGGCAGCCTGTGACTTGGCGCTGGTGGCCAGCGGCACCGCCACCCTGGAATGCGCGCTGTTCAAACGCCCGATGGTGATTGGCTACCGGCTTCCGGCGCTGTCATGGCACCTGATGAAAAACAAAGGCTACCTGCCGTGGGTCGGCCTTCCGAACATCCTTGCACGCAGCTTTCTGGTTCCTGAACTCTTGCAGCGCGAGTGCACGCCGCAGGCGCTGGCCGATGCAGCCGACGCCTTGCTGAATGACGAGCCTAGGCAGGCGCGCTTGCGCGCGCGCTTCGCCGAACTGCACGCTGCCTTGCGGCGGCCGACAGCAAGCCTTGCCGCGCAGGCCATCCTGGAGAGCGCCAATCTGGCGCACTGAGCCATGCAAAGTCCCGGTGCATGGGCCGATGAGCAGACGTCGCTGTTGCCGATTGCAGGCTGCGACGAAGTGGGGCGCGGAACCTGGGCAGGTCCCGTGGTGGCCGCCGCGGTCATCCTGGATCCCCAGCGACCGCTGGCAGGTTTGGCCGATTCCAAGACATTGTCCCCCAAGCGCCGGGGGGTGCTCGATGCGCTGATCCGAGAACGCGCCCTTGCTGTGAGCATCGGACAGGCAAGTGCTGCTGAAATTGACCGCATCAACATCCTGCAAGCCACATTGCTGGCCATGCAGCGCGCCGTTGCGGGCCTGAGTCTGACCCCGGCGCGCGTGTTGGTGGACGGCAACCAGGTGCCAGACCTGTCTATGCCTTGCCGCGCCATCGTGCGTGGCGACGCCACACAGCCAGCCATCAGCGCCGCGTCGATCGTGGCCAAGGTCTGGCGCGATCGCCTGATGCAGGACCTTGCGGCATGCCACCCTGTTTACGGGTTTGAGCGGCACTTCGGCTACGGCACAATGCAGCATTGGCAGGCTTTGCAGGAGCATGGGCCTTGTGCGGAGCACCGGCGCAGCTTTGCCCCAATTCGACGACTTCTGGACCATCCCATTCATTCCGAGCAAAGGCCTCTGTGAAACGCATCATCTCCGCCGAAAATCCTCTGGTTAAAACGCTGCGCGTGCTCGGCAGCGATCCTGGCGCGGTCAAACGCCTGGGTCAGGTCTGGCTCGAAGGCGTGCATCTTGTCCAGGCCGCGCTCGACAGCGGGCACCACGCCGACACGCTTGTCACGACGGATGACGGTTTGCTTTTGCCCGAGGTCGCCGCCCTGGTCGAGCGTGTCGGGAGCACCAATGCGGTCATCCTGCACCGCGCCCTTTTCAGCTGGATTTCCACCCTGGAAAACGGCCCGCAGGTGGGCATGCTGATTGCCAAACCCAAGGGCGTCAAGCCCCGGCCCGGGTCGGCGGTGGTTCTCGATCGCATCCAGGACGCAGGCAACGTGGGAACCATCCTGCGCACCGCAGCAGCGGCAGAGTGTGGAGCGGTGTACCTGCTTCGTGGCACCGCAGGGGCCTGGACCCCCAAGGTGCTGCGCGCGGGCATGGGCGCGCATTTTTACGTGCCCATCTTCGAGGACGCGCCGTGGGAGCAGGTTGCGGCAATCGTACCGCGTCCCATCTATGCCACGGCGGCCATGGCGGACATGGGCCTCTATGACTTGCAGTTGAAGAAGCCTGTCACCTGGGTATTCGGCAATGAGGGACAGGGCATTTCCGAGCACCTGATGGCCAAGGCCTCTGCGGCGGTCCGCATTCCCCAGGCCAGCACGGTGGAATCGCTCAATGTGGCGTCCGCCGCGGCCATCTGCCTGTTCGAAGGTGTGCGTCAGCGTCAGGCCAACGGCAAGTGAATGTGTGACTGTGATCCGTCACCCATCCCATTCGAGGCGTGCTTGCCCGCGTTCAAACTGGCGCCTGACCCTCGCGGATCGAGGGCTGCAGCAAGGCGAGACTGATCGAGCCTTTGGAGGCCCAGATGCGCCCGGCCAGACTCATATGGGTGACGTGAAGACGCACCTGCATGCTGTCGGCCCGCTCACGTAGCTGGACAAACTCTGGCCATTCCTGCAGCTCACGGATACTTCCGTCGAAGCTGATTTGCAACTGTGTGCCCTGAACGCCACCGTCCATGATGGCTTGTTCGGCAATCGAGAACACCTCGGCCACCGCGCTGCGCCAGCGCTTGGCGCGGAAGCCGCAGAACAATCCATTGGCATCGCTGACCAGGACAGGATAGGGGTTCAGCAACTGATTCAGTCCCAGGGAACCCGCCTGCACCCAAGGCTCCAGCGCCGGATTGGACAGTTTGGACAGTGCGTTCGCCAGATCGCCGGGATGACGCGGGATGAGCCACTGACGGGTCATGACTGAGAGTTGCGTGGCGGCATGCGCCACCTCCGCGGCCGGTTCTCCGGCATCGAGTTTCTTCACAAGCACGCGGGCCTGCAGGGCCGGGCCCGCCAGCATCGAGCCGCCATCCAGACAGAGCACCTGCAGGTCAGCCGGAAGACCGCGACTGCGCCGGAGTTCGCGAATCTCTTCGCGATGCTGTAACAGCAGGGTCTGGAGCGCATCGGCCGGGTTGCTGAGCGCTCGCATCGAGCCCATATAGATCAGCCAGTCGGCATTGAGGGCGATGTTCGGGTACAGGCGGTATTCCAGCCCTTCGACACTGGGCGGCACAATCTGGGCGGCGCGCAATTGCTCGCGGCTGAGCTCGCGCAGCTCACCGCGCTTTTCATGCAAGCCTTTGTCCAGGACTGTGCGGCCCTGCAACTGGATGGTCAGCGGCAGTACACGCATCCGTGGGTGCTGGGCCATAGCGCTGGAGATGTCAGCCGCGGCGTCCACCATGATCACCCCATAGGGGTTATGGTGCCGCAATGGGTTGACGGGCAACGCCTGTTCTTGCTCGGACCGGACCTGCTGCGTGGATGCAAAACCCAGCAAATAGTCGTTCTTTTTGTCTTCGTAGGACATGGCGGGCATGGTGTCAGGGAGTGGGCTTGTGCGTCGCGTTGGAGATACTCAGTACTCCAGCCGATCCGGGCGGATGAGTTGGAGAATGGTAGTGGCGATTTCCTCGATCGATTTGTGCGTGGAGGACAGCCAGCGGATGCCCTCGCGTCGCATCAGCCGTTCCGCCTCGGTCACTTCTTCGATGCAATTGGCCAGCGATGCATACACACTGCCGCGCTTGCGCTCGCGGCGGATTTCACTCAGTCGCTCCGGTGCGATGCTCAAACCGAAAAGCTTGCTGCGATGGGCAGCAAGAGCCGAAGGCAGGCACATGCGTGCGAAATCCTCGGGAATCAACGGATAGTTTGCCGCGCGCACGCCATGCTGCATTGCAAGGTAGAGCGACGTGGGCGTCTTGCCGCTGCGCGACACACCGACCAAGATGACGTCAGCCAGAGCCAGATTTCGCGACGACTGGCCATCGTCATGCATCAATGCAAAGTTGATTGCGTCCATGCGGCTGTTGTAGCGCGCGCTCTTGGTTGCATCGGAAAATTGACCAATGCGATGGTTCGATTTGATCCCGAAGGCGATTTCCAGGGGCTCCACGAATGTCGTGAACATGTCCATGACCAGACCGTTGCAACCCCGGATGACTTGCAACACATCGGGATTCACGAGCGTGATGAACACAATCGGTGGGCGCCCCTCATTGCGCGCAGCCTGGTCGATGCGTTCCACCGCCAGCAGTGCCTTCTGGACCGTGTCAACGAAGGGCAGGCGGATGCGGTGGGGCTGCGCGTCAAACTGGGCGAGGATGGAATTGCCAAACGTTTCGGCAGTGATTCCGGTTCCATCGGAGACAAAAAACACGGATCGGTTGGGCATGTCGCATCGCATCAAAAAGGGAGCCAGGGCCTAGAATCCTCGGTATCGACTCGCCTGCAAAGGTTTCGCTTCCACGCGCACGGACAAACACACAGCATGATGTCTGCATTAGAACCATATCAAGAACGCATGCAGCCTCGGTGTTTGTCCCGCCTTGACAGGATGTCCCCAGATTTCTTTCATTCTATTGAGGGTTGTTCATGTCAAATCAAAACCAAACGCCGAATCACGCCACGGCCTGGGTGGTACCGTTCGAGCAGCTGAGAATGCATGACGTCGAGGTGGTTGGCGGCAAGAACGCCTCCCTCGGCGAGATGATCAGTCAGCTCACCGCCAGCGGGGTGCGTGTTCCCGGAGGCTTCGCGACGACCGCCCATGCGTTTCGCCAGTTCTTGCAGCAGGGTGGACTCGATGCACGCATCGCGCAGGCGCTGAATGCGCTGAACGTCGATGACGTGCGCGCTTTGGCAACAACCGGTGCGGCGATCCGGCAGTGGATGCTGGACACACCGCTGCCGGCCGAACTGGAGGCTGCCATTCGTGAGCACTTCGCGCAGCTTTCGGCGGCGCAGCCCGATGCAAGTTTTGCGGTGCGCTCGTCGGCCACCGCCGAGGATCTTCCGGAAGCGTCGTTTGCCGGGCAGCAGGAGACGTTCCTGAACGTCACCGGCATCACGTCGGTGCTCGACAAGGTGCGCCACGTGTTCGCCTCCATGTTCAACGACCGTGCCATCTCATATCGGGTGCATCAGGGTTTTGATCATCATCAGGTGGCCCTCTCGGCCGGTATCCAGCGCATGGTGCGCAGCGATTTGGGCGCAGCAGGCGTGATGTTCACGATGGACACGGAGTCAGGCTTCAATGACGTGGTGTTCATCACCTCGTCGTATGGCCTGGGTGAAACCGTGGTGCAAGGCGCCGTCAACCCGGACGAGTTCTACGTCTTCAAGCCCACATTGCGCGCGGGCAAGGCTGCCGTGATCCGTCGCAACCTCGGCTCCAAGCTGCTGCGCATGGAGTTCGCTCCACCGGGGTCAGCCCATCTCGTGCAGACCGTCGACACACCGGTCGAACTGCGCAACCGCTACAGCCTGAGCGATGCCGAGGCCACGGAGCTGGCGCGATTCGCGCTGACGATCGAGCAGCACTATGGCCGCCCCATGGACATCGAATGGGGCAAGGATGGGAAGGACGGCAAAATCTACATCCTGCAAGCCAGGCCCGAGACCGTGAAGTCGCGCGCCCACGGGCGTGTCGAGCAACGCTACACGCTGATGCAAAAGAGCGCCGCACTCGTGAGCGGGCGCGCCATTGGCCAGAAGATCGGAGCCGGCCCGGTGCGCTTGGTGCAATCCGTGTCGGAGATGGACCAAGTGCAGGCCGGCGACATCCTGGTCACCGACATGACCGACCCGAACTGGGAGCCGGTGATGAAAAAGGCTGCCGCGATCGTCACCAACCGTGGAGGGCGCACCTGCCACGCCGCCATCATCGCGCGCGAACTCGGCATCCCCGCCGTGGTGGGTTGTGGAAACGCCACGGAATTGCTCAAGGACGGCATGCTGGTCACCGTCTCGTGTGCCGAGGGCGACACCGGGATCGTCTACGAGGGCCTGCTGGAGACCTCGGTCACCGAGGTCAAGCGGGGCGAGATGCCGGACATCTCGGTCAAGGTCATGATGAACGTTGGGAATCCGCAGCTGGCGTTTGATTTTTCGCAGATTCCGAACGCGGGAGTGGGCTTGGCCCGCCTGGAATTCATCATCAACAACAACATCGCCATCCATCCCCGCGCGGTGCTTGAGTATCCGAACGTGGATCCCGATTTGAAGAAGGCGGTGGAGAGCGTTGCGCGGGGCCATGCAAGTCCGCGCGCCTTTTATATCGACAAGCTCACCGAAGGGATCGCCACGATTGGCGCGGCGTTCTATCCCAAGCCAGTAATCGTGCGCCTGTCAGACTTCAAGTCCAACGAGTACAAGAAGCTCATCGGCGGCTCGCGGTATGAGCCCGACGAGGAAAACCCCATGCTGGGCTTCCGCGGCGCCTCGCGCTACGTCTCGCGCGACTTTGCCCAGAGCTTCGAGATGGAATGTGTGGCGCTCAAGCGCGTGCGCGAGGACATGGGCCTGACCAATGTGGAAATCATGGTGCCCTTCGTGCGAACCCTGTCCGAGGCTCGCGGGGTGGTCGAGCTACTGGGGCGCAACGGGCTCAAGCGCGGCGAAAACGGACTTCGCCTCATCATGATGTGCGAAGTCCCGTCCAACGCGGTGCTGGCATCCGATTTCCTGGAGTTTTTCGACGGATTCTCCATTGGCTCCAACGACCTGACGCAGCTCACCCTTGGCCTGGACCGCGATTCGGGATTGGTCGCCGAAGCATTCGACGAGCGCGATCCCGCGGTGCTGGCCCTGATCCAACAGGCAATCAGCACCTGCCGCGCCAAGGGCAAGTATGTGGGAATCTGCGGTCAGGGGCCTTCGGATCACCCGGACCTGGCGCGTTGGCTGATGGAGCAGGGCATTGGATCCATTTCGCTCAATCCGGACACGGTCGTGGCGACCTGGCAGGCTCTGGCCAACCATACAGCGTAGTCGTCTATAATTGAACGTTTTCTTTGCCACACCGGGTTTGACGCCCCGGGTGGCTTTATCCGCAAAGAAGCCCCACGTGGGTCATAAGGAGTGTCCATGCGTCATTATGACATCATTCTCATCATTCACCCCGACCAGAGCGAGCAGGTTCCCGCGATGGTCGAACGGTACAAGAGCGTCGTCACCAGCAAGGGTGGCGTGGTGCACCGCTTCGAAGACTGGGGTCGCCGCCAGATGGCCTACCAGATTCAGAAACTGGCCAAGGCGCACTATCTGTGTCTCAACATCGAAGCCAACCAAGATGTGCTGCAGGAGTTGGAGCATGGCTTCAAGTTCAGCGATGCCGTCCTGCGTCACCTGATCGTGAAGATGGACAGGGCCGAGACCGAGCCCTCCGTGATGATGCGATCGGTGGAGCGCGAAGAGGCGCGCAAGGCACAGCCGGAGCAGGTGGCCTGAGCATTAACCGCATCGAGATTGTCGCAGCGGTTGTCGAGCGTGGAGGTCTGCGTTATACGCCGGCCGGAGTTGAGGCGCTGGATCTGCGTGTCAGCCACGCATCCACCCAGCACATCGGCAACCACGCGCAACACATCGAGCTGGACCTGCAGTGTGTGGCCTATGCTGAGTTGGCGCGCCAACTCCAGCACGTGCAAGCGGGCCAAATGCTACGGATCTCCGGGTTTTTGATGCCCAGCCGCCGCGGATCTCGAACACTCAAGCTGAACATTACCGAATGGATTGAGGAGCCTGAACATGGCCTATTTCAAGAAAACCGACCGTAAGAACAAACCCAAGCGCAACCAGCAGTCTTCGCTGTTCAAGCGCAAGCGCTTCTGCCGCTTCACCGTGGCTGGGGTCAAACAGATCGACTACAAGGATCTGGATACCCTGCGTGAATTCCTGGCTGAAAATGCCAAGATCATTCCAGCCCGCCTGACCGGAACGCGCGCAATCTTCCAGCGTCAGCTCAATACGGCCATCAAGCGTGCCCGCTTCCTGGCCCTGATGCCGTTCTCCGACCAGCACAAGAGCTGAATAGCAAAGGACATCTCATGCAAGTCATCCTGCTCGAAAAAGTGACCAACCTCGGCAATCTCGGGGATGTGGTCAAGGTCAAGGACGGTTACGGCCGCAACTACCTGATCCCTCAGCGCAAGGCGCGCACCGCCACGGCCCAGGCCATGCGCGAATTCGAACTCAAGCGTGCCGAACTCGAAAAGCTGGCCGCGGAAAATCTCGCGGCCGCCCAGGCCAGGGCCCTGAAAATGGAAGGCCTGACCGTGCAACTCGTGCAAAAAGCCGGTGTTGATGGCCGCCTGTTCGGTTCGGTCACCAACCACGACATCGCTCAGGCATTGGTTAAACTCGGGTTCGACGTGCCCAAGTCGGCTGTGCGCATGCCCACAGGCCCGCTCAAGACTGTGGGCGACCACAACCTGGACGTGGCGCTGACCACCGACGTGACGGTTCCCATCACGGTGTCGGTGCTCGGTGAGCACGTCTGAGCGCGCTCAGCCTCTGTGACGAAAGCCGCGCTCATGCGCGGCTTTTTCATCTCGGCAACTCGTTGCCGGTTTTCGACAACATGGTCTCGCTGCTAAGCTCATTGTCATGTCTGCATTGATGGATCCTGTGATCGAGGGTTTACGCACCCCGCCGCACTCTGCGGAGGCCGAGCAGTCGGTACTTGGCGGACTGCTACTCGACAACCAAGCGTTTGATCGCATCGCTGACATTCTGCATGTCAACTTCTTCTACCGGCACGAACACCGCCTGATCTATCAGGCCATCAGCGACCTCATCCAGGGCACCAAGCCGGCCGACGTCATCACGGTGCTCGAAGCCTTGCAGTTGCACGGGCAGGCTGAAGCCTGTGGCGGACTGGTCTATCTGAATGCGTTGGCCCAGAGTGTGCCCAGCGCAGCCAACATCCGGCGCTATGCCGAAATCGTCCGCGAGCGCGCCATTTTGCGCAACCTTGTGACGGTCAGCGACGAAATTGCACAAAGTGCCCTCAGTCCCCAGGGCAGGGCCGTGCAGCAGATCCTGGACGAGGCCGAGTCCCGCATCTTCGCCATTTCCGAGGATGGCGCGCGCGGGAAGGCGGGCTTTCAACCCATGAAGCAGCTGCTGGGTGAGTTGCTTGTACGCGTCGAAGAACTTTCCGAACACGGCGGCTCCGAGATCACCGGAGTGGCCACCGGCTTTGCCGACCTTGACCGCATGACCGCAGGCATGCAGGCCGGGGATCTGGTCATCATCGCAGGGCGCCCGTCGATGGGCAAGACGTCCTTTGCGATCAACATCGCCGAGCATGTGGCCGTCAACGAGCAGCTGCCGGTGGCTGTATTCAGCATGGAAATGGGGGCCTCGCAGCTCGTGCTCCGGATCGTGGGGTCGCTGGGCCGCATCGATCAGTCCCACCTGCGCACGGGCCAACTCACCGAGGATGAATGGTCGCGCCTTCCCGAGACTATCGAGCGTCTCGATGACGTGCAAATCCATATTGACGAGTCGCCCGCGCTCAACCCGCTTGAGGTACGCGCACGCTCGCGGCGCTTGGCACG